>JBKPCH010000001.1:0-5679 GCA_046727275.1 Candidatus Dormiibacterota bacterium
ACCCAGTGACCGCGGCACGGCTCTACGCCGAAGCCGCCCGATCAGCGCCCAGCCTCCCCGAACGCGACCACCTCACGCGACAGGCCGCACGGCTCAACGCGCAACTGCGCAGTTGAGCGGCGGGCGCCAGGCATTCACCGCGCCGATAGGGACGGTCTGCTCACCCTGTTGGCCGGGCATCGGGTTCGGGGCGTCCGGCGTCGTCGAGGTCGTTGCGCACAGCGCCGAACGTCGTGTCGAGGTCCAGGTAGGCAGCCACGCCGTCGTGGAGGCCCTTCACCGACCGGCGGCTACTCGCAGAACACCCTGACCTTCACCTTCTCCGTGTCGCCCTGCTGGTCGACGTCGAGGGCGAGGTCCCGCAGCTGCTCGATCAGCTCGTCGAGATCCTCCGGCCTGAGCCGGCTCAGGTCGACCGGCACTCCCCGCACGCGCAGCGCCTCGTTCACGTGCTCCTGCGCCTGCGGCGGGATCACGCTCGCCAGCTTCACCCCCGCCCTGAGGAGCTGGATCGGCACGCGGGCGTTGACCATGACCGGACCGTCCTCGCCGCCCTCCTGGTGCACCTCGACGCGCAGGTACCGCGGCCGTGCCGGCGGCGTGGCGACCGTGGCCGTGGCGACGGCCGACGGCGGCCGCTCCAGCACATCGAGCAGGTGCTCCGCCTCCTCGGCCGAGACCTGGCCCGACGACAGCATCTGCAGGACCTTGCGGCGCTCTTCGCTCATGACTTCCTCCCGATCAGCGGATGTGGAACAGGACCGAGACCTCGCGGCTCTCGACCTCAAAGGACGTGCCCCCGGCGGCCGTCAGGACCCGCCCCGCGGCCGCCAGCGCCCTGATTGGGTTCACGGCGGCGACGAGGCAGGCGACGAGGAGGACCGGCAGGGCCAGGACCAGGACGGGCAGCAGCAGCAGGTACACCAGCGGAAGCGGGATCCAGAGCCCGAACCTGGGGCCGTCCTCCACGCGCAGCCTGAACCGGGCCAGCACCGGGATCATCGGGACGCCTCCAGCTCCCGAATGGCGTCCTGGACGCTCATCTCGCCCCGGCTCAACCGGTCGAGCACCTCGGATCGCGGCGGCGCCGGCGGCGGCGGGTCGGTCTCGACGAACTCCAGCCGCTCGGCGATGCGGTTGAGGCGCGACTTGATCGTGGGGTAGCTGACCCCGAAGACGCGCTCCATCTCCTTGATGGAGCCGTGGCACCGGACGAAGGCCGCGACGAAGACCTGGTCCTCCATGTTGAGCCGCGCCAGCTCGGGCGGCTCGAAGCGGCCCTCGATCGCCACGCCGGCGTCGACGAGACGGACGCGCTCGACGACGAACTGCCGGCCCTGCGTGAGCCGGGTCAGCTCCTGCCAGTCCATGGGAGCCCCGTCGCCGGCGCTCATGTTGCGATTCCCTTGCGTCGCTCGATCAAGATAGTGAAGTTATAGATCAAGATTCTCAATTCTGTCAAGCCACTGAATTGGATTTCTTCTACTCGAGCAGTCTCCTGGCCGCTGTCAGCTCACCGTCGATCGCCTGCAGGACGCGGTGGTGCTCCGGGTACTCCGCCGGCTGGGCCACGGTGCCGTTCGCGTTCCGGATCGCCGCGGCGGCGCGGTGGAGCCGGGCCGGGCCGTCAGCCCAGCCGAGCGGGGCGAGGTCGTCGAGGCCGGTCGCGGCCCCGGGCTGGTTGCCGATGTCGTCGAACAGCCGGATGCTCTCCTCGTTGCACCTTCTGGTCGACCAGCCAGGCCGTGGTCCGGTCGAACAGCATCCGCGCGCTGTCGTTGGACGTCCAGACCCTGGCGGTCAGGAACTCGCGGAGCTCCTGGGATGCGTCCGCAAAGTCGCGATACCCGAACTCCTGCCGGATCTCGCGAGCGTGCTCGTGCTGTGTGGAAAGCCGCTCAGCGTAGCGGCCGAAGCACGAGGGGTCGACGATCCCCAGCTGCTCCGCCACATACGCCACCGCCTCGGGAGGAACGTCCAACGGGTCGGACAGTAAGGTGCCCAGAAAACGGACGGTGCCGAGCTGCACCGCGAAGCCGAGGCGGTTGTGGTCACCGCGGCGTCGGTCCACCAGCTTCCGATCTACGTTGTCGAGGAAGAAGTAGCGCTCCAGCTGCGCCCGCCGCGGTGACCCAGCGAACCGGCCGTACGCCGCGACCTGCTCGTCGCTGAGGAACTCGACCGGCATGCACCCCTCGACGGTGGGACCCTGCCAGGGGTCACGCCAACTCGGCCTTAGCGTTCAATCTGTTCCGATCCTCCTCAACCCCGTCTCCCGGGCCACCGTCTACCGGCTGTTCCCGGGCAAGTCAGCCCTCTTCGCCGGGTTGATCCGGGCCTACTCGCCGTGGGAGCCGGTCGCCGACGCCATCGAGGCGATGCCCGGCGCCGCCCCGGACGAGGCCATCCCGGCGGTCGGTCGGGCGATGGCGGAGGCCATGGAGGAGCGCATCGGGCTGCTGATCCGCGTCGTGTTCGAGCTGCTCCGGGGCGACCCGGACGCCGCCGAGGGCATGTGCCGCGGCCTGGCGCGCGGCCTCCCGGACCTCGTGCGGTACCTGGCCGGCCAGATGGCGGCCGGGCGGCTGCGCCGGATGCATCCCGTCCTGGCGTTGCAGCTCCTGGCCGGCCCGATCGTCACCCACCTGCTCACCCGGCCGCTGGCAGAGACGCTGATCGGCTTCCGGACGCCCACCGGGGAGGTGGTGGACCAGTTCGTCGAGGCCTGGCTGCGCGCACTGGCCCCGGAGGAGGGACGACCTCGCTGAGCTCGTGAGCCGCCTGGTGCCGCCCGCCGCCTACCGGCGGCGCAGCGCCAGCGCCGCGGCCAGCGCCGCGCCCGCGAGCGGCACCAGCAGCAGCGCCTCCTGCGTGCCGTACACGCGCCGGGCGCGCCTTTCGTCCTTCAGCTCGACTGCAACGGCCTGGCGCGCGTCGCCCGTGCGGATCAGCGCCGCGGCGTGGAGAGCGAGGGGGACGTAGTTGAGCCCGACCCCGACGAGGTAGAGCCCCAGCGCCAACTGCCAGGCCACCAGGTGCCCGCCCGGCAGCCCCGCCCGGAGCGAGAGGACGCCCAGCCCGGCCCCCACCAGCAGGGCGCCGGTGAACTCCACCAGGACGAACCGCGGACCATGGAAGACCAGGTCCAGCGCCGCCAGCTTGCGCACCTCCATGAGGCGGCCGGCGCCCACCGGGTCGACTCTGGCTCTCACTCCTCGTTCCTCCTGCCCAGCCCGACCGCCGCCAGCACCACCAGCAGCGGCACGACGCGGTCGGGCGGAATGACGTGGACGTTGCGGGCCTCCTGCCTGACCCAGCCGGCCGCCTGCAGCTCGCGAAGATGGTGGTAGACCTGACCCGTCGTCCCCACTCCCGGCAGCTCGCACAGCTCGCGGACCGTGCTCCGCCCCTGGAACAGCGCCCGCAGGAGGGTGAGGCGGACGGGGTGGCCGAGCGCGCCCAGCGCGTCCGCGGCGGGCGGCCAGGCCCGGGCCGCCAGGTGCGCGGCCAGGTACTCCTCCTGCCACGCGTAGCGGCGGCCGTCGCCGACGCGCACGTCGCCGGCCAGCACGACCCGGCCGCCCTCGTCGTCGATGCGCTCCCTCAGGCCCTCCAGCGCCCACCAGTCGCCGGCGGCGCGCGCCGGCGCCGGCGCTCCGCCGGCGACCTCCAGCCGCGCCACGCGCTCGGCCAGGTCGGCGACGAGCCGGCGCAGGTCCTCGTCAGCAGGCATGGAAAAAAATACGATACTACGTAATTACACGCTCGGACGGCCCGCTGACGGCGGGCCGGCGGAGCCGGAGCCGCCTTCCCGACATGCCCTACCCTCTAGTGGTCGCCGCCGACCGCGTTGAGGAGATCTGATCCCAAGCATGCAGCAGCAACTGGTCACCGCCCAGGAACTTGCCGACGCCCTCAACAGGCTGCGTCTCAGCGACCCGATGTGGGAGGAGGGGGGCTTCCGCGTCGCCGGCCGCTGGCTGGAGATCGACCCGGACGCCTCCGACGCCCTGGCCGCGCGCGTCCTCAGGTGCAGCCTGGACCGGGCCCGCCGGCGCAACGACCGGGAGGCGCGCTGGCTGGTGGCGGGCGGCGTCGGCGTCGTGTTCAGCGACGAGTACGGATGGGAGCCGGCTCCGGCGGGCCTGACGACAGCGGCCGGCGTCGTCCTTCTCACTGACTGAGGACACGCGCGCGGGACGCCCCCCCTCAGAGAGCCGAACGATCTGTGAAGACCTGAAGGAGAACTGGCGCCCATCTGTAGACGATGTCGTGACGAGCTCGCCACGATGCGTTGTCGGATGGACACAGCATGTGTCATCCGGATGCCTGGCGGCCGCGCACAATCCCATCTGGATGACCATTCGACCTGGTCGACCCGACTGAATTCACCCCCGCAGCCATGCACGGAGGGGGTCGGGGCCTCGGCCCCGCCCCTCTGTGCGGCGGCGGCGGCCGCCATGGAGCCACAGACCACGATGAGCGTTCACAGCCCGACATGCCCGCGCAGCGCGGCGCGGAACCGCGCACCGGAGGCCCGGCCATGCTGAGGGGACCGGGTTGGATCCTGCGCCGCGAGCGGGACCGGCGAGGCTGGACGGTGGACGAGGTGGCGGCGGTCCTGCGGGACGTGGGGCGCCGCCAGGGGGTTCGGGTGGACGACATCGACGGCGACACGGTGCGCCGGTGGGAGGCCGGCCGGAGGGCGCTCAACTTCCGGCACGTTCGGCTGCTCGCCGACGTGCTCGACGTACCGCTGACCGACCTGCTTGGCCTGACCGACGCGGGCCGGCGGCACGACTGGCTGGTCCTCGCTCGGGGCAGGGTTCACGTGGGTCACGAAAGCGAGGACGCCATGCTGCGCCGCGAGTTCCTGCGGCACATCGCCGCGCTGGCCGGCGCCAACATGCTCGACCCCGAGGTGCTGGCGGCCGCCCTCTCCGACTTCACGCTCGCCTGGCACCTGCTGGAGGACCTGGAGGCCCTGACCAGGCGCTACGCGGCCGCCATGTGGACGGCGGCGCCACGCGAGCAGGTGGCCGCCCTCAGGGGGCACCTCGTGATGCTGTGCCGGCTGGTGCCGGGCGCCTCCACCGCCGGCGCGAAGCGCCTGCAGGTGGCGGCGGCGCAGACCGCGCTCATCGCCGGGCGCCTGGAGTGGCAGCTGGAGCGCCGGCCCGAGGCGGAGGTCCACTGGTCCCTGGCGGAGCGGCTGAGCGTCCAGTCGGGCGACGCGGCACTCGTGGCCCACGTGCTGGGCGCCCGCACCGAGGTGTGCTCGGCGGTGGCGCCGGGCCGCGCCGGCGACGTCGGGACCGCGCTGGCGATGCTCGACCGCGCCCTCGAGCTGGCGCCCAGGAACTCGTCCCCGCACATGCGGGCCTGGCTGCTCGCCCGCCGCGCCGAGGAGCACGCGGCGGCCGGCCACCCCCGGCACTGCGAGCGCGACCTGGCGGCCGCCGACCAGGCCCTGTCCCGGGCCAGGGGGTGGGGCGAGGGCTACTTCAGCTCGTGGGACGCATCCGGCATCCGGCTGGCCGGGTACGCCGGGAACTGCGCGCTCCTCCTGGGCCGGAGCCGGACCGCGATCGCGGTGCTGGAGCGCGCGCTGGCCGGCACGCCCGCCGAGCTGGTCTCGCAGCGGGCGGCGGTCCTGGCCGACCTGGGCGGGGCCTGCGC
>JBKPCH010000002.1:0-10203 GCA_046727275.1 Candidatus Dormiibacterota bacterium
GCCCTGCACGGCGCCGACCACCGCGCCGACCGCCAGCGTCAGCGCCGCCGGGAGCGCGCCGCGGGCCACCACGAGGGCCCACCAGGCGGCCGCCAGCCCCGGCGCCGACCGCCACAGCACGCCGAAGAACCGCCACTCGGCCGAGCCCCTCAGCCTCCCCAACCTGTTCACGACGGTGCGTACGGTAGCGAGCCGCCGCTGGCCGGGTCTTGGAAAAAAGTACGCTGACGAGGATCGAAGACGCGCATACCGACCCTCGCCGCCGCCGTTTGCGCGCCGACTGCGCGCGCTGCTTCGGCCTGTGCTGCGTGGCGCCGGCGTTCGCGGCCTCGGCGGACTTCGCGATCGACAAGGACGCCGGGCGGGCGTGCCCGCACCTGCAGCCCGACTTCCGCTGCGACATCCACAGCCGCCTCCGGCAGCGCGGCTTCCCGGGCTGCGCCGTGTTCGACTGCTTCGGAGCCGGGCAGAAGGTCGCCCAGCTCACCTTCGGCGGCCGGGACTGGCGGCGCGCCCCCGAGACCGCGAAGTCCATGTTCGAGGTGTTCGGGATCATGCAGCATCTCCACGAGCTGCTCTGGTACCTGGCCGAGGCGCTCACCCTGCCGGGCGCGCGCCCGCTCCACGGCGAGCTGCGCGCGGCCTACGACCAGACGGAACGCCTCAGCCGCGGCGGCCCCGAGGAGGTCCTGGCCGTGGACGTGGCGGCGCGGCGCCGGCACGTCCACGCCCTGCTCCGGCGCGCCAGCGAGCTCGTGCGAGGCGCAGGCCCGCGCCGGACGGCCGACCGCAGGGGCGCCGACCTCGCCGGGGCCGGCCTGCGGCGCGCCGACCTGCGAGGCGCGGACCTGGCGGGAGCCTGCCTCATCGCAGCCGACATGAGGGACGCCGACCTGAGGGGCGCCGACGTCATGGGGGCCGATCTCCGAGCCGCCGACCTGCGAGGCGCCGACCTCCGGGACTGCATCTTCCTCACCCAGTCGCAGCTCGACTCGGCGAGGGGCGACGCCGCCACCAGCCTGCCGGCGTCGGTCGCCCGCCCCGGGCACTGGCCGGTCCCCGCCCACCCTCTATGATCGGGGCTCCCGCGCATGAAGCCCCCGCCGTTCGAGTACCACGCCCCGGCCACCGTCGCCGAGGCCGTCGCGCTGCTCGCGGGCCTGGAGGACGCCAGGGTGCTCGCGGGGGGGCAGTCGCTGGTTCCCCTGCTCAACTTCCGCCTGGCCCGGCCCGCCCACCTGGTCGACGTCAACGACGTCGCCGGGCTGGACGGCGTCCGCGAGCGGGACGGCGGCGTCGCGGTCGGAGCCACGGTCCGCCAGGCGGACGCCGAGACGGACCCGCTGCTGCGCTCGCGCTGCCCGCTCGTGCCGCTGGCCCTGCGCCACGTCGCCCACCAGGTGATCCGCGAGCGAGGCACGGTCTGCGGCAGCCTGGCCCACGCCGACCCCGCCGCCGAGCTGTGCGCGGTCCTGCTGGCGCTGGGCGGCCACGTGGTTGCCCGGTCCCAGCGCGGCGAGCGCGCCGTCCCGGCCGCGCAGCTGTTTCGCGGCCCGTTCGAGACCGCGCTGGAGCCGGGCGAGCTCGTGACCGAGGCGTGGTTCCCGGCCCACGCCGCCGGCGACGTGGCGCTCGTGGAGGAGTCCCGCCGGCACGGGGACTTCGCCATGGCCGGCGCCGCCCGCCACGGCGACCGGGTGGCCCTGTTCGGGGTGGCGGGCACGCCGGTCCTGGCGGACCCGGCCGACCCCACGCGCGGCCTCGCGCCCAGCTCCGACCTGGAGGCCTCCGCCGAGTTCAAGCTCCACCTGGTCCGCGTGCTGGTCGAGCGGGCGTACGCGTCGCCGCCGGAGCCCGTCGCGGCTCCGCCGGCGCCCGCCCCCCGCAGCGGCCGGGTGGTGCCGGGCGGCGGCCTGACGGTCAACGGGACCGGGCGGCCGGCTCCCAGCAGCCACCGGCGCCTCCTGTCCGACTACCTGCGGGCCGAGCTGGGCCTGACCGGCACGCACGTGGGCTGCGAGCACGGCGTCTGCGGCTGCTGCACCGTCCTGCTCGACGGCAGGCCGGTCCGCTCCTGCCTGATGCTGGGCGTCCAGGCGGCGGGCCACGAGGTGACGACGATCGAGGGCCTGGCCCCCGCCGGCGCGCCGCTGCACCCGGTCCAGCGGGCGTTCCACGAGTGCCACGGCCTGCAGTGCGGGTTCTGCACCCCGGGCTTCGTGCTGGCCGTCACCGGCCTCCTGGCCCGCAGCCCCAGCCCGAGCGACGCGGAGATCGAGGACGGCATCGCCGGCAACCTCTGCCGCTGCACGGGCTACGCCTCGATCCGCCGGGCCGCCCGCCGCGCCGCGGAGCTCGCCGCCGAAGGCCCGCGGGCGTGACCACCCGCTGGTTCGGCGAGGGCGTCCAGCGCCTGGAGGACGAGCGCCTGCTGCGCGGCGCCGGCCGGTACACGGACGACCTGGACGACGGCGCGCTCCATGGCTGCTTCGTGCGCTCGCCGTTCGCGCACGCGCGCATCCGCTCCATCGACGTCGAGGCGGCCAGGCGGGCGCCCGGCGTGGCCGCCGTCTACACCGCCGCCGACCTGCCCTTCGGCGACATGGACCTGCCGCTGCTCATCCCCCACCCCGCTCTGACGCACGGCCGGACGCAGCGCTGCCTTGCATCAGAGATCGTGCGCTACGCCGGTGAGGCCGTGGCGTTCGTGGTGGCGGAGGACCGCTACCTGGCCGAGGACGCGGCCGAGCTGGTCCAGGTCGACTACGAGCCGCTGCCCGCGGTGATCACCCCGGAGGCCGGCGCGGCGGCCCGCAACCTGGTCCACGAGGACGTGCCCGGGAACGTGGCGGCCGAGATGACGCAGGAGCGGGGCGACGTCGAGGCCGCGCTGGCGGCGGCGCCGCGCCGGCGCGACCTGCGCCTGCGCTTCGAGCGCGGCGCCGCCGCCCCCCTGGAGGGGCGCGCCGTCTGGGCGCGCTGGGACGCCGGGGAGCGGCGCCTGCTCGTCTACGACTCGACGCAGTCTCCGACCTCCATCCGGGGCGGGCTCGCCGTGCTCTTCGGTCTGCCGGAGACGTCCGTCGAGGTGGTCGCGCCGGACGTGGGCGGCGGCTTCGGGCCGAAGATCATGCTCTTCTACCCGGACGAGCTGCTGGTGCCCCACGCCGCGATGACGCTGGGCCGGCCGGTCAAGTGGACCGAGGACCGGGCCGAGCACTTCACGGCCGTCAACCAGGAGCGCGCCCAGGTCCACGACGTGCGCGCCGGCTTCGACGGCGACGGCCGCGTCGAGGCGCTCGACGTGGACTTCCTGCACGACGCAGGCGCCTACACGCCGTACGGCATCATCCTGCCGATCATCACGGCGGCCCAGGTGACCGGGCCCTACCGCGTGCCCAGCTACCGGGTCCGCTTCCGGGACGTCTACACCAACGCCACGCCCACCTCGCCCTACCGGGGCGCCGGCCGGCCGCACGCCTGCTTCGTCATGGAGCGCGTGCTCGACGCCGTGGCGGCCGAGCTTGGCCTGGACCGGGCGGAGGTCCGGCGCCGCAACCTCATCCAGCCGGACGAGCTGCCCTGGGACACCGGGATCGCCTGGCAGGACGGCGGCCGGGCGGTCTACGACAGCGGCGACTACCCGGCGCTGCTGGAGGAGGCGCTGCGGCTGCTCGGGCCGCGACCCGCGGGCGACCACGTCGGCCTCGGCCTGGCCATCTACGTCGAGGGCACCGGCGTCGGGCCCTACGAGGGCGCCCACGTGCAGGTGCTCGTGTCGGGCAAGGTGGTGGCCGCCACTGGCATCCCCAGCCAGGGCCAGGGCCACGCGACGGTCCTGGCGCAGGTCGTCGCGGACGTCCTGGGCGTGGACGTGGCCGACGTCGAGGTGCGCAGCGGCGACACCCGCCGCTTCCAGTGGGGCGTCGGCACGTTCGCGTCACGCGGGGCGGTCACGGCCGGCAACGCGATGCACGCGGCCGCGCTGCGGGTAGCGGAGAAGGCGAGGCGCATCGCGTCCGAGCAGCTGGAGGTCGACCCGGACGACCTGGAGCTGGCGGGCGGGATGGTCCGCGTCAGAGGCGCGCCGGACCGGGCGGTGCCGCTCGCGGCGGTCGCCATCCTCTCGAACCCGCTGCGCTACGCCTTCGGCGGCGGCGCCGCGATGGCGACCCAGTTCCAGCCGCGCCCGCGCCCGGGGCCGCCGCTGCCCGAGGGGGAGGGGCCGGGCCTGGAGGCGGACGGCTACTTCAGCCCCGAGGCGTCGGCCTGGGCGTCCGGCTGTCACGCCGCGTGGGTCCGCGTCGACCCCAGGACGTTCCGGCTGGAGATCCTGCGCTACGTGGTGGTGCACGACTGCGGCCGCGTCATCAACCCGCTGGTGCTGGATGGGCAGATCCAGGGCGGCGTGGCCCAGGGCATCGGCGGCGCGTTCTACGAGCGGCTGGCCTATGACGCGGACGGCCAGCTGCGCAACGCCTCGTTCATGGAGTTCCTGGTGCCGTACGCGACCGAGGTCCCGGAGCTGGTGATCGGCCACCAGGAGACGCCCTCGCCCCTGAACCCGCTGGGCGTCAAGGGCGCCGGCGAGGCGGGCGTGATCGCGGTGGGCGCGGTCATCGCCTCCGCGGTCGAGGAAGCGACCGGCATCCCCATCCGGGAGATGCCGCTGTCCCCCCGGCGCCTGTTCGAGCTGTCCCGGCAGCCGGTCTGAGCCCCCGCCGGGCCGGCCCGGCGCCGCCGCGGCTCCGCATACCATATGGGGGCCATGCGCGCCGTTCGCGCCCGACCGTGAGGCTCTCGCCGCGGGACTTCCTGGCCGGCCGGATCCTCATGCTCGGATTCCTGCTGGTCCTGCTCAGCCGGGACCTGTTCAACCTCGTCTACTATCCGCCCAGGCTGACCAAGCTGGTCCTCTGGCTGGTCCTGATCGCCGCCGTCTGCGCCAGCTACGCGTGGTTCTGGCTGCGGGTGGCGGGCACGGGCGACGCCCGCCGGGCGACGATCGCGCTCGGCGTGCTGTGCGCCAGCGTCGTCGCGTACACGGTGCTGGACCCGTCGCGGAGCTACCCCTTCTACTACTCGTTCTACTACCCCGCGATGGTGGCGGGGGCGGCCTACTCCTGGCGGATGGGACTGGCCGCGACCGCCGCCGTCACCGGCCTGGCCGCGGCGGTGGTCGCCTGGGCGGGCGGCCGCGGCGTCGTGGGGATCGACCTGGCGCTCGTCATGCTGCTGTTGGGACTGGCTGCGGTCGCGGTCCGGCGGCACGTAGCCAGCTTTGTCCAGCTGCGCCTCGCCCGCGAGGAAGTGAGGCGACTCGCGGTCTCCGAGGAGCGCCTCCGCGTGGCCCGGGACCTCCACGACCAGCTCGGGCAGTCGCTGTCCACGGTCTTCCTGCTGAGCGAGGCGCTCGTGCTGGAGCTGCCGCCCGGGTCCGACCCACGGATCGGGCAGCGGGCCTCCACGGTGGCCGAGACGGCCCGCTCGGCCCTCGACGAGATGCGCCGCGTCGCCGCCGGGTACCGAAGCCCGGACCTCCGCGCCGAGCTCGAGCACGCACGCCAGGTCCTGGAGGCGTGCGGCGTGCGGTGCCACGTGCGAACCGTCGACCCCGGCCGCATCGGCGAGGCGGACGCGGGCGCGCTGGCGTGGGCGGTGCGCGAGGCCGCCACGAACGTGCTCCGCCACAGCGCCGCGCGGGCCTGCTGGATCGAGCTGGGCCTCGTGGCCGGCGAGGCACGGCTCCTGGTGCGCGACGACGGCCGCGGCGCGTCCGAGACCGACCGCGGCACCGGCCTGGCCGGCCTGCGGGAGCGCGTCGAGGCGCTGGGCGGCCGCGTCGTCACCGAGACGGCGCCCGGTCGCGGCTTCCGGCTCGTCGTCCAGCTCTCGGGCGGGACGTGATCAGGGTCCTGATCGCGGAGGACCAGAACCTTCTCCGCGAGGCGCTCACCTCGATCCTGTCGCACGAGGAGGACATCGAGGTCGTCGCCGAGGTGGCCCGGGGCGACCAGGTGGTCGGGGCCGCCCGGGCCGCGGTCCCCGACGTCGCGCTGCTCGACATCGAGCTGCCCGGCGCCGACGGGCTGGTCGTGACGGCCGGGCTCACCGCCGAGGTCCCGACCTGCCGCTGCCTGATCCTGACGGTCTTCAGCCGGCCCGGGTACCTGAAGCGGGCCCTGGCGGCGGGCGCGACGGGCTTCATCCTCAAGGACTCGTCGCCGAGGGACCTCGCTGAGGCGATCCGGCGCGTGGCCGCGGGCGAGCGGGTGCTGGATCCCCGGCTGGCGGTGACCGCGATCGAGCACGGCGACAACCCGCTCACGCCCCGCGAGCGGGAGGTCCTGCGGCTGAGCCTGGAGGGCCAGACGGCCGGCGAGGTCGCCAGGCGGCTCGCCATCTCCGAGGGCACCGTGCGCAACCACCTGTCCGTCGCGATTCAGAAGCTGCACACCAGGAGCAAGGTGGAGGCCGCGCGCCTGGCGGAGCGGCGAGGCTGGCTCTGACCCGACCGTGACTGTCGTCACGGCCCCGCCCGTGACGGTTTGGACTACTGCCAGCCGGCCACTCGGGGCTAGCGTGTCGGGGATGCAAGAACAGCGCACCGGCGCCTGCCCCGGCCCCCAACCGGCCGGCGCCTGGGACCCGCCTCCGTCTCATCCCGGCCCGCCGCCGCGCCCGAGTCCCGGAGTCAGAGCGGCCTCATGGAGCTGGCCCCGCCTCGACGCGGGGCGCCAGCCCACCGTCCTCGTGCTGGCCGGAGCCATCGCGACGGGCGTGCTCTTCGACCTCTGGGTCCGGTCGAGCACGGACGCCGTGGCCGCGGCGGCGACCGTCTGGGCCGCTGTCGCGACGGTCCTCGCGGGGCGCCGGACCGTCGGCCGGTGGGCCGCCGGCTGCTTCGCCGGCGCGGCCGTGCTGGCGGCCTGGCTCGTGCTCCGGGCAAGCCCCTGGCTCGTGCTGCCGGACCTCGTCGCCATCGGGCTCCTCGTCGCGGTCGGCGTGCTCCTCGGCCCGGACGGCAGCCCGTTCGACCTGCGCTGGTCGACGCTCTGCATCCGCGCCCTCGTGCTCCTGCCGCGCCTCGTCTGGGTCCCCGGTTGGATGGTGCGGCCGGTCACCGGGGTGGCCCGCCAGGTCACCGGGTGCCGGCGGTCAGACCTCGCCGCGCTGGCTCGCGGCCTGGCGATCGCCGTCCCCATCGTCGTGGTGCTCGGCCTGCTCCTGGGGTCGGCCGACCCCGTGTTCGCCTCGTTCTTCAACGCCAACCGCGTCGGCGACCCCGGCGACTCGCTCGAGCACGTGGTCCTGGTCGCGAGCGGCGCGCTGCTGCTCGGCGCCGTCGTCGCTGGAGCGTCGACCAGGCAGCCGGCCGCGGCCGCCGCCCCTGCGCGGGGGGCTCGCGAGGCGCTGGTCGTGATGGCCGTGATCGACGTCCTGTTCGCGCTCTTCGCAGTCGCGCAGGTGGTCGCAAGCCGGGGCGGAGGCGCGGCCGCGCTTCGAGACGCGGGCGTCACGTACTCCGACTACGCGCGCTCCGGCTTCTTCCAGCTCCTGTGGGTCGCCGGTCTGAGCTGGCTCGTGATCCTGGTCGTGCGCACGGCCGTCCCGGTCGAGCGGGGAAGCCAGCGGCGCGCGCTCATCGCGTCCATCGAGGTGGCGATCGGACTGGTCCTGCTGATCGTCTACGTGGCGCACTCGCGGCTGCAGCTCTACGAGGCCACGTACGGCTTCACGATGCTCCGCCTGTACAGCCACGTGTTCGCCGGGGTGGCCGCCGCCGCCTTCGTCCTGCTCGGCGTCTCCGTCGCCGGTCTCGGATCGAGCCGGACCTGGCTCCTCGGCGCGGTCGGGGCGGTGGCCCTCGCCGCGCTGCTCGGGCTCAACGCGGCGAGCCCGGAGGCGCTCGTGGTCCGGCTGAACGCCGACCGCGCGGAGCAGACCGGCAAGCTCGACGAGGGCTACCTCGCCTCGCTGTCCGACGACGCGACTCCCCTGGCGCTGTCCCCGGGTCCCGGGCTCGGCCCCGGCTACCGCGACCGCCTCCGGCACGCCGTGTGCACGACCGTGCACCCCACCGCCACGGGATGGGCGTCGTACAACGTCGCGGCCCGGGCCGCCGTGGACGCTCGCAGCCAGGCCTGCGGGCGCTGATGGCCTCGGCCGGTCAGCGCGGCCGGGCCGACGCCCTCGCCAGCGCCTTCTCCATGTCCGAGCGCAGCCGGCCGGCGCCGAGGAGCCCGACGACGGCGCCCAGGAGGCGGCCCCTCAGCCCGGTCCCGAGCCGGGCGACGCGCACGTCCACGTCCGTGCCGCCCTCCGGCGCCGGCGTCAGGCGGTAGTCCCAGCGGCTCCCGGGGCCCCAGGTGTTGGACTCCGTGGTGATGGCCGAGACCGTACGGGCCGCGGCGTCCCACTCGTAGCGGCTGCGCTCCCAGATGCCGCCGGCAACGGCGCTCCCCTCGGTCACGTCGGCCCAGCCCGGGCCCTGGTCGTGGACCCGGAAGTGCTCCGCGTCGATGTTCGGCCAGACCCCGGCGCGGCCGGGGCCGAAGTCGGTGAGCGCCCCCAGCACGGCGTCCGGATCGAGTTCGGTGTGCACCTGGAAGTGGATGTGCGGCATGGCTGCAGCCACTGTACCCGGGCCATGTAAAGGAGTTTGGCGATGCGCCGGGGCCGCCCTACGCTGGGGCCCATGCCACCCCCCCCACCATCCTCCGAGCCAGGCATGCGGCCCCCGCGGGGCACCCGGCTGCCGGTCCAGCCGCTCCTGGAGCCCGCCCTCTACGTCTACTTCGTGGCCGACCCGGAGCGTCCCTCCACCCGCCACCCGCCGCTGCCGCCCGAGTCGCCGTGGCTCGCCGAGCACGTCCCCGAGCCGCTGCTGCCCGCCGTGACCGAGCATCGCCGGTGCGGGCTGGTCAGGGCATTCGCGAGGACCGCCCGGGAGATGCCTCCGCTGCCCTTCTCGGTGCTCGAGGGCGCGGGCATGGGCGAGCTCGAGGAGCGGGTGCTCCGGGCGGCCACCCACGCGCTGCTGATCAGCGCCGCCGACCTGAACGTGCCGCCCCGCATCGGCCTCACGAGCGCGCTGGCGGCGGCCTGCGAAGCGGCGGAGCAGCTGGCCGGCGTGATCGTCGACCCCGACGCGCTCTGCGTCATCCGGCCCGAGCCGGCGCGGCGGGCGCTGGCCGCGAGCGAGCGGGTCGTCGCGGCGCTGCACGTGCTCGTCTCGTTCTCGGTGGACGAGCGCGGCGCCGGCTGGATGACCACCAGGGGGATGTGCAAGTTCGGCCTGCCCGAGCTCGAGGTTCGCGACGTGCCGCCCAACCTCCAGCTGCTCGCCGTGCCGCTCCGCGGCTGCGCCCAGCTGCTGATCGAGCGAGCCTTCCAGGCGGTGGCCGACCACGGCCCGGAAGCCCGGTACGCGCTGCTCGAGCCCGCCGTCCGGATCGATGCCGAGCTGCTCGCGAGGGCCTGCCCGACCGACAGCGCGGGCGCCTGCGCGACCGGCTCCGCGCTCGTGGGCCTGTCGTTCGACGGCGGGAGGCCCGATCCGGCCGGCCAGCCGATGGTCCGGCTGCTTCCGCCACCCGGCTTCGCGGGCGAGATGGGAGTCTGGCTGCACGCGCTGATGGCTGCGCTGTACGGGCCGTCGCCCGAGATCGCCAGCCTGCGGCCCGACAGCCAGGCCGCGCGGCGCGGCCACGCCCGGGCGCTGGCGGAGCTGCCGCGGGTGAAGGCCCGGTTCCAGGACGGCCTCAAGCCCGGTGAGCTGCTGTTCGTGAAGCACCCCTTCCCGTCCCCGGCCAGGAGCCCCGAGTACCTCTGGCTGGTGGTCAACGAGTGGTCCGGCACCAGCCTGATCGGCCAGCTCGTCAGCCGGCCGAGGCGGGTCCCCGGCCTTCGGCAGGGCCAGCGGGTGGTGGTCGGCGAACCGGACGTCTTCGACTGGCTGCTGCAGCTGCCCCGGCAGCGCCAGGAGGGCGGCTACACGTCCCGGGCACGGCCGGGATGACCGGCGCGCGGGCCGGCGCCCAGATGAATGATTCCGAATAGCGGCGAGGTATTCGGTGTCCAGGTGCCCCAGATCGTGGTCCGGCGCCGAGGACCGCAGCGAGCCCACTCGTCGTGGGTGAGCGAGGACCGCAGAAGCCGGGCCGCGAGATGGGGTGCATGGGCGCCGAAGATCCGTCGGGA
>JBKPCH010000003.1:0-12021 GCA_046727275.1 Candidatus Dormiibacterota bacterium
GGCGAGGACCGCCTGCGCGAGGCCGGCCGGGGCCGGCGAGTCGGGCGGCCGGGCCGCGGCCAGCGCCGGCACCAGCGGGTCGGCTGCCTCCAGGGCTTCGAAGCAGGCGGCGCACTCCTCGAGGTGCCGGAGGGCCTGGGCGTCCGCGCCGCCGGCCAGCAGCCGGGGCCTCACGTCGTCACACCTCAACGCCGCTCTCCCTCTCGACCAGCAGCGCGCCCAGCGCGCGGCGGGCGCGCAGCAGGGCGACCCGGACGGAGCCCTCGGTCATCCTCATGGTGCGGGCGATGGCCTCCACCGGCTGGTCCTCCCAGTAGCGAAGCGCCAGGAGCGCGCGCTCCCTGGCGGGCAGACGGGTCAGCGCCGCGCGGATTCGCTCGGCCTCCAGGCGGCCCAGGGCGACGCTCTCGACGCTCTCGGTCGTCCCGGCCGGCTCCGGCTCGGGGACCCGCGCCTGCCGGCGAACCAGGTCGATGGCGCGGTTGCGGGCGATGGCGCGCAGCCAGGGGCTGAGCGCCTGCTGCGGCCGGTACGTGCTCATCCGATCGAACGCGGCCAGGAAGGTGTCCTGCGTCACGTCCTCGGCGTCGGCCGGGTTGCTCACGATTCGAAGGCTCGCGGTGTACACATCCATCTGGTACTTCTCGATCAGGTACGCCGCCCCGGTGCGGTCGCCGGCCAGGATCAGCCTGACCGCCTCAGCGTCGTCCACTTGCTCACTCCCGGTACGCGCGAGCCGGGCGAGACGTTACAGCCGCCTCTCAGCGGGCCGCGTAGGCCAGGTCGACCAGGGCCAGGAACAGCCGGTACAGCTCGACGTAGTCGCCGGACGCGTAGCCGACGGTCCGGGCGGCCAGCCGCGTGACGCCCGGTACCCGCTCGACGGAGTCGGCCATCGCGGTCGTCAGCAGGTCGAGCTCCAGGTCCGCCGGGTCCGGCGCGCGCATCGGTGGGATGGTGGGCAGCCGCTCGATCGCCCGGCGGGCGGCCGTCCGGATCCGCTCGCGCGCCACCGTGGGGTGCAGGGACCGGGCGGCCTGCCGGCCCAGCGACTCCTTCACGACCACGCCCTCCACCCCGAGGACGAACTGGTGCATCTCGGAGACCGCGGCGGCGTCGCCGGTGAACAGCGCCACGGGGCAGTCGAAGGCGCCGCACAGGTAGCCGGTCAGGCTGCCCTCCGACTGGGGGACGCCGTTCAGCCGGACCTCCAGGACGGCGCCCGGGTCGGCATAGGTGTGGTCCAGGACGGCTCCCTGAGTGCCCGCCGACGCGTGGTAGCCGACCATGAACGCCGCGTCGAAGCCCGGCCCGATGCCCTCGCCCATGTACAGGCCGCGCGGATAGCCGCTGACCAGCTCTGCCCGCGGATGGAGCTCCTCGGGCAGCACGTTGATGCAGCTCCAGTGGCCGTCGCTGACCACGACCTCCTGGACCCCGGCCTCCAGCGCCCCCTCGATCGCCGCGTTGAGCTCCTGCGTGAGCAGGTGGCGGCCGGCGGCGTGCAGCGGCGAGGAGGGGTCGGTCTGCTCGTCCCTGGCGACGCCTGCGACGCCCTCCATGTCCGCCGAGACGAAGACGCGCACCGCCCGAGTCTAGCCCGACATGCCAACATACTAGGTATGCGGAGTCGGCCGGGAGGGGGAGGAACCTGAGATGCTGGACATGAGGAGGGCCGCCGGCCTCGGCGCGGCAGGTCGGGTGGCCGCGGTGGCCGCGCTGGCGCTGATCGCCGGAGCCGCGGCCGTGCCGACGCCGGCCGTCGCCGCCGGCGCGAACGCCGTCTACGTCTCGCCCACCGGGGTGGACACGAATCCCGGTACGCAGGCCCAGCCCGTGCAGAGCCTGCAGCGGGCCCAGCAGCTGGTCCGCGGCATGAACCAGGCCATGACATCGGACGTCACGGTCTTCCTGGAGGACGGGTACTACCGGCTGGCCAGGCCGCTGACGCTGGACGCCAGCGACTCCGGCACGGGCGGCCACAACGTCGTCTGGACCGCGGACAGCGGCGCCCGGCCGGTGGTGGCGGGATCGACCCGGCTCACCGGCTGGTCGCCCGTCGGCACGACCGGCATCTGGGCCGCGCAGGGCCCGGCGGGCGTCCGGACCCGTCAGCTCTACGTGGACGGCGCCCGCGCCGAGCGCGCCGGCGGATCCTCGCCGGTGGGCCTGACCAGGACGACCACCGGCTACACGGCCTCCTCTGCCCTGATGGCGGGCTGGCGAGACCCCAGCGGCCAGATGCCGCCCGAGATCGAGTTCGTGTACCCCCGCGGCCTGGGCGTCTGGACCGAGCCGCGCTGCCCGCTCGGCTCCATGTCCGGCACCCGGATCACGATGGCGCAGCCCTGCTGGGACAACAGCACGAAGCGGGGCACCAACCACGTCGGCCCCGGCAACCTGAGCCGCGGCCCGGCGCGCGTCGAGAACGCCTTTCAGCTGCTGACCCGGCCCGGCCAGTGGTACCTGGACACCGCGTCGGGCAAGTTCTACTACATGCCCCGGCCGGGCCAGGACATGAGCACGGTGGACGTCGAGGCGCCCGTCCTGGAGTCGCTGGTGACCGGCGGCGGCACGGCCGGCAGCCCCCTCCACAACGTCGTGTTCAACGGCATCCAGTTCTCGTACGCGACATGGATGGGGGCGTCCAGCAGCAGCGGGTTCTCCGAGGTCCAGGCCAACTACCTGAACCAGGGCTCCAGCCCGACGGCGGGGAACGCCCGCTACATCTGGTTCCAGACCCCGGCCAACGTCTCCCTGACCTTCGACCAGAACGTCCAGTTCACGAACGACGCCTTCATCCACCTGGGCGGAGCCGGTCTGGGGCTGGGCAACGGCTCGCAGAGCGACGTCGTGAAGGGCAACGTGGTGACCGACACGTCGGGCAGCGGCATCCAGCTCGGCAACGTCGACCAGCCGGGCGCGACCGGCTCCGTCCAGACCCTGAACAACGTGATCCAGGACAACTACGTGCATCACACGGTGGCCGAGTACCACGGCGGCATCGGCGTGGACGTCGGCTACGCGGCCGGGACGCTGCTGGACCACAACCAGATCGACGACCTCCCCTACTCGGGCGTGTCGATGGGGTGGGGCGGCTGGAACGACAAGGTGCGGCGGCCCGGGATCGCCAACTTCTCGCGCGGCAACGTCGTCTCGAACAACCTGATCTTCAACATCGTGACCGTGCTGAGCGACGGGGCGGCGGTCTATTCCAACGGCCCGACCGGCAGCTCGTTCGCCACCGGCGAGAAGATCACGGGCAACGTCCTCCACGACCAGCCGGCCTTCGCGCACGTGATCAACACGGACAACGGCACCGACTGGATGACGGTGACCGGCAACGCGATCTGGAACACCGGCAAGGGGGACAACTCCTGGGGCTACTGCCACACCGACTACTACCCGGGCGAGGGCGGCGGTCTGGACCACGAGAACGTCAGCGGCAACTACTGGGACAACCGGTTCGGAAACGGCAGCCACGGCCAGCTGCCGGCGCACACGGGCAACTGCTCGGTGCAGGGCAACACGAACATCACGGGCCCGAGCCAGGTCCCGGCCAGCATCCTGAGCAACGCGGGCCTGGAGCCGGCCTTCCGCGGGCTTCTGACGTGGACACAGGTGCCGCCCCCGCACTGATGGGGCGGACGGCCGGGGCGGCGGTCCGCCCATCGGCGTTTCCGTACCGGGGTGACCCCTCGGCGCGGGAATGACGGCGCTCGCGTACGGAGAGACGCCGGCCCGCCACGCCCGCAACCGACTGGTTGCGCCTTAACCGAAGACGTTGACCCCCGGGCCCGGCGCCGGTATCGTGGGCCCGCCCCCACAGGGAGGGCGGGGGCGGGCCTATCCGGCCCGGTTGGTGCTGACTGTTTCGGTGTGGTGTCGGCCGCGCCTTCGTCCCGGCCGGACGCGGGGGGCCGGCCCGCCCCTCAGTCCGTGTACCGGTGGATGATGCCGTCCTCGCGGCGCCGCTCCTGCTGGTAGAGCGGGCAGTCCTCGAAGTCCCGGACGCAGATGGGCGGCGACTCGTGGAGCGCCACCTTCCGCTTGGACCTGTGATCGACGTGGCAGTCGAAGTGGTACACCCGGAGCGGGCCGCGCCGCTCCTTGTAGATCTGTTCGAGGTAGGGACACCGAGCCACTGGTCGATGGACAGCTTACGATGAGTGGCCAGTGCTCGACTTCGCCAGGACGGCGGAGGCGATCGCGGCCACGTCCTCCACCCTGGAGAAGGCCCGCCTGCTCGCCGACTATCTGCGCCCACTGGCCCCTGACGACCTCCGCCGGGCGGCCATCTACATGAGCGGCCAGCCCTACGGCCGGGCCGAGCGGCGCACCCTCAACCTGGGCTGGGCCACCATCGGCCGGGCGGTCGAGCGCCTCTCCGGCCGCGATCCGGAGGAGATGCGGGCCATGTTCCTCCGCCACTCCGACCTGGGCGACTGGGCCTTCGAGGCGCTGGCCGGCCGCACCCACCCCGTGCCCACGTCCCTGGCCGAGGTCGCCGCCGCGCTGGAGGAGATGCGGCTGGCCACGACGGTGGCCGCCAAGCAGGAGCTGCTGGAGCGGCTCCTGGACCGGCTCGACCCCCTCGCCGCCAGGTACGTGGTCAAGGTGCTCGGCTTCGAGCTGCGCATCGGCCTCCAGGAGGGCCTCGTCGAGGCCGCAATCGCCCAGGCGTTCGCCGTCCCCCTGGAGGCCGTCCGCCGGGTCCACATGCTCACGGGAGACGTGGGCGAGACCGCCGTGCGCTGCCGGGCGGGCGAGCTGGCCGACACCCGCATCACGCTGTTCCAGCCCGTCCGGTTCATGCTGGCGAGCGCGGTCGAGACGCCCGAGGAGGCGTTCGCGCGGATGCGGACGCCGGTCGTCTGGACCGAGGAGAAGTACGACGGCGTCCGCTGCCAGCTGCACCTCTCGGGCGGCCGCTGCGAGCTGTTCAGCCGCGAGCTGAAGGAGACCGCCTCCGCCTTCCCGGAGATCGTGGACGCGGCGGTCCGGCTGGACCGCGAAGTGATCCTCGACGGCGAGCTGCTGGCGCACCGCGGCGACCGCGTGCTGCCGTTCTTCGACCTCCAGCGCCGGCTCGGCCGCAAGGAGGTGTCGGCGGCGCTGCGGCGGGAGGTGCCCCTCGTCTTCGTGGCCTTCGACCTGCTGTACCTGGACGGCGACGTGGTGCTGGACCGGCCGCTGAGCGAGCGGCGGTCGCTGATGGAGGGCGTGGACCTGCCCTGGCCGTTCCTGCTGGCCCGGCTGGAGACCGCGACCGACCCCGTCCACCTGGACCGGATCTTCGCCGAGACCCGCGAGCGCGGCAACGAGGGCCTGATGGTCAAGGACCCGGGCAGCGCGTACGCGCCGGGCCGGCGGGGCATGGCCTGGCTCAAGCTGAAGCGCCCGCTGGCCACCCTCGACGTCGTGGTCACGGCCGTCGAGTGGGGGCACGGCAAGCGGCGAGGCGTGCTCTCCGACTACACGTTCGCCGTGCGGGACGAGCCGAGCGGCCGGCTGCTCAACGTCGGCAAGGCGTACAGCGGCCTGACGGACGCCGAGATCGCGGAGATGACGCGCTTCTTCCTGGACCACACCATCGCCGACCACGGCCGCGCCCGGCAGGTCGAGCCGAACACGGTGATCGAGGTGGCGTTCGACGCGATCATGCGCTCGGCCCGGCATCGCAGCGGCTTCGCCCTTCGCTTTCCGCGGATCGTCCGCCTGCGGCCGGACAAGCCCACCTCGGAGATCGATACCCTCGCCCGCGTGGAGGAGCTGTACGAGCGCCACTTCGGACGCACGGTGGCGCTGGCCGACGTGGCCGACGTGGACCAGGCCCGGTGAAGCTGACCTTCATGGGCACGGCCGGCGCCCGCTTCATGGTGGCCAAGCAGCTGGCGGCGTCCGGCGGCCTCTACCTGGAGGACGGCCCGACCCGCCTGGCCCTCGACCCCGGTCCGGGCGCGGTCGTGCAGTACGCGAAGCGGAAGGTCGACCTCAGCCGCCTGGACGGCATCCTGATCAGCCACCGCCACCTGGACCACTGCGGCGACGTCAACGTCATGATCGAGGCGATGACCGAGGGCGGCTTCCGGCCCCGGGGCCGCCTCTTCTGCCCGGGCGACGCGCTGGACGACGACCCCGTCGTGCTCCGCTACCTGCGCGGCTTCCCCAGGGAGGTGGTGCGGCTGGAGGGCCAGACGGAGTACCGGCTCGGCGACATCGCGTTCACGACCACCAGGCGGCACATCCACGGCGTCGAGACGTACGGGTTCCGCTTCGGGGACCTCGCCGACGGCGTGCCCGCCCGGCTGGGCTGGGTCACGGACTCCAAGTACTACGAGGGCATCGCGGAGGACCACCACGGGGACGTGATGCTGATCCATACCGTCCTCGCCCACAGCCGGCCGGAGCTGCCCCACCTCGGCATCGACGACGCCGAGCGGATCATCGGCGAGGCGCGGCCGCGGCTCGCGGTCATCACCCACTTCGGCATGCAGGTCTGGCGCGCCCATCCCTGGGAGGTCGCGGCCGAGCTCAGCGAGCGCACCGGCGTCGAGGTCAAGGCGGCCCGCGACGGGATGGCCCTGGAGCTTTAGAGGTCGGCCAGACCCCTAGATGGCGGCCCGGGCCGGGAGCGGGGCCGCGCCGGCCGCCCCGCTCCCCCAGGCTCAGGTCACCTCCGAAGCGTGACCTCCGCGGCCGGCACCCAGGCCTGCCGGTGGTTGAAGTTGATCTCGTACCACTTGTTGGTCGTGCCGTCCTCCAGGACGCTGTCCGCCGAGAGGAGGACCGCGCCGGCCGGCGCGTCGCCGATGTGCCAGCGCTCGTTCGTGGTCGGGCGGCCGTACACCTCGGCGGCCGCGCCGTTCGGGCCGCTCACCGTGACGACCGCGCCGGCGCCGTCCTCGGAGGCGCCGGCAGGGACGGCGAGCCAGGCCAGGTGCGCCGTCTGGAAGAAGCTGGCCGGGCTGCCGTGCGCCTGGTCGAACTCGCCGTACCAGACCTGGTACATGGTCGCGCCGGTCCCCGCCGCGTCCTTCGCCTTCGCCACGTAGGCGTAGCTGACCCGGGTCTCCACGTTGCCGCTGGCGTCGGTCACGTCGCTGCCGCCGCTCAGCGTCGGGACCTGGGGCGACCGGGTGCTCGGCCCTTGGTACAGGTAGAAGAAGTTGAAGTTGGCCGGCGTCTCGGTCCCGTTCCGGCCCAGCGGGCGCCGGTCGCTGGCGGGATGGATCGTGACCACGTGGTCGGCCTCCGGCTGGTCCGGCAGCGACACGCCCTGCTGGTGGATCAGCCCGAAGTAGTACCCCCAGAGCCAGTACGGCCCCGGATCGACGTGGTTCGGCGTGTTGGCCAGGTTCGGCCCCGGGATGTCGCTGTGGCCGATGACGTGGTCGTGGTCGAGCGGGATGCCGTACTTCCGGAGCAGGTGCGCGACCAGCTTCGCCGAGGCCAGGTACTCCGTGGCGTTGTACCAGAGGAAGCCCGTGGCGTCCACGCCGGCATGCTCGATGTTGATCGTGTGCTCGTTGTACCAGAGGTTGCCGGCGGCGAAGGGCACGTCCTTCTCGTGCAGGCTCTGGTAGATCGTGCCGTCCGTGTCGACGATGTACTGGACGCTGACGAAGCTGTTCGGGTCCTGGAACACGTTGAGCGCGTCCTGGACCGTGCCCTCGATGTCGTGGATCACGAGCTGCCGGATCGGGAAGTCGACCGGCCGGTTGGCGCTGTTGTACGTGCACGGCGCGACGTCGGGGACCACGTTGCAGTCGAAGGTGGCGGCCGGGACGATGCAGTCCACGGCGCCGGGGAAGTCGACGCCGGCGTCGTTCGCGCAGCCGGCCGGCAGCGTCGTGGCCGCCCTGACGCCCGCCGCGGTGTCCTGGCGGGGCGTGACCGGCTGCGCCGGCAGGGTGACCGTCTCGCCCCCGTCCGCCTGGCCGCTGAACCCCCGCCTGGAGCACCTTGTAGAGCGCGTCGGCGTACATCAGCGAGGTGGAGCGGGTGGTCGCGTGGCTGTAGGCCGCGACGGCGCCGTACCAGTCGCCCAGGCTGGCCGGCAGCGTGTGCGACGGGCTGAGAGCGAGCGCCTCGTCGCGGAGCACGGCCGCCCCGGCCCGGATGTTGGTCGCCAGGTCGGTCTGGACCTGCCTGGCGGGGACGTGAAGGTCGCCGGCCGCCTGGTCGAGCGTGTCCGCGTGCCGGTTCTTCACCAGGTGCATGCAGCCGAAGCCGCCGTCGATGCTGGGCGAGCCGCCGTGGACGCTCAGCCGACCCTCCATGTAGCAGAGGGCCTGGAGGACCGGGGCCGGGACCCCGCTCTCCTTCGAGGCCTGGGCGAAGGCCGGGCCTGCCACCGGCCCTGCCGCGTAGGCAGGTCGCGAAGCCCCCAGCTGGGCGGCCATGAGGACCAGGAGCCCGGCGGCGAGGAGCGCGCCGGCCTGCTTCGGAATCGTTCGCAGCGTCGACATCGGCCTATTCCTCGCCTCCCTGCTTGTCGACCCCGTACGGCTTGATCACGTACGTGGCGCCCGCCGAGGCCGCCTGCCAGCGGTACTCGAACTGGTCCCGGCGGTAGACGTGGCGGACCGACGCGTCGTCCGGCGAGGCGGGGTCGTTGGCGATCACGTCGCCGCCGGCGGTGAAGCCGCGCACGACCATGAGGTGGCCGCCGGTCTTCTCGATGCTGGCCCCGTCCAGGTGCTTCGTCGGGTCCGTCGAGGTGTTGTCCCAGTTGATCGAGACGACGATCGGCACGCCCGCCCTGATCCAGCGCTCGACGGGGACCAGCGAGCGGAACTGGCGGACCGACCCGTCCAGCCCGTAGTGCGCCGCATACGCGGCGTTGAACGGCCAGTTGCCCGTGCCGTCGTAGTCCTTGTCATAGGTGTGCAGCGCCGCCCAGTCGACGGAGGCGTCCACCCTGCCGTGCTGGTCGAACACGGGATCCGCCGGCAGCGCCTTCAGGTCGGTGGCGCTGGGCCCGCGGTGCCACCACTCCAGGACCATCTCGGTCGACGTGGGGCTGCACCAGGCCTCGCCGCCGCCGTCGAACTGCGGGTACTCGCCCGTGTGGACGTACTGCGAGTAGCGCGGCACCGCCAGGTCGATCGTGGAGTGCATCGTGGTGCGGCTGGTCGTGGACGTGGGCTGCCGGGGATCGGAGGCGACGGCGGCCGCCTGCCGCACGGCCGGGGCCGCCCCGGACACGCGGTGCAGGACCACCTGCAGCCGGTAGGCGTCGGCAGGGCTGTTCCCCGAGACGTACGTGTCGACGAAGATCTGGCCGTCGGCGTCGTCCTGGCCGCTGACCGAGGTCCGCTGGATCGCGACGTTCTCGAAGGTCCACCTGCCCATCACGTACCACTTGCTCCAGTGGTCGACGACGTGGACGCTCAGGTGCATCTCGATCCAGGCGGCGTCGGGCGTGTCCGCCTGCCAGGAGCTCACGACCTGGTTCACGGCGAAGCCGGGCGCGAACGCGGGCGAGGTCCACGTCCCCTCGGCAGCGCCCGGCCGCAGCGTGACGGCGCCGCCGCCCTCGGACGACAGGACGGCGCCCCCGTCCAGAGTGCCTGTGCGAAGGTCACGCGTCGTCGTCCACGCGTGGAAGCTGATGGGCGTGTCCGACGACGCGAACGCCGATGCAGGTAGGGCGAGCAGCAGAGCCCCGCCCAATGCCACGCCGAGCAGCCGCCAGGCTCCCGCGACGCGGCCCAATGCCGATGATGTCAACCTCGTACCTCCTCTTCGCGAGCGAGCCGCGGCGCGCGCCCCGGCTTCGTCCTGCGCATGACGCGCATGGATAAGACGCATCAAGTCCCTGACGGGTTTCGCCCAACTGGCGAAAGGGCGGAGGATTCAGGGCTTCCCCTGAAAGGCGCCGCCTACGCCAGGCGTTCGGTCAGCAGGCGGCGCTCGGCCGGGTTCCGGGTCAGCGCCAGGGCCCGGGCGTCGGCCGCCCTCGCCTCCGCCCCGCGCCCCAGGCGGCGCAGCAGGTCGGCCCGGATGGCGTGGAACAGGTGGTACCCGCGCAGCGCCGGCTCCAGCCGGTCCACCTCGGCGAGGGCCGGCTGCGGCCCCACCGCGTGGCCCAGCGCCACCGCCCGGTTGAGCCGTACGACGTCGGTCGGCGCCAGGCGCAGCAGCGCGTCGTACAGGAGGAGGATCTGGCGCCAGTCGGTCTCCGCCCAGGAGGGCGCCTCCGCGTGGCAGGCCGCGATCGCGGCCTGCAGCTGGTAGGGACCGGGCCGGCCCAGCCGCATGGTGTCGAGCAGGAGGCGGCTGGTGGCCGCGATGGCGGCACGGTCCCAGCGCGAGCGGTCCTGCTCGGCCAGCAGGACCAGCCCGCCCTCGGCGTCGAACCGGGCCTCCCAGCGGGCCCGGTGCAGGCGGATCAGCGCCAGCAGACCGGTGGCCTCGGGCTGGCCGGGCAGCAGCCGGACCAGCAGGCTGGCCAGCCATTCGGCGTCGTCGGCCAGGTCCCGCCGGTCGGGCCGCTCGCCCGCCGTGGCCAGGTAGCCCTCGTTGAACATGAGGTAGACGACAGCCAGCACCTCCTCCAGCCGCTCCTCCAGGCGCTCCGCCGCGGGCACGCGATAGGGGATGCCGGCCTCGACGATCTTCCGCTTGGCCCGCACGATCCGCTGGGCGATGGCCGGCTCCGTGGCCAGGAAGGCGTGGGCGATCTCTGGCGTGGTCAGGCCGATCACGGCCCGCAGCGTGAGCGCAAGCTGCGCCTCCCGGCTCAGCGCCGGGTGGCAGCAGGTGAAGATCAGGCGGAGCCGGTCGTCCACCTCGTCTGCCCGCTCAGGCGGGGGCCCCTCGCGCACCAGGAGCGCCAGCTTCTCCTCGTAGCGCCGCTGCCGCCGCCAGTGGTCGATCGCCCGCCGGCGGGCCGTCGCGAGCAGCCAGGCGGCCGGGTCGTCCGGGACGCCGTCCCGCGGCCAGTGCTCGAGCGCGGCCACCACCGCGTCCTGCACCAGGTCCTCGGCCAGCGAGAAGTCGCCGAGCAGGCGCACGAGCGCGGCCGTGAGCCGGGCCGCCTGGTCGCGGACGACCCCGCTCAGCACCGCGTCCGCCGGCGTCCCGGGCGCTGCCTCGCTCAATCAACGCTGAACGATAGGCCTGATCTCGACCTTGTGGCCCCGGGCCGGCCACGTCCTCGCGATCTCGATCGCGGCGTCCAGGTCGGGGACCTCCACCATCGCGTAGCCGGCGACCGTCTCCTTCGTCTCCATGAACGGCCCGTCGGTCAGCACCGGCCGGCCGCCGTCCCAGCTCACGGTGGTGGCGGTCCGGGCCGGCTGCAGCTCGGCGCCGCCCTGGAGCACCCCGCGCTCGATGAGGTGGCCGAACCAGCGCATGATCGCCTCGTAGTCGCGCTCCTCGTCCGTCAGGGCTTCCCACTCCGCGTCGGACCTGACCAGCGTCAGCACGTACTTCACGCGTCGCCGTTCGACTCGGCGGCCGACTTCAGGCCGGCCAGGATGGGCTCGAACCCCTGCGCGATGCCGCGGCCCATCATGGCCGAGTAGATGCCTCCGAGCCAGCCGCGCATGCTGACGCTCTGGCCTATGGTCGACCCGCCGCCGGTGGGCCTGATGTCGCACTGGAAGACGAACGTGGACAGCGGGGCGGGCGACGTCTCCAGCCGGAACGAGCGGCCAGGCCGGACGTCGGTCAGCCTGATCGCGTGAGTGCCGCCAGCCTTCGTCGTCATCGTCCCGGTCGCGCCGGTCGCGAAGGGGCCGTCGATCTGGACGGCCTGCACGTCCGGGTTCCACCCCGGCCACGTGCGGACGTCCGACCACAGCCGCCAGACCCGCTCGGGGCTGGCGCTCGTCTCCAGGGTCCTGCCGTGACTCGCCATCGCTGCTCCTCTCTCCTCTGGTTCCAGACGCCGGCCGCCGCCGCGGGCGGCTCTCCACCCCAGGACGAACGGCGGTGCCCGGATTTCGACATCTCGCCCATGATGGGCGACCTACCGCGGCGCCACCGTGGCCGGCGTCTTCACCAACT
>JBKPCH010000004.1:0-9036 GCA_046727275.1 Candidatus Dormiibacterota bacterium
CCTGGCCGGCGACCGCCCCGCCGGCCCGCCGGGGCCCGGCGGCGGCGGGGCGGTCGTGCGCGGCTTGCTGGCGGTGGCGACGGCGGCGGTGGTGGTGGGCGCGGTGCTCGCCTACGCGGCCGTGCCCGCCGTCCACGACGGCGTGAACGTCCGCCTGGACACGGTCACGACCGCCCTCCGCCGCCAGATCGACCCGGGCTACCTGCCGGTGCGGCCCACCGCGGTCCGGGCGACGTCGCAGGTCACCGGCCACCCGGCACAGCTCGCGTCCGACCTGGTCAGCAACGACTACTGGGCGGCGGACACGGCCCGGGACGCGCAGCCGACACTGGCCTTCAAGTTCGACGGCCCGACCGACCTGGACGACGTGCTGATCACCCCGGTGCCCAGCCCGGACTTCGCGAAGCTGGCCCGGCCGCGGACCATCGACGTGGTGTACTCGGACGGCACCGCGCAGGAGCTGACGCTGAAGGACGACCCCAAGCCGCAGAGCATCCAGCTCTACGCGCGGCACGTCAGCTCGGTCTCGATGAAGATCGTGAACGTCTACCCGACCTCGCAGAGCACCGCCGTCGCCATCGCCGAGGTCGAGTTCTTCCGCCTCCGATAGAAGGCAGACGCGGGGGGTAGGAATGCGCTCCGCGCGAGCGAGTGAGTCCGTCTACCCGACACGCACCAACATGGTCCCCAGCCCCGAAGGGACGCGCCGGAGGCGCCCCCAATGTCCCAGACAAGAGGGGGGTTTTGGAAGGGGGGACGAAGTCCCCCCTTGCCTACTTGACCTCGACGGTGGCGCCGGCCTCGCGGAGGCGGGCGGCCGCCTTGTCGGCGTCCTCCTTGCTGACGTTCTCGAGGACGTTGCGGGGCGCCGCGTCCACCAGGTCCTTGGCCTCCTTGAGGCCGAGCTGGGTGATCTCGCGGACCGCCTTGATCACGTTGATCTTGCTCTCGCCGACGCCGGAGAGCACGACCGTGAACTCGGTCTGCTCCTCGACCGGCTCCGCCTCAGCGGGCGCCGGGCCGGCCGCCGGGGCGGCGGCCACCGCGGCCGCGGCCTTGATGCCGAACTCGTCCTCGATGGCCTTCACGGCCTCGACCACGTCCAGGACGCTCCACTCCTTGAGCGCCTCGACGAAGTCCTTGGGGGTGAGCTTGGTCGTCGCCATCTCTCTATGCTGCCTCCAACAGTCTTAGGCGGCCTCCGTGCCGCCGAGCTTGTCCCTGTAGGCCTCGAGCAGCCCCACGAGCTGCTGGACCGGGGCCTGGATGGTTGCCACGAGCTGCGCAATGGGGCTCTGCAGGGTGCCCAGCAGCTGCGCGATGAGAACCTCCCGCGAGGGCAGGTCAGCCGTCTGCCGGACCTGGTCGGGGTTCATGACGCGTCCCTCGACGAGGCCGCCGACGATGTCCAGCTTGAGGCGCGTCTGCCGCGTGAACTCGCCGAGCACCCGGGCCGGCACCCCGAGGTCGCCGTACCCGAACGCTATCGCGACAGGGCCCTTCAGCAGGTCCTGGAACTCCTCGTGTCCCGCCTCCACCGCGGCGCGGCGCGCCAGGGTGTTCTTGACGATGCGGTACTCGACCTCCTGCGACCGCAGGCGGCCCCGCAGCTCCTGCAGCTGGCCCACGGACAGGCCGCGATAATCGGTGAGGACGGCGACCTTCGCGTCTCTCAGCTTCTTCGTCAGCAGGTCGACCTGCTCTACCTTCTCTGGTCGTGCCATAAAAAAACCTCCGCGCCGACAGACGGCACGGAGGCGACAAGTGTCGCTTCCAGGATGCCTCGGCAGGAAATTGAGACGCGAATGGACGTCACCTGCTGTCTGCGGCGTTTGGAAGTATACCGAGAGGATCGATGCCTGAGATCTGGGATGTCGAGTGCGACGTGGTGCCCGGCCTGGAGGCGTTCCTGGCGCGCGAGCTGCGCCGGTGCTTCCGGGACAGGGTCGGCCGTCTGGCCGACTCGGGCCGCGCCAGCCTGCGCTTCGACTTTCAGGGCTCGCCAGCCGACCTGCTGACCCTGCGGACGGCCCAGGCCGCCTACCTGGCCCTGCGGTTCGCGGGCCGGCGTCCGACCGCGCTGCTGGGCCACCGGAACCTGAGCGAGCTGACGGAGCGGATCGGCGCGATCCGGGCGCTCCACCCGCCCGGCACGTTCGCGTCGTTCCGCTTCGGCGCGGCCGGCCGCGAGTCGTCCACCTTCCGCCGGTTGGCGGCCGAGCTCGAGGTGCAGACCGGGCTGCGCCACGACCCCGACGACGGGGAGCTGCTGATCCGGGTGCGGCTCTCCGGTGACGGCTGGGAGGCGCTGCTCCGCATCTCGCCCCGCCCGCTGGCCACGCGGTCCTGGCGCGTCGCCAACTACCCGGGCGCGCTCAACGCCACCATCGCCGCCGTCATGGTCGAGCTGACCCAGCCCCGCCCGGAGGACCACTTCATCAACCTCCTCTGCGGGTCGGGCACGCTGCTGGTCGAGCGCCTGACGCGCTGCCAGACGGCGGAGGCCGTGGGGGTCGACGACAGCCGCGAGGCGCTCGACGCGGCCACCGCCAACCTGGGCGCGGCCTCCATGGCGCGCCGGGCACGGTTACTGCAGTCGGACGCCACCCTGACCGGGCTCGACATGGCCCGGTACACGGCGCTGTGCGCGGACCTGCCCTACGGCAACCTGGTCGGCTCCCACCGGGAGAACACGGAGCTCTACCCGGCGCTCCTCCTGGAGGCCGGGCGGCTGGCCGCGCCGGGGGGCCGCTTCGCCGTCATCACCCACGAGCTGCGCCTGTTCGACGCCTGCCTGACGGACGCGCTGGAGACCTGGCAGCCGGAGCGGACCTTCCGTCTCTTCCAGAGCGGCCAGCGGCCGCAGGTGTACCTGCTGCGGCGGCTGGACAACGGCCGGCGGCCGCGCGTTAGACATGGTCAGGGGAGGCCACGACGGGCCTCCCCTGGCGATCCCCCTCCTTGATCCCCGCCGCCGCCCGGCGGTCGGCGGTCGGGTCAGATGGTTGATTCCGATTAGCGGCGAAGATCCGTCGACAAGTCGGAATCAACCATCTAGGCAGTAGTCAGCTTGGCGGCTTCCCTGACGTCGACCGGGACCGAGGGGCCCATGGTCGTCGACAGGTAGAGCGAGCGCAGGTACTGGCCCTTCGCGGCGGATGGCTTGCTGCGGACGAGCGCGTCCACCAGCGCCGCCAGGTTCTGCTCGAGCGCCGGGATGGCGAACGAGACCTTGCCGATCGCCACGTGGACGATGCCGGACTTGTCCGTGCGGAACTCCACGCGGCCGCCCTTGACCTCGCGCACCGCCCGGCCCACGTCGAAGGTGACGGTGCCGGACTTGGGGTTCGGCATCAGGCCGCGCGGGCCGAGGATCCGGCCCAGGGGGCCGACCTTGCTCATCATGTCGGGCGTGGCGATGGCCACGTCGAAGTCGGTCCAGCCCTGCTGGATGCGCTGGACGAGGTCGTCGCCGCCGACGTAGTCCGCGCCGGCGTCCTGCGCCTCGCGGGCCTTGTCGCCGCCCACGAACGCGAGCACCCGGACCGTCTTGCCGGTGCCGCTGGGCAGCGTCACCGTGCCGCGCACGATCTGGTCGGCGTGGCGGACGTCGACGCCCAGGCGGACGTGGGCCTCGACCGTGGCGTCGAACCTGACCGTCGAGGTGTCCTTGACCACCTCGACCGCCTTCACCGGCACGAGGCCGCCGGTGCCGTTGCCGGCCAGCGCCTCCTCGACCTTCTTCAGCGCCTCTGCGTACTTCCTGCCGTGCCTAGCCAACGACTTCGAGCCCCATGGAACGGGCGGTGCCCTCGATCATCTTCATGGCCTTCTCGATCTCGTAGGCGTTGAGGTCCTTGGCCTTGGCCTCGGCGATCGCCCGGACCTGGTCCCGGGTCACGGTGCCGGCCTTCTCGCGGCGCGGCTTGAGCGAGCCCTTCTCGATCCCGGCGGCCTTCTTCAGGAGGTTGACCGCCGGCGGGGTCTTGAGGACGAAGGTGAAGCTGCGGTCCTCGTAGACCGTGATCTCGGCCGGCACCACGTCGCCCGCCTGCTGGGCCGTGCGCTCGTTGTAGGCCCGGGTGAACTCCATGATGTTGACGCCGTGCGGCCCGAGCGCCGTGCCCACCGGGGGCGCCGGCGTGGCCTTGCCGGCCTGGAGCTCGATCTTCAGGACCGCGCGGACCTTCTTCTTCGACACGTGTGCTGCTTTCTCCTATGGGCTCCGTCTAGTGGACCTTCTCGACCTGCAGGAGATCGAGCTCCACCGGCGTCTCACGCCCGAACATGTTGACAAGCACCTTGAGCTTGCCCTTCTCGGGGTTGATCTCGTCGACCTTGCCCAGGAAGTCGGCGAACGGGCCGTCCACGACCCGGACGCTCTCGCCCACCTGGAACTCGACGCGGATCTGCGGCTCCTGCTTGACCTGCTTCAGGATCGAGCGCAGCTCGACCTCCTGCAGCGGCACCGGCTTGTTGCCGGAGCCCACGAAGCTGGTCACGCCGGGGGTGTTGCGGACCACGTACCAGGACTCGTCCGTCATGATCATCTTGACCAGGACGTAGCCGGGGAAGATCCGCTTCTGGACGTGCCGCCGCTTGCCGTCCTTGATCTCGATCTCATCCTCCATGGGGACGAAGACCTCGAGGATCTGCTCCTCCATGTCCATGGACTCGATCCGCTTCTCCAGGTTCTTCTTGACCTTCTCCTCGTGCCCGGAGTACGCGTGGATCACGTACCACTGCGCCTCTGCGGCCGGCGCGGTGTCCGTTCGTTCTGCTGCCATCTTTCTCTCTATCCAGTCTTTCCTATGGACCCGTAGATGAACCGCGCCGTCAGCTGGCTCAGGGCCGTGTCCACGGCGAAGATGAAGAGGGCGATGACGCTCACCGTCACCACGACCACCAGCGTGTAGCGGTAGAGCTCCTGCGGCGTGGGCCAGACCACCTTCCGCAGCTCGTCGTACGTCTCCCGAAGGAACCGGATGACGCCCGGCGTCTGGTCGCTCTGGGCTCGGCGGCGGGCGGAGATCGCCACGACCTACCTGGTCTCCCGGTGGCTGGTGTGCCTCCGGCACCACCGGCAGTACTTCTTGAGCTCGAGCCGGTCCGGGTCGTTCTTCTTGTTCTTCACGGTGTTGTAGTTGCGGCGCTTGCACTCGCCGCACTGCAGGGTGATGATCGTTTCCATAGGTCAATCTTCCTGGCTGGGGAGAGGAGGAGAGCCTGGGGGTTCCCAGGTTCCGACCATTCTACCAGAAGACGACCCGAATCCTCCGCGCACCTAAGATTGCGCGAAAGTGGCGGATCTCGACTCCATCGTAGTCCTCCACGGCGACCAGACCGGGGAGGAGCTGCTCCTGCAGGCCCTGCGCCTCCTGGAGGCGGACGTCCTGGGCGCGCGGCTGGCGCTGCGCCACTTCGACCTCTCGCTCCAGAGCCGGCGCGCGAGCCGCAACGGGGTGGTCCACGAGGCGGCCGCCGCGCTCCGCGAGGCCGGCTTCGGGGTGAAGGCGGCCACCATCACCCCCGAGGGGGGCGCCGGCGACGTGGGCAGCCCCAACGCCATCCTGCGGGCCGAGATCGACGGCCGCGTGATCGTCCGGACCGGCCGGCGCATCCCGGGCGTGCGGCCTCCGGCGGCCGTCTACTCCCCCATCTCGGTGATCCGCATGGCCGTCGACGACGCCTACGGGGCCCGGGAGTGGCGGGAGGGCGACGGCCTGGACGAGTGGGCCTACCGGACCGAGACGATCAGCCGGCGCACCTGCCGCATCGTGGCCGAGTACGCGTTCCGGCACGCCCGGCGCCTCGGCGCCCGGGTGTTCGGCGGCCCCAAGTGGACGGTCAGCCCGGTATACGAGGGGCTCTTCAAGGAGGAGATGGACCGGGCGGCCGCGCTGAGCCCGGACGTCCGCTACGAGCCGCAGCTCATCGACGCCACGTACGCGCTCCTGCTGGCCACCAGCGGCGAGCCGCTGGTGATCCCGGCGCTGAACCGGGACGGCGACAACCTGTCCGACCTGGTCATGCAGATGTTCGGGACCATCGCGGGGGCGGAGTCGACAGTGCTGGCGTTCGACGAGTCGGGCGAGGTGACCGTGGCCATGAGCGAGGCGCCCCACGGCACGGCCCCGTCGCTGCAGGGCAAGGACGTCGCCAACCCGATGGCGATGATCCTGGCCGTCGCCAGCGTGCTGCACCACATGCCGGGCCGGCCCTGCAGGGCCGCCTCCCGGGCCATCTACGAGGCGACGCTGGAGACGGTCTCGGACGGGGTGAAGACGGCCGACCTGGGCGGCCACGCCGGCACGACGGCGTTCACGGACGAGGTGGTCCGCCGGGTCCGGACGAAGGTCGACGTCTGGAGCTCGCTGGCGGACATCGGCGGGTAGGCGGGTCGGAGGCCCCCGGCGTAAAACCAGGGCCATGCTCCGCGTCGGCACGTCGGGCTGGCAGTACCGGGACTGGAGGGGCACCTTCTATCCCGCGAAGCTGGCCCAGCGCCGGTGGCTGGAGCACTACGCGGCGCGGTTCGCGACCGTGGAGCTGAACAACTCCTTCTACAACCTCCCGGCCGCCACCAGCTTCGAGCGGTGGCGCGACGAGACACCCGACGACTTCGTGGTGGCCGTCAAGATGAGCCGCTTCCTCACGCACCTGAAGCGGCTGCGCGACCCGGAGGGGCCGGTCCGCCTCTTCTTCGACCCGGCCTGCCACCTGGGGCCGAAGCTCGGGCCGGTGCTGGTCCAGCTGCCGCCCCGGATGCGGGCCGAGCCGGAGCGCCTGGCCGACACGCTGGACCGCTTCCCGAAGGGCGTCAGGGCCGCCGTCGAGTTCCGCGACGACTCGTGGTTCGACGACCGGGTGCGCGCCGTGCTGGAGGAGCGCGGGGCCGCCCTCTGCCTCGCCGACTCGCCGCGCCGGCCGACGCCGGCCTGGCGGACGGCCGACTGGGGCTTCGTCCGCTTCCACGAGGGCCGGGCCAGCCCGCCGCCCTGCTACGGCGAGCGGGCGCTGGCCGCGTGGGCGGAGCGGATCGCGTCCCTGTGGCCGCCCGAGGCCGACGTGTTCTGCTATTTCAACAACGACGGCCGGGCCTGCGCCCCCCGCGACGCTGCGACGTTCGCCCGGCTGGCCGAGCGGGCCGGCCTGAGGCGGACCCGCGTGCCCGACCCGGGCGAGGTGCAGATCCTGGCGTGAGGGCCGGGCCGGCCGGCGACGGGGCTCACGTCACAGGTCATCCACCGTCCCGCCCACGGCTGTGTTGACGTCCTCCACGAAGCGGGGGTCCAGCGGGGCTCGCTCCAGGATCCGGACGACGACCTCACGTGCCACGAACGTCCTGCGCGGCGCCCGCAGCGGCACGAGATCGGCCACCGGTCGGCCTGCCACGGTGATGCGGTAGCGCTTACCGGCGGCCACCGCACGCAGCACGCGGCTGGCGTTGCGGGCCAGTCCCCGGTGAGCAATCGTCCTCATACCCGCCCATCGTGGCATCCTCGCCGGCAGGCTGGTGGTGGCAGTCCCGCCAGATCGGCGCCTTTGCCGTACCCCGGAGACCCCATTCGCGGCCCGTGACGTCCCTCCGGTACGGCAAAGCTGGTCCGGGCCGGCCTGCGGGCCCCCGGCGCTGCGTGCCAAGATCGTCCGCCATGCGGTTCTACGCCGACCTCCACGTCCACTCCAGGTACTCGCGCGCCTGCAGCCGGGACTGCGACCTCGAGCACCTGGCCTGGTCGGCGGCGCTCAAGGGCGTCGCGGTCGTCGGCACCGGCGACTTCACGCACCCCGCGTGGGCGGAGGAGCTGCGCACCGGGCTCGTGCCGGCCGAGCCGGGGCTGTTCCGGCTGCGCGGCGACCTGGAGCGCGAGGTCCTGCGCCGCGTGCCTGCCCCCTGCCGCACCCCCGTCCGCTTCCTGCTCTCCACGGAGATATCCACCATCTCCGGGCGCGGCGACCGGACCAGGAAGGTCCACCACCTCCTCTTCGCGCCCGACCTGGACGCCGTCGCGGAGATCACACGCCGGCTCGCCCGCGTGGGCAACCTCGCCGCCGACGGCCGGCCGATCCTGGGCCTGGACCCCCGCGACCTGCTCGACATCACGCTCGCCAGCGGCCCCGACTGCCACCTCGTCCCGGCGCACGTCTGGACGCCCTGGTTCTCCGCACTCGGCTCGAAGTCCGGCTTCGACTCCATCGAGGAGTGCTACGCCGACCTCGCGGGCCACGTCTTCGCGGCGGAGACCGGCCTGTCGTCCGACCCCGCCATGAACTGGCGCGTCTCCGGGCTCGACCGCTACCACCTGGTCAGCAACTCGGACGCCCACTCCCCGCCGATGCTCGGCCGGGAGGCCACGGTCTTCGACACGGGCCTGGACTACTTCGGGATCCTCGCCGCCATGCGCACGGGCGAGGGCCTGGAGGGGACGGTCGAGTTCTTCCCGGAGGAGGGCAAGTACCACCTCGACGGCCACCGGGCCTGCGGCGTGCGGCTGGAGCCCGAGCGGACGCGGGAGCTGGCCGGCCGCTGCCCCACCTGCGGCAAGCCCTTGACCGTGGGCGTGCTGCACCGGGTGGAGGCACTGGCCGACCGGCCGGAAGGGCACCGCCCCGGCAGCGCCCGCGACTACCGCTGCCTGGTCTCGCTCTCCCAGGTGGTGGGCGAGCTGCTGCGCGTCGGGCCCAGGAGCAGGTCCGTGGCGGACGAGGTCTCCGGCCTGGTGAACCGGCTGGGGCCGGAGTTCGGCATCCTCACCGACGTCCCGCTGGAGGACGTGACCCGGACCGGGCCGCCGCTGCTGCCCGAGGCCCTGGGCCGGCTCCGGCGCGGCGCGGTGCGGCGCGAGGCCGGCTACGACGGGGTCTACGGCACCATCCGCCTGTTCACGGACGAGGAGCTGGCCGAGAGCGCCGGCCCGCTGCTCTTCGCCCTGCCGGTGGCGCGGCCCGGCCAGCCCACGGCCGGCGTGTCCGCCTCCGCCGCTGCCCCGGCGCCCGTCCCGGCCGGGCCGGGGCCGCTGCCGGCGCCGGTCC
>JBKPCH010000005.1:0-7538 GCA_046727275.1 Candidatus Dormiibacterota bacterium
TAGTCGGCGAGAGATTCGGCGTCCAGGTGCCCCAGATCGTGGTCAGGCGCCGAGGACCGCAGCGAGCCCACTCGTCGTGGGTGAGCGAGGACCGCAGAAGCCTGGCCGCGAGATGGGGTGCCTGGGCGTCGAAGATCCGTCGTACTACTTGATCGGCGTTCTAGGGCCGCCCCTAGACGCAGCCGCGCCGCAGCGGCAGGCGTCCTCCCTCTCCGGATCCATCCAAACCTGGAGGTATGTCCGATATGGCCGTAACCCATGGCTACGTGAACACCGACGCCCTGGTCAGCACGGAGTGGCTGGCCGAGCACGACGTCAGCGACCCCGGCATCAGCCTGATCGAGGTGGACGTGAACCCCGCCGCCTACGCCGGCGGCCACATCCAGGGCGCGGTCGGCTGGGACTGGAAGAAGGACCTGCAGGACCCGACCGTCCGCGACGTCGCCTCCCGCGAGGCGCTCGCCAGGAAGCTGGGCGAGAGCGGCGTGAGGCCGGACACCACCATCCTGCTCTACGGCGACAACAACAACTGGTTCGCGGCCTATGCGTACTGGGTCCTGAAGTACTACGGCCACGACAAGGTGAAGCTGGTCAACGGCGGCCGCGTCAAGTGGGAGCTGGAGGGCCGGCCGTACACCACCGAGGTGCCCAGCGTCCAGCCCACCGGGTACCAGTTCCAGGGCGAGCCGCGCGAGGAGCTGCGGGCCTACCGGGACCAGGTGCGGGACAGCATCGGCAGGGCCGGCCTGGTCGACGTCCGCTCGCCCGCGGAGTTCTCGGGGCAGCTCCTGGCGCCGGAGAACCTGCCCCAGGAGGGCGCCCAGCGCGGCGGCCACATTCCGACCGCGCTGAACGTGCCGTGGGCCACGGCGGTGAAGGAGGACGGCACCTTCAAGGACGCCGCGGACCTGCGCGAGATCTACGGCGGCAGGGGCATCACCGAGGACCGCGAGGTCATCGCCTACTGCCGCATCGGCGAGCGCTCGGCGCACACCTGGTTCGTGCTCCGCGAGCTGCTCGGCTACCCCGACGTCCGCAACTACGATGGTTCCTGGACGGAGTGGGGCAGCGCGATCCGGGTCCCGATCGAGAAGTAGCGGCCGGCACCAGACCTCTACACGGGGAGGCGGCCCACCGGCCGCCTCCCGGTCTATCCTCACCAGTCGATGGTCTCGAACGCCGTCCGCCTGCTGGCCGCGTCGCTGGCTGCCGCCCTGCTCGCCGCGATCAGCTGCACCAGCGCCGCGCCGGCCTCCCGCACCGTCGTTCTGGGCGCGATCTACCCTCTGACGGGCCCGCAGGCGCCGGGCGGCCGCGAGGAGCTGGGCGGGGTGCAGGCCGCCCTCCAGGTGGCCAGGGACCGCGGGCTGCTCGTCTCCCGGGACGTCCGCCTCGAGGTCATCTCGGCCACGACGCCCGACGCGGCCAGCCGGGCCGTCGACCGCCTGATCGACGAGTTCCACGTGCCGGCCATCGTCGGCACCTACGGATCGACGCTGGCCGAGGCGGCCGCCGCCAGGGCGGACCAGCGCCACGTCGTGTACTGGGAGACCGGGGCGGTGGCCGACTCCGTCACGATCGGCCGCTCCTACGTCTTCCGGACGGTCGCCACCGGCAGCACGCTGGGCCGCGAGGCCGCGGACTTCACGAGCAGCGTGCTGCTGCCGGCGCTCGGCCTGTCCCCCGGCGCCGCCAGGGTGGCGATCGTGGCGGTGAACGACGTCTACGGCCGGTCGGTGGCCGGCGCCGAGGTGGCGCGGGCCGCGGAGCACGGCGTCCAGGTCGTGGACCGGATCGACTACGACCCGCGGCTGGTGGACCCCGACGCGATCGCGGGGCGCCTGGCGGCCTCAAGGGCCGACTTCCTGTGGGACGTCAGCTACGTCGACGACGGCATCGCCATCTGGCGCGCCGTCCTCGCCCACGGCCTCCACTTCCGGGCGGCCGTCGGCACCAGCTCCGCGTTCTGCATGCCCGAGTTCGGGCAGCGGCTGGGCGCCCAGGCGGTCGGGCTCTACGCGGCCGACAAGCCGGACGCCACGCACGTCAGCCCGTCGATCCTGCCCGGCCCGGCTCGCGACCTGAAGGCCGCGGCCTCCGCTGCGTACGGGGCGCGGACGGGCGGCCAGGCGATGACCATCCCCGCCGTCGCCGGCTTCGTGGGCGGCTGGACGCTGTTCCACGGCGTCCTGCCGGCGGTCCCCGGCAGGGTCACGCCGGACGCGCTGCGCACCGCCGCCTTCGCCCTCGACGAGGCGCCCTTCAGCAGCATCAACGGCGGGGGCGTCCGCTTCGCGCCGGCCGGCACGCCCGACGCCGGCCAGAACCTGCTGGCGCCGGCCGTGGTCGGCCAGTGGCAGGCGGTGAACACGATGCGCGTCGTGTACCCCCGGCCGTTCGCCCAGGCGAACCCCCGGTCGGACTGGTAGGGGCTCACCGGCATGCGAGCCATCCGCGTCGAGAGGTACGGCCGGCCCGAGGTCCTGGCGCCCGTGGAGCTGGACCCGCCGCGGCCGGGTCCAGGGCAGCTGCTGGTCGACGTGGCCGCCGCCGGCGTGAACTTCGTCGACGTCTACCGGCGGTCCGGGGTGTACCAGGTGCCGCTGCCGTTCGTGCCCGGGGCCGAGGGCGCCGGCACGGTGGCCGAGGTCGGCGCGGGAGTGACCGACTTCGCCCCCGGCGACCGCGTCGGCTGGGTGGCCGGCCCGGACGGCTACGCGGAGCAGGTCGTACTGGACGCGGCGAAGGCGATCCCGCTGCCCGAGGGCGTGAGCTTCGAGACCGCCGCCGCCGTGCTGCTCCAGGGGCTCACCGCCCAGTACCTGTGCACCTCGACGTTCCCGGTCCAGCCCGGGGACACGGTCCTCCTGCACGCCGCCGCCGGCGGGGTCGGCCTGCTGCTCACCCAGATGATCGGGCTGCGCGGCGGCCGCGTCCTCGGGACGGTCTCGACCGGCGAGAAGGCCGAGGCGGCCCGCCAGGCGGGTGTCGACGAGGTGATCCGGTACGACCGGGTGGACTTCGCCGCGGAGGCGCGCCGGCTGACCAGCGGCGAGGGCGTGGCCGCCGCGTTCGACGGCGTGGGCCTGACCACGTTCGACGGCAGCCTGGCCAGCCTGCGGCCGCGGGGGATGCTCGTCCTGTTCGGCTACGCGAGCGGCACCGTGCCGCCCTTCCAGGTGCAGCGGCTGATGGAGGGCGGCTCCCTGTTCCTGACGCGGCCCAGCCTCGCCCACTACACGCTGACGCGCGAGGAGCTGCTCGCCCGGGCGAGGGACGTCCTGGGCCGGGTCGCCGCCGGCCGGCTCCGCGTCCGGGTGGGCGGCCGCTACCCGCTCGAGGACGCGCGTCGGGCTCACGAGGACCTCGAGGGACGGAGGACGATCGGCAAGCTGCTGCTGCTGCCGGGCTGACCCCGGCTCCGCGGCCGGCTGCGACGCGCCTCACCGGTAGCCGGCCGCCTGCAGCTCGAACAGGCGGGCGTAGCGGCCGCCGGCGGCCAGCAGCTCGCCGTGCGTCCCCAGCTCGCCGACCCGGCCGCCGGCCAGCACCGCGATCCGGTCGGCGACCCGGACGGTGGAGAACCGGTGCGAGATCACGATGCCCGTCCGGCCGCGGAGGTTCTGGCGCAGCTCGGCGAAGACCGCGGCCTCCGACTCGGCGTCCAGCGCGGCGGTCGGCTCGTCCAGGATCCAGACGTCCGCCTCCCGGTAGAGCAGCCGGGCCAGAGCCAGCCGCTGCCACTCCCCGGTGGACAGGTCGTGGCCACCCTCGAAGAGCCGGCCGACGTTGGAGTCCAGGCCTCGCGGCAGCCTGCCCACGACCTCGGCCGCGCGGGCCGCCTCCAGCGCCGCCAGCACGGCGCGCTCGTCCGGCTCGCGGCCGGGCCGGCCCAGCGTCACGTTCTCGCGGGCTGTCAGCTCGTACGTCGCGTAGTCCTGGAATAGCACCCCGACCCGTGCCCTCAGCTCCGCCGGGTCGAGCTCCCGCACGTCCACGCCGCCGAAGCGGACGCTCCCCTCCTGGGGGTCGTACAGGCGGAGGAGGAGCTTGACGACCGACGTCTTGCCGGCGCCGTTGTCCCCGACCAGCGCCAGCAGCTCGCCGGGACGGACCTCCAGGTCGAAGCCGGCCAGCGCCGACTCGACGGCGCCAGGGTAGCGGAACGTGACGCCGCGAAGCTCGAGGCCGGGGGTCCTGAGGTCGGGCACCGGCCACGGAGCGGCGGGCCGGGGCACCAGCCTGGGAATCGCGAGGAAGGCGAAGTAGTCGTCGAGGAACGCCGCGTGCTGCTCCAGGAACAGGAGCGTCGAGGCGACCAGGCCCAGCTCGCTGGCGATCGCCGCCATCGCGGCGATGCTGGCGGCCAGGTCGCCGGCCGTGAAGTAGCCGGCGGCTCCACGGGAGGCCAGGACGGCGTAGGCCCCGGCCAGGGCCAGGCCGCCGATCAGCGCGGACACGACCGCCCCCCGCACGCCGGCCACGTACACCGCCGCCAGCCGCCCCGCGATGTCCCGGGTCAGGGTCCGCCACCGGTGCAGCAGGTGCGCCTCGAGGCCGAACGAGCGGACCTCCCTGGCCCACCGGCTGTCGGTCAGGAGGTCGCGCAGGTAGTGGCGCTCGCGGTCCGCGGGGGTCGAGCCGAACCAGAAGGCGAGCAGGCGCCGCGTGGTCCGGCTGTCGAGGACGAAGACCGGCAGGACCGACAGGACGGCCAGCAGCACCAGCAGCGGGCTCAGCGAGAGCAGGAGGCCCAGCAGCCCGCCCACGGTGAGCAGGGAGGCGACGAGCCCGAGGCCGCTGTACGCGAGCTGGGCGCTCCGCCAGCTCACCTCGCGCACGGCACGGGCCATCCGGTCGTGCCAGTCGGGGGAGTCGTAGTGCCCGAGGTCGACGTCGGCCGCCTTCGCCACCAGGCGCAGGTCGGCGGCGTCCTGCACCTGCTGGCTGAAGAGGTGCTGGCAGTTGCCGCGCACCATGCCCAGGGCGCGCTGGAGGGCCGCGGCGAGGCCCAGCGCGACCACCGTCAGCCACAGGCCGGTGCCCGGGCGCCCGGGCTGCTGGGCCGCGATCACGCCGTCGACGAACCGCTTGCTCAGCCAGACCTCGATCGTGGGCACGGCGGCCGTGACTGCCGCGATGGCGGCCATGCCCGCGAGGCCGGCCGGGCTGGCGTCCCAGGCGAGCCTCAGGCCCTGGCGGACGTTGCGACCGGCGCGCGACAGCGCACGCCGCGACGGGGAAAGCTGCTGCTCCATACCTCACTCCGATTCGGCCGGGACCGGGGCGCGCGCGGGCGCGACGCCCGGAGGGTCACGTGTCGACGGGAGTGCGAGCGCTAGAGGTCTGGCAGGAAAGGCTGGCGAGAGATTCGTCGTCCAGGTGCCCCAGATCCGGGGGCGGCGCCGAGGAGCGCAGAGAGCGGCCGCCAGGCCGTGACCGAGCACCGCAGAAGCCAACCCCGGAGATGGGGTGCATGGGCGGCGAAGATCCGTCTGCCTTTCCGGCCGGACCTCTAGGCTCAGCGCGCCCGGAGTGGGTTCAACAGAGGAGCTGCACCGCCCGTCGATTGTAGAACCGGCGGGCCCGGCGTCAGCCGGATCGGGTCACCGTGATGGCGTCGATGTCGGGCCCGTAGGTCGACGGGTTGTAGAGCCGGATGGTGTTCGAGCCCGCGCTCAGCGTGACCGTGATGGTCACGGTCCCCGGCACGTCGTAGCTGCCCGTGCTGGCGACGCCGAACGCCGCCGGGCTGCCGCCGTCGACGGAGACGTAGAGGGAGCGGCTCGAGCTTCCGCTGCAGTAGCGGATGGCCAGCCGGTAGGTGCCGGTGTCCGGCGCCGTCACGAAGAACTTCACGCTGCCGCCGTTGCCGACCCAGCCGACCTTCTCGCCGCCGGAGCAGGCCGCGCACGTCGCCACCCGCGACGGCGAGACGAGGCTCGCGGCCTCGGCCTCGAAGCTGGCGCTGAAGGGAGGCAGCGGGGGCGCGGTCGAGGCCGGCGGCCCCGGCGCGGGCGACGAGCCAGGTGTCGGACCGCCCCCGGGACCGGGGGAGGCCGGCGGCGGCAAGCCGGGGGACGCGTCGGGCCGGGGCGAGCCGGTCGGGGAGGGCGATGCCGAGGGGCTGGCGGACGGGGAGGCCGACGGCGAGGCTGACGGCCGGGCTCCCGCCTGTCCCCGAGACGGATCCGGGCCGATCGTGATGGTGCGGTCCTGCACGCCCCAGGCCGAGGCCTGGCTGGCCGGCAGCCACACCGCGACCGAGTTGTCCTGCACGGCGGCGCCGACGTCCGCGCTGTAGCACACGCCGTAGTCGGGCACGGTGAAGTAGACGCCCCACGGTATGACGCGGGGATCGACCGAGCAGACGCCGGGCCTGGTGTCGTAGCCGGACGCGGCCTGGCCCGCGGTGCTGTACGACGTCACGGTCGTCTTCATCGCGCTGCCGGCCGGCACGGCCCAGGGCGCGACGTTGCCGTCGGTCGTCAGCTGGTAGGGCCGGGAGAGCTGCCCGCTGGCCGCGTCGGCGCCGCTCTGGTCCCTCAGTGCGACGACCGTGTAGAAGGCGTGGCGGCAGGGCTGGGGGTCGGTGACCGACAGGGCGGCCTGGCCCGTATCGACGATGGTGCCCAGCTGCTCGCCGTCGCGCCAGGCCCGGTAGGCCTGGGCGCCCGGCACGCGGTCCAGCGTCAGGACCAGCCGGCGGTTGGCCAGCCGTCCTGTGACGCTGCCCGGCGCGGGTAGGCGGCTGGCGAGGTCCAGGGCCGGCGCCTGCTGCTGCGGAGCGGCGAAGGAGGTGGTGGCGCCCGGGCGGTGGGCGCCCCCGGCCCAGAAGGTGCAGGCCGGCAGTGCGCCGCCGGCGTCGGCCGAGCGGGAGGCGCCCACGTGGTTCTGGCCCGCGATCTGCATCACGCCGAACGCGGCGAGCGCCACGCCGAACACGGCGGCGGAGACCAGCGGGAACTCCCAGCGCCCCGTGGCCCTCATCGGCTCGTCCCTCCTCCAATCCCGGATCCGGTCCTCGGGCCGCCCACGCCGGTTCGTCGTGCCAGGGACAACCGGGGGGAAACCGACGAAGGAGGACCGACCCTTCTCTGGCGCCGCGACACGTGTCCGTGTCCACGCCGCCTGCCAGCGCCACACTATAGGTGACGCGCCGCCGCCGCGGCAACGCGCTCGTTCGCCATCCCCCCGATCTGGCCGCGGTTTGACGCACAGAGCCACGATGGAAACGAAGAAGCACGAAGCCTGACCTCTGAGTCAGAAAGAATTGCTTCGCAATCAGATAGAGCTGATTCAGCTCCCTCGTGTCAGCGGGCCCCGGCGGTCCTCTGCGCCGTCACGTGGGGCAGGGACGGCACGGACGGGGTGCGGTAGGCGTGGGCCGTCGCCGCCACCATCACGAACACCGCCAGCACCGACGCCACGGCGAACGACAGGCGCTTGCCGAGGCTGGCCCCCGGCTGCGGCACCAGGCCGCCGGCCGCCGTGCCGGCGCGAAGGAGGGTCTGGCCCCGGCGCAGCCGGGCCAGCGC
>JBKPCH010000006.1:0-20604 GCA_046727275.1 Candidatus Dormiibacterota bacterium
GGTCAGGCCAGCGCTGGTGCCCCCGGCGGCGGTGCCGGGCCTCCCCGGCGACGCGCCCACGGCGCAGCCCCAGCCGGGCCTGCCGGCGGCTCCGCGGCCGGGACAGCGCGGGATAGGATGGTAGCGTCGGCGTCACAGCCAGTGGCGGAGGCTCGTCGGGTCGTCTTGCGGGCACCGCTCGAGCAGCCTGTCGAGCGCTTCGACGACGCGGCCGATCGTGCCCGGGTTACCACGTGGGTACCTGCGGACGTCGAGGAGCACGAGCCCATGGTGCGCGCCGCCGCGCTGGTCGAAGCTGCCGGCGATTCTGATGAAGTCGGCGACGTTCTCTGTGACGACGGCACGCCGTTCCTGCTGGGCGATCGCGAAGAGATCCGGGTCCGCGAGCATTCGAAGCTCCGGTCGCGCGGTCACCGCTGCGGCGTCATGCCCGCGACGGCAGAGCTGCACCGCGATCACAGGTGGATACATCTCGTCGAGAAGCAGCCTCAACCCAGAGCTTCCCGCGTCCTCTCCCAGGCGGCTCGGTGCCGTTCGGCCTCGCGCCGGTTGAACGAGATCCACTCGTCGATCTCGTCGCGGAACTCGGCGTAATAGCCCAGGGCCACGCGCACCTGTGCGGGCGTCAGGTTGCCCCACTCGGCGGCAGTGGCGATCGCCTGCTCACCGGGGAGCCCGGTGCCCTTGAGCGTCTCCACGACCTCCCAGACGTCGGGCCCACCGGCCAGCGCCGCCCGCCTGCCGGCGGGGCCGTCGCGAAAGACGATCCCCGGGTTGTCCTCCATGCGGAGCCCCTCGTCGATGAGCCGTTCCGCGGTCCGCGCCCTGGGCTCGCCTCGACGGCGAGCTCCCGCTTCGAGGCGAGCCAGCGTCCGGTCGCTCATGCGGATCGAGAACGGCTTCTGCCCTGCCGATCGAGACATGTAGTGCATTGTAGTGCAGCGGACTACATTGGTGTAACCCCCGCCTGTGCTGCAATGGCTGGCATGAGCGATGCCCCACCCATCAGCCGGTTCCCGGTGCCTCGCCTGGAGGAGCTGCCGGCCGACCTGCGGGAGCGGATCGAGGCCGTGGCGGAGAAGACCGGCTTCGTCCCGAACGTGTACCTGGCCCTCGCCCACCGGCCCGACGAGTGGCGCGCCTTCTTCGCCTACCACGACGCGCTGATGGAGCGGGAGGGCGGCCTGACGGCGGCGGAGAAGGAGCTGATCGTGGTCGCGACCAGCGCCGCCAACGACTGCCTCTACTGCGTCGTGGCCCACGGCGCCCTCGCCCGGATCCGCGCGCGCAACCCCCTCATCGCCGACCAGGTCGCCGTCGACTGGCGCAAGGCCGACCTCCCGGAGCGGCAGCGCGCGATGCTCGGCTTCGCCGTACGGCTGGCCGAGCGCCCCGCCGAGGTGACGGAGGCGGACCTGGAGGAGCTGCGCCGGCAAGGCTACAGCGAGGACGACATCTGGGACATCGGCGCCATCACCGCGCTGTTCGCGCTCTCCAACCGCCTGGCGCACCTGAGCGCGATGCGGCCCAACGACGCCTTCTACCTGATGGGCCGGGTGCCGAAGGAAATGCTGTCCCGGCTCACCTCGTGAGAGCGGAGAGGGCGGCCCGGAGCCGGGCCGCCCTCTCTCGCGTCTCGCTCAGTCCTCGGACGAGCGGCGCGTGAACGTGTCCGTCGAGTCGGGGCCCTTGGGGCTTCCGTCCATCGTGAACTGCGCGGTGCAACTGGTGTCCTTGCAGTTCGTCATCACGAAGATGGGCACGAACCTGCCGGCGCCGTCGTCCTCGCGGCCGCCGGCCTGCGCCGCCGAACGCTCCCCGCGCGGGGCCCGCGCGGCGACGCTCATGTAGTCACCGACGAAGAAGCCTCTCGCGATCGGGGCCGCCTCCATGTTGTAGGGGCCGCCGATCAGCTGGCGCGGGCCGAAGTTCAGCCCCGGCCCGTCGGTCCTCGTGAACCAGGTGTCCGTCAGGAGCACGTTCGGGTCCGCCGACAGCGGCGGCGTGAGGTCGTAGTAGATGAGGCCGACCCGGCCCCTGGTGTCGACGTCGATCCCCGTCGTGAAGGCCGACCTGTCAGTGGGCGGGTTGACGAGCTTCGGGTCGGACCACGTCCCGGCCGCCCCGCCCTGGGTCGAGGTCGAGATCAGCAGCATGTCGTTCTGGAAGTTGTTGGGCCGGCCATCCTGCCAGATGACGTACAGCTGGCCGCTGTTCGGGTCGATCGCGTAGGACGGGACGATGTCGCCGGTCCGCAGCGGCTTCGTCGGGTCGCGGGGGTCGACCACGCCGCAGGCGCAGCCGGGCACGCGCTTCTCGCCCGTCGTGAACAGGCGCTGGACGTCCACCGGCGCGGACCAGGTGGTCCCGTGGTCGGACGAGGAAACGAACTGGATGTGGTTGGTGCCGTCCGTCTCGATGAAGTCGAAGAAGTCGTACAGGACGCCGGTCTGGTGGTTGACCAGGATCTGGTTGTCGATCGTCTGCTCGTTGACGCCGGTGGGCACGATGACCCGCGCCTTCTCCCACGTCTTCCCGCCGTCGGTCGTGCGGCTGAAGAAGGTGGGGCCGGTGAACAGGCCCGGGCAGGGCGCCGGGCCCGCAGGGGCGGCCGTGGCCGCGGCGGCGCGGCGGGCCGAGCTCTGCCGGTCGTGCGAGATGGCGACCGCCGCCCGCCCCGCCATCGGGGTGGCCGGGCAGGGCGGGAAGATGTCCTCGATCCGGTCCCACACGCCGTAGGCGGACCCCACGCGCTTGGGGTCGGCCGTCACGGCCTCCTTGTCGTCGGCCGGGTCGGCCGTGTCGGGCCGGGCGATCAGGGGATCGATGTCCTGCTGGCCGGTCCACGTCCGGCCGCCGTCGTGGGAGACCGACGTGGCCAGCCCGTTGCGGACGAAGTCGCCGTCGAACGGCAGGCTGAAGGCGTAGGCGGTGCCGTCGGGCCCGATGGAGACCCAGGGATCGGAGGTGCGCTCGTACTGGAGCACCTGGGTGCGGTAGAAGGGCTGGGCGCACCGGGTGAAGGGCTGCGGCGTCTGGCCCCAGGTGCGGCCGCCGTCGAACGTCCAGCCGGCGGTCTGGCCCTTGGCGCCGCCGTCCGACCAGCGGTCCTGCTGCCAGGTGCCGATCAGGTTGCCGGAGCGGGTCGGGTTGGCCGCGATCCAGGGCTCGATCTCGGCGCTGCGGTAGCTGCGGGCCGTCCCGTTCCCTCCGAGGAGGCAGTTCTCGAACGGGTCCCCGTGTGAGATGCGGATCGGGGGCGGGCTGCCCGCCAGCGCGGTGTTGGAGATGGCTAGGACGAGGGCGCCGGCCAGGGCCAACGCTGACACGAATCGCTTCATGGCTCCTCCTCTCTCTTCGCGCGGACTGGTGCAGCCGAGCACCGTGGAGTGTAGAGCAGTAGGACGGGCCCTGACAGTCGCCGGTCGGCTCGCGGCCGCGGGCGACCCCCCCCGCCTACGCCGCCGGCACGGTCAGGAGGAACGTGACGCCGCGGACGTCGTTGGCCCGGACCACCAGGTCGCCGGCGTGGGCGCGGGCGATCTCGCGGGCCAGGTAGAGGCCAACCCCGGTCCCGGCGATCCCCCTGGCCGCCCGCTGGCCGAGGCGGGTGAACGGGCGGAACAGCCGGTCCATCTGGTCGGCGGGGATGCCGATGCCCTCGTCCCGGACGGCGATCCGCACCACCCGGCCCCGCCGCTCCGCCTGGAGGCAGATCTGCCCTCCCGACGGCGAGTACTTGATGGCGTTCCCGACCAGGTTGGTCAGCACGGTCAGCATGCGGCCCCGGTCGCAGGCGATCCGGAGCGTGGCGCGCCCGGGCTCCAGCACCAGCCGGTGCTCCGGGCGCGCCAGGGGCCGGGTGCGGTCCAGCGTCTCCTCCAGCAGCTCACGCACCGCCACCCGCTTGACGGCCAGGTGCGGCCGGCTCTGCTGCAGCCTGGCGGTCTCCGCCATCTCCTGGATGAGCTGCTCCATCTCGCGCAGCTTGCCGTCCATGATGCGCAGCGCATCCCGCCCCTCGGGCGACAGCCCGCCGAACGCGCCGGAGCCCAGGATGTCCGCGTAGCCCCGGACGAGCGCGACGGGCGTCCGCAGCTCGTGCGAGGCCAGGAGCAGGAAGGACGACTTGGCCTCCTCCCGGTCGACCGCCGCCCGGTAGTCCGTCCACAGCCTGTGCACGCGGATGGCCCGGCGAACCATCCAGAGCTCGATCAGGCCGACGGCCGATCCACATACCGCCAGGAGACCCTTACCCTCCATCCGCACAACACTGTTTACGATACTGTTGTGCTCCAGGAAAGTGATAATGCAAATTAAGGATCCGCGGATCGCGAGCAGGACCCGATCTCGACCACCACGTAGCGGTCCTCGCAGTCGACGCGGTCGGCGGTCCGGCCGGGCGCGCCCGTCATGGGCCTACGGCGGGTTCACCGTCAGGGTCGCGTTCTGGTAGTCGAGCTTGAAGCTGCCGATCGCGTCCCAGACGTCGGAGCCGAGGAGTCCCTGCAGGCCGCCGCCGCGCCGGCCGGACGGCATGTCCGCGGCCAGCACCACCATCTGGGGCAGGTCGATGCTCCCGGTCTGCCAGCTGCTGACGGCGACCGGCTGCGCCCGCTCCACCCCGCCCACGCCCTGGATCGGCTCCGACGGGCCGGCCGAGCGCAGGCCCAGCCGCGACGCGATCGACGCGGCGACCAGCGACTTGGAGGCGCCGGTGTCGAGGGCGAAGTCGTACGGGCCATGGCCCTGGATGGTGACCGGGAGCAGCACGGTGGTGGCGCCGTTGGAGCCGTGGACGATGCGGACGTGCTCGGACACCCCGCGCTGGCGGCTGGCGCCGGGGCCGAGGGCACAGCCCGCCAGGAGGCCCGTGGCCAGCAGGCCGACGGCCAGCGTCAGGCTGGCTGCCCGCGCGCTCGCCACAGGCTCAGCGTGAGGGTCGCCACCACCAGCGGGGGCATCAGCCACCAGGCATCCACCCCGAGACGGTGGAGGACCAGGACGGCGAGCAGGCCTGCGACGATGCTGGCCGCGATCGTCCAGTCGTCGCCGACGATGAACCGGTACCAGAAGCGCCCGAAGGCGGCGACGTAGCCGAGCATCTAGCGGGGCACCGGCCGCAGCGTGGAGCCGACCCGCCCACTGCGCAGGACGGCGATGGCGGCGAGGGCCACGACGGCGTACAGCGCCAGGAGGTAGAGGATGGCCGCGTCCTCGCCCGGCCAGCTCACGCCGGCGCCCTCCACCGCCCAGAACGTGCCGAAGGTCGTCAGCAGGAGCCCGACCACGAGCTGCAGGGCGCTGCGCGGGATGCGGCGCACGGCCGGCTGGACGGCCAGGCCCAGCGCCCCGACCACGACCACGGCGGTGATGCCGGCCAGGGCGGCGACGCCCAGCTGGTTCGTCGTGCCGCCGAACGTCACGACGATGAAGGCGACCTCCAGGCCCTCCAGCAGCACGCCCTTGAAGGAGAGCAGCCAGCCGGTCCAGTCGAACTGGCCGGGGGGCACCTCTTCGTCGGTGGGCACCTCGCCCTCCTTCATGCGCCACCCCTGCAGCCCGCTGGCGGCGACGCGGCGGATGCCCTTGCGCAGCCAGTTGAGCCCGAAGATCAGGAGCAGGACCCCCACCACGGCGCGGAGCACGTCGATGGGAATCCGCGTCAGCGCCAGGCCGAAGACGACGACGATCACCGCCAGCACCACGGCGCCGGCGGCGGCCCCGAGCAGCGAGGCGCGCCAGCCGCGGGTGGCGCCGACGCCGGCCACGATGGCGACCATCTCGATCGCCTCCACCGCCGAGGCCAGGAAGGTGGTCAGGGCGACGGCGACGACGGTGCTGCTCATCGGTTCGAGGCTAACCCACCTGAGCCGTCATGGGGGGAGACATTCTCCCTCCCCCCTTGCTTGCGGGGGAGGGCCGGGGTGGGGGTGGGAAGGTGCCTGCGCCAGCGGTCGGCGAAGGCAGCAACCCTTTCCGCCTATCGCCTCGGCCGCTGCGTGTGCTCGGCCTGTCCCCACCCCCACCCAACCCTCCCCCGCAAGGGGGGAGGGCTTTTGCCATGTCTCACGCCGCCAGCTCCAGCGACGTCACGTCCACGCGCTTGCGGGCCGTCAGGCGGCCGCCCGGGGGGCCGCAGTAGACGCCCGAGGTCGGGGCCACGTCGCGGTAGTCGCGGCCCACGGCCACCGTCAGGTGGCGCATGTCGCAGGGGCGCCCCAGCGTCGGGTCGAACGCCCACGCAGCCACGCCGGCGCCGCGCGGCAGCACCACCTCCACCCAGGCGTGCGTCCCGCCCTCGCCCATGAGGTGCCCGGACACGTACAGGGCGGGCAGGCCGAGCAGCCGGCACAGCGCCAGCATCACGTGCGCGTAGTCCTGGCAGACGCCGCCGCCCAGGGCCAGCGCCTCGGCGGCCGTGGTGCCGACGTCGGTGCCGTCCTGGTAGCGCAGCGTGCGGTGCACCCACTCGTTGACGGCGGCGGCCAGCTCCAGGCCCGAGCGTCCGTCCGCGGCGAGCCGGCGCGCGGCCTCGGCCAGGCGCCCGTCGGGCCGGGTCAGGCGGGTGGGCGACAGCAGCGCCGGGGCGTCCAGCCACCGCCGGCGCACCGGGCGGGGGCCGGCTCCCGCGTGGCGCTCGACCGCGATCCTGGCCTCGAACTCGATGGCGCCGGCCACGCGGGGCGCGTGGAACTCCAGGACCGTGTTGCCGAACCGGTCCCGCAGCTCGCGCCTCTCGGCCGGCTCGGACGCCCGGACGTCGTGCAGCAGCCGGCGCTGGTCGCCGAAGCGCTCGGGCGGCAGGATCACCAGCCGGTGGCGCAGGTCGCTGATCGCGGCCGGGTACTCGTACCGGAAGCGCTGCCTGACCAGGTACGAGCCGCGCACCACGCGCGGCCAGTCCGCGGACACCGGGCCGAGCGGCTCGTCCCAGTCCGTCACCGCTCCACCTCGTCGGCCCAGACCACCAGGTCACGCAGGTCGGCGGGGCCCCAGCTCGTCACCATCGCCACGTCCAGGGCGTCCCGCCCCCGGCCGATCACCACGCGCCCGATGCGCCGCTGGTTGTTGCGGGGGTCGAACGTCCACCAGCGGTCGCCCAGGTAGACCTCCGCCCAGGCGCAGAAGTCCATGGGCTCGTCCGGCGGGTCGACCTGGATGTCGGGCAGGTAGCCGAACACGTAGCGGCTGGGGATGTTCGTCGCCCGGCAGAAGCTGATGAAGACGTGGGCGAAGTCCCGGCAGACGCCCCGCCGGCGCTCGAACGCCTGCCGGGCGGTGGTCAGCTGGTCGCTGGAGCCGTGCTCGAAGGCCAGGTTGGAGTGGACCCAGTCGCTGATGGCCTGTGCCCGCGGCCAGCCCGGCGGGGTGTCGCCGAAGAGCTCCCAGGCCACGCTCATCATCTCGTCCGACAGGCAGTAGCGGCTGGGCAGCAGGTAGTGGAGCTGCTCCGCCGCCAGCTCCTGGACGGGGTGCTGGGGGGGGTCGACGCCCAGCTCGTCCGGCCGGGCGGGCGCCTCCACCAGGGCGTCGTAGCGGAGCACGACCGGTCCCGCGCACAGGACGCCGCGGTGGCTCCGGTTGCCGTAGTGGTCGGTGAACGGCTCCAGCTCGACCGCGGGCGTGATCTCCCACCGCTCGCCCAGCACCTCGCTGGCCTCGCCCGGCCGCGGGGTTACCTGGATCACGGCCGGCGCCGGCGCGCCGTTCTCGTAGGAGAACTGACAGCCGACGCGGAGGCGGACGCGAGCGCCCTGCTGGCCCGGCCGGGTGGCTGCTGGTCCCATTCCTCCCATCTGACCATAGGGCCTGCGCGCGGATACTCCTTCGTTTGCTGGACACGACGTATCCGGCGTTCGCTCGTCTGGATCGCCTGAATACCACCCGGCCGGTCCGGTCTACACTCGAAGCAGCCTTGCCTGTCGAGGACCTCACCGCCAGGTACGCGCTGGGCGCCTCCTACGACGAGATGTTCGCCGGTCCGGGGCTGCCCCGTCCGCCCTACCGGCCGCTGCACGCGACGCTGGAGCGGCTCAGTGCGGCGGACCTGAAGCGGCGCCACGCGCTCGCGCAGCGGGCCTTCCGCGACCACGGCATCACCTTCGTCGTCTACCAGGACGAGCGCGGGCTGGAGAAGATCTTCCCGTTCGACCTCATCCCGCGGATCGTCGAGGCCGAGACCTGGGCGCTGCTGGAGCGCGCGCTGCGGCAGCGGGTGCACGCCCTGAACCTGTTCCTGGCCGACGTCTACGGGCCGCGGCGCATCCTGCGCCAGCGTGTCGTGCCGGCGGACGTCGTGCTCTCGTCCCCCGGCTTCCTGCGCGAGCTGGTGGGGCTGCCGGCGCCGCGGGACCTCCGCTGTCAGATCGCCGGCATCGACCTCGTGCGGGACCGGGACGGCCGCTTCTACGTCCTGGAGGACAACCTGCGCACCCCGTCCGGCGTCTCCTACGTGCTGGCCAACCGCCAGGTGCTGAAGCGGGTCTTCCCGGAGCTGTTCGACGGCTACGACGTGCGGCCCGTCGAGGGCTACGCCCACCAGCTCCTGGAGAACCTGCGGTGGCTGGCGCCCGCCGGCGTCGAGAGCCCCACGATCGTGCTCCTGACGCCGGGCATCTACAACTCGGCGTACTACGAGCACCTCTTCCTGGCCAAGCAGATGGGCATCGAGCTGGTGGAGGGCACCGACCTGCTCGTGGACCAGGACTGCGTGTACATGCGCACCACCGGGGGCCTGCGGCCGGTCCACGTCATCTACCGGCGGGTGGACGACGAGTTCATCGACCCGCTGATCGGCCGCCAGGACAGCCTGGTCGGGGTCCCCGGCCTGGTGAACGCCTACCGGGCGGGCCGTGTGACGCTGGCCAACGGGCTCGGCAACGGCGTGGCCGATGACAAGGCCGTGTACCCGCTGGTGCCGGACATCATCCGCTACTACCTGGGCGAGGACGCGATCCTGCCCAACGTGGAGACGTACCTCTGCCTGCGCGAGGACCACCGCCGCTACGTGGTCGACCACCTGGACAGGCTGGTCGTGAAGGCGGTCGCCGGCTCCGGCGGCCACGGCATGCTGATCGGGCCGGCCTCGACTCGCCGCGAGCGCGAGCGGATGCGGGCCCGGATCCTGGCCCGGCCGCGCGGCTACATCGCCCAGCCGGTGCTCGACCTGTCCGTGCAGCCGACGCTGGTCGGCCGCGGGCTGGCGGCGCGCCACCAGGACCTCCGCCCCTTCGTGCTGTGCGGCCGGGACGTCACGGTCACGCCCGGCGGCCTCACCCGCGTCGCGCTGCGCGAGGGCTCGCTGGTCGTGAACAGCTCCCAGGGCGGGGGCAGCCGCGACACGTGGGTGCTGGCCGCGGGCAGCCCGAACGGCGTGCATGCTTAGCCGGGTCGCCGTCTCCCTCTACGTGCTGGGCGGGCGGCTGGAGCGGATCGAGCACGTGGCGCGCGTGCTCCGGGTGCACGCCGAGCTGGCGCTGGAGGGCGTCCGGTCCCGGGACGACCGCTTCTGGTCCCGCCTGATGGGCCTGCTGGGCTGGCCGGCGCCCGGCCACGTCACCCGCCGCGAGGCGATCGAGCTGCTGGTCACTGGCTCGACCGGCCCCTCGCTGCGGCGGACGGTGGCCGAGGCCCGGACGGCGGCCCAGGCGGTCCGCCCCAGCCTCAGCACCGACGTTTTCGAGCAGGTCAACACGCTGCACTGGCGCCTGTACGAGGGCAGCTCGGACGACGGCCTCCACGCCTACCTCCGCGACGCGGAGCTGACCGTCCAGCTCGTCGGCGGCCTGGTCGACGACACGATGGTGCACGACGAGGCGCGCGACTTCATGCGGCTGGGCAAGTTCGCCGAGCGCGGCGCCGCGACCGCGCGGCTGGTCACCACGAAGGCCGCCGACCTGCAGGGCGTGGGCGACGACGCCATCGAGTGGGGCGCCGCGCTGCGCAGCTGCAGCTCGTTCGAGGCCTACCGGCTGCGCTTCGTCGGGCCGGTGGGCCCGAACGGCGTGATCGGCTTCCTGCTCTGCGACCGGGGCTCCCCGCGCTCGGTCGCCTTCTGCGTCAACGAGGCCCTGGCCGCCGTGCGGCGCGTCGACGCCGGCCTGCGGCGCGCCTCGGCGCAGGACGTCCTGGCCGAGCTGGCGGACGTCGTCGGCGGGCTCGACGCGGACCGGGTGGCGGCCGCCCCCGCTGAGGTGGCGAGCAGGCTGGACGGCCTGGCCGAGCAGGTCCAGGAGGCTCTGCGCGCGGACTACTTCCTGCCCAGCCAGCTGGCCAGCCAGATGCCCGGCGACGGGCTGACCGCGGCGCCCCAGCAGCAGCAGCAGGGCCCGTGATGCGCCTCGACGTCCACCACGTGACCCGGTACTCGTACCCGGGCCCCATCACGGAGACGCAGATGGAGCTGCGGCTGCGCCCATTCGACGGCGCGGGGCAGCGGCTGCTGGCGTTCGAGCTGGCGGTCCTGCCGTCCTCGCGGCTGCGCGCGTACGTGGACGCGTTCGGCAACGACGTGCACGTCTTCAACCACGTGCCCCCGCACGACCTCGTCGAGGTCGCCAGCCGGCTGCTGGTCGAGACCGGAGGGGACGGCGGGGCGCCCGGCGAGGACGCGTGGCCCGAGGACTTCCTGGACTTCCGGTCGCCCATCGTGGACGTCCCTGCGCTGCGGCGCCTGGCGGGCCGGTTCGCGGCACCCGACCCCGCCTCGCCGGCGTCGGTGGAGCAGGCGCTGGAGAAGCTGACGCTGGGCATCGGCCGGCACGTGCGCTACCTGCCGGACAGCACGACGGTCTCCAGCTCTGTGGACGAGGTGCTGCGGCAGCGGAGCGGGGTCTGCCAGGACTTCGCCCACCTCCTGATCGCGGCCGCCCGGACGTGGGGCATCCCGGCCCGCTACGTGAGCGGCTACGTGTACACCGGGTCGGGCGAGCCGCTGGTGGGCGCGTCGCACGCGTGGGCCGAGGCGTGGGTGCCGGGCCGGGGCTGGCAGGGCTACGACGCCACGCACCCGGTGCGCACCGGCGAGCGCCACGTCCGCCTCGCGGTCGGCCGCGACTACCTCGACGCCGCGCCCACCCGCGGCGTGTACGTGGGCGCGGCCAGGGGCCGGATGGACGTCACGGTGGAGGTCCGGCCGGGCTGACGGGATGCGGGGCCCGGCGCAGCAGGATCGTCGCCTCCAGCCCAAGCGGTCGCAGCCTGGCCCGGTCCACGACTTCTCAGTGTGGCCGGCGGCGGCCGGCCTTACCGTACCGGAGAGACCTCTCCGGCCTCGAATGGGGTCACTGCGGTACGGAAAAAGCGCCGGCCGGCTTGCCGGCCGGGAGTAGACGAGCTCAGGGCTCCAGCGCCACGTCCAGGGCCCGCTCGAACTCCAGCAGCGTGGCCTCCAGGGGCCGCTCGCGGAACGTGAACGCCGCGGCCCGGGCGTGGCCGCCGCCGCCGTACCGCTCCGCGATGCGGGAGACGTCCACGCCCCGGCCCCGCATCGACACCGTGCGCCTGCCCGGGTTGACGATGGCGGTGGCCGCCACCCCCAGCTCCGACATCAGCCGCTCGGCCAGGTCCGACTGGTACTGCTCCGCGTAGCAGACGGCCCAGCGCTGCCCGCCGATCACCGCGACCCGCGCCTGCTCCACCTTCCGTCGCAGGTAGTCCTCGCGGCGCCCATCCTCGCTGTCGACCAGCAGCTGCTCGCCGTCGCGCAGCTCCACCCGCGGGTCGTCCCGGAACCGGGCCAGGAACCGGTCCGCCCCGATGAGGCCCAGCAGGGTCGCCAGCCGGGCCGAGCGCGGGTCCTCGTGCCGCCAGAGGTCGTGGTCCTCCACCAGGCGCGCGAAGTCGGCGAAGGCCGCCGGCCGCCCGAGGTGGTCGAAGAGCAGGCCCGTGGCGCTGCGGTCCTCGTCGACCGTGGCCCAGGTCCGGACGCGCAGGGGCAGCGAGGACCGGTGGTGGTCCAGCAGCCGGAAGCGCCCGCCCGCCGCGACGAACCGGTCGACGGCGTCGGCCGTCTCCGGGTCGAGCACGTGGTCGGCGACGATGACCTCGTGGCCGCCGGCCCGGCCGTCCAGCGACGCCAGCGTCTCGCGGACCCGGCCGTCGATGGCGCCGATCTCCACCAGCTCGACCGGGCCCTGGCCGGGCCGGGAGCCGGCGAAGACGACGGCGCAGCCGACGCCGTCCAGGTCGGTGTGGGTGAGCAGCGTGGTCTGGAGCACGGTGCTGACGGTACCGAGCCCGGCTGCGCGGCCGGCCACAATGGTGCGATGACCGTTCTTACCGACCCGGTGCGCGAGGCCCTGGCCGCGGGCCACCTGGCCCATCTCGTCACGCTCAACGCCGACGGCAGCCCGCAGGCGACCATCGTCTGGGTGGGCCTGGACGGCGACGAGATCGTCAGCGGCCACTACGGCATGCGCCAGAAGCTGCGCAACGTGCGCCGGGACTCGCGGGTGGTCGTCTCGCTCCAGACCGGCGGCCGCACCGAGCACGGCCTGGACCACTACCTGGTGGTCGAGGGCCGCGCCCGCGTCACCGAGGGCGGGGCCGACGCCCTGCTCCGCCGGCTGGCGCGCGTCTACCTCGGGCCCGACGTGACGTGGGCGCCGATGGGGGACGACCCGCCGGCCGGCTACGTCCTGCGGATCACGCCAGAGCGCGTCACCGGCGTGGGCCCCTGGTCGGCCGGCCGCTGACGGCCGGGCCGCCCTACAGCGACCGCGTGGCGAGGCCGGGGTAGTCGAGCACCAGGCCGGCCCGGTCGTACACGAGCTGGGCCGCGAAGTCGAGCTCGGGCGCGGCGTAGTCGTAGCGCCGACGCTCACCGTCGTCCTCCAGCCGCGCGTATCGCTGCTCCAGCCGTTCCACCCCCAGGTCGAGGGCGCGCACGTAGGCGGCGGGCGCCTCGGCCCGCTCGCCCACCCTCAGGCCCAGACGGCGCACGGGCAGCGCGTTGGTGAAGGCGGAGGCCTCCAGGTCCACGTCCAGGCAGCCGGCGAGCCGGGGCGCGGCCCGGCCATCGACCCGCCAGCCGCCGTCGGGCGCGCGCTCCAGCAGCACCGCGCGCTCGCCCGCCGCGGTGCGGGCCACGACCCGGGCGGAGCGCGTCACCCGGTCCGGACCCACCTCGATCGCGTAGCGGATGCCCCAGGCCCGGCCGCCCTCGACCGCCGTGGCGTGCCCCTCGACGCGCCAGCCCGCTGCGCCGGCGCCGAAGAAGGCGACCTCGAATCCCTCCCGCACGCCCAGATGCCGCCAGGCGGCCGCGGGCGGGAGGTCCGCCGCCGTGCCGGGTCCTATCGCCCGCCGCCCGGGGCGAGCAGCCCCAGCTCGGCCGCCCGGCGGGCGATGTCCACCCGCGACCGGGGCGGCAGCATTCGGAGCACTACGGTAATTTTCGGGCCGCTCCACAGTGATCATCGCCGTCCTCTTCGTCACCGGCCTGTACCTCGGCAGCTTCGCGAACGCGATGGCGTGGCGGATCCGCGAGCGGCACCTCTTCCACGGCCTGTCGATCCTGACCTCCAGGTCGAGGTGCTCGCACTGCGGCCGGCAGCTGCTGGCCCGGGACCTGGTCCCCGTGGCGAGCTTCGTCGCCCTCCGCGGGCGCTGCCGCTACTGCGGCCAGCGGATCGAGGACGACCCGGCCCTGGAGCTGGGCGTGGCGGCCCTGTTCCCGCTCTCCTACGTCTGGTGGCCGGCCCGGCTGCTGGGCGCCGGCCTGGTCGCCTTCGTCCTGTGGCTGCTGGTCGCCGCCGCCCTGCTGACCCTGGCGGTGTCCGTGGTGCGCTGGCAGGCGTGGCCGCGGCTGCGCTCCCGCCGGACCCGTTAGGCGTTCCGCGTCGCCCGCTCGTAGCGGGCGATCAGCCTGCGGAGGTGCTGCACCAGCTCGGCCGGCTCGCTGACCTCGAAGTCGGCGTCCATCAGGCCCAGGTAGACGGCGAGCATGTGCGGCGAGTCCGAGCCGACGTCGACGGCGCAGGTGCGCTCGTCGATCGGCTCGACCGGGATGGCGGGAGGCAGCCGCGCCGCCACCACCTCGGCCGGGGCCAGCACCCTGACGCGGGCCCGGTACCGCCACGTCGCCTGGCCGACGCCGCGCACGACTCGTGTCGCCAGGTCGCCCTCCGGCGGCTGGCGGGGCACGAACCGGCGGCCGGTGGGAGGGTGCAGCTCGATGCGGTCCACGCGGAATGTGCGCCAGTCGGCCCTGGCCGTGTCCCACGCCTCCAGGTACCAGCGCCGGCCCAGGTAGGCCAGCCGGTGCGGCTCCACCGTGCGCACGCTCGTGCTGCCGCCGTGCGCCAGGTAGTCGAAGCGCAGCCGCTCGTGGTCGCGGCAGGCGCCGGCGATGGCGGCCAGCGCCCCGGCGTCGACGGTCGGGACGCCGTCCGGTATCGGCACCGTGTAGGCCTGCAGCGCGTTGACCCGGTGCCGGAGCCGGGGCGGCAGCACCTGCTCCAGCTTGGCCAGCGCCCGCACCGACGTCTCCTCCAGGCCCGACACGCTGCCGCTCGCCGCCGTGCGCAGCCCGATCGCGACCGCGACCGCCTCTTCGTCGTCCAGCAGCAGCGGCGGCAGCGACGTCCCGGCGCCCAGCCGGTAGCCGCCGGCGACGCCGGGGCTCGCCTGGATTGGGTAGCCCAGGCTGCGCAGGCGCTCCATGTCGTTGCGCACGGTCCTGGTGGTCACCTCCAGGCGGGCGGCCAGCTCCGGGCCCGGCCAGTCCCGCCGCGCCTGGAGCAGGGAGAGGAGGCGAAGCAGCCGCGCCGAGGTACGGAGCACGGTCCCATTCTCGCCGGCTATCGCGGAACGATCTATTCCGCAATAGCCGCGAGGATGGATGCATGATCGATACGAGCACCGAGATCAGGCCCTTCCGCATCGACGTCCCGCAGGCCGACCTGGACGACCTGCACGACCGGCTGTCCCGCACGCGCTGGCCCGGTGAAGCGCCGGAAGCCGGCTGGAGCCGCGGGGTGCCGCCGGCCTACCTGCGACGGCTGGCCGAGCACTGGCGGACCGCCTACGACTGGCGCCGGCAGGAGGCGGAGCTGAACCGGTTCCCCCAGTTCACGACCACGATCGACGGCCAGACCATCCACTTCCTGCACACCCGGTCGCCCGAGCCGGACGCGCTGCCGCTCATCCTGATCCACGGCTACCCCGGCTCGTTCGTCGACTTCGCGCGGGTCGTGGGCCCGCTCGCCGACCCACGCGCGCACGGGGGCGACCCGGCCGACGCCTTCCACGTCGTGGTCCCCTCGCTGCCCGGGTTCGGCTTCTCGACGCCGGTCCGGGAGCCGGGCTGGGAGGTCGGCCGCACCACCGGGGCGTTCGCGGAGCTGATGCGGCGCCTCGGCTACGAGCGCTACGGCGTCCAGGGCGGCGACATCGGGGCGGGCGTCGCCGGGCGCCTGGCCGCGACCGGGCCCGAGCGCGTGGTCGGGGTGCTCGCCAACAGCGACCCCGGCGCCGTCTCGATGGCCGGCGAGTTCCTGCCCCTGCCGGCCGACCTGACAGAGGCGGAGCAGCAGCACGTCGAGGCGCAGCGCCGCGGCTGGTCGGAGGAGGGGGCGTACCTCCGCATCCAGTCGACGCGGCCCCAGACCCTGGGCTACTCGCTCACCGACTCGCCGGCCGGCCAGCTGGCCTGGATCGTCGAGAAGTTCAAGACGTGGACCGACGCAGCCGCCGACCTGCCCGAGGACGCCGTCGACCTCGACCAGCTCCTCACCAACGTGAGCGTCTACTGGTTCACCAGGTCCGGGGCGTCGGCCGCGCAGTTCCTCTACGAGGCCGCCCACTCGGGCCTCGACTGGGTCGCCCCCTCCGACGTTCCCCAGGGGCTGGCCCTGTTCGGCCGCGACGACCTGGTCCGCCGGATCATGGATCCCGAGCGCCGGATGGCGCACTGGTCCGAGTTCGACCGCGGGCGCCACTTCCCGGCGATGGAGGTGCCCGACCTCCTGGTCGGCGACGTGCGCGCGTTCTTCCGCGGGCTTCGCTAATTAGAGACGGCGGCGTCGGGGAGGCTGCCCGGGACGAACCCCCGACGCTGCCCTCGCGGAGGTAGCGGAGGGAGAAAGACCGGCTACGCCCGCAGGTAGCTCAGGACCGCCAGCACGCGGCGGTGGTCGTCGGCCGTGTCCGGCAGCTCCAGCTTCATCAGGATGCTGCGGACGTGCGCCTCGACCGTCCGGTCGCTGACGCCGAGCTTGCTGCGGATGCCCTGGTTGGAGCGGCCCTCCGCCATCAGGCGCAGCACCTCCCGCTCCCGCTCGGTGAGGTCGTGGAGCGGCCCCGGATGGCGCGTGCGCGCGAGCAGGCTCGACACCACCAGCGGGTCGATGACGCGCTCGCCGTCCGCCACCCGGCACAGCGCGTCAGCGAACGCGGCCAGGTCGTTGACGCGGTCCTTGAGGAGGTAGCCGATCCCGCCCGCGCGGTCGTCCAGGAGCTGCACCGCGTGGTGCACCTCCACGTGGTGCGAGAACAGCATGACGCCCACCGCCGGGTGCAGCGCGCGAATCGACGCCGCGGCCTCCAGCCCCTCCGTCGTGTGCGTGGGCGGCATCCGGATGTCGACCACGGCGACGTGGGGCAGGTGGACGGCGACCGACGAGAGCAGGCCGGGCACGTCCCCCGCCTGCGCCGCGACCTCGAACCCGGCCTCGACGGCGAGACGGGCCAGGCCCTCGCGGAAGAGCACGAAGTCGTCGGCGAGCACCAGCCGCATCGCGCTCAGGACGCGTTGAGCGGCGCCGGGAGGAAGACCCTGACGGCGGTGCCACCGCCGGCCGGGCTCACGACCTCGAGGCGGCCGCTCATCGCCCCGACCCGGTCGGCGATCCCCTGGAGGCCCGACCCCAGCGCGGGGTCGGCGCCGCCCCTCCCGTCGTCCGCCACCTCGGCGGCGACGCCGTCCTCCGTGCGCTCCACCTGGACGGAGACCGCCGACGCGCCGGAGTGCCGGGCGGCGTTGGCCAGCGCCTCGGCGACGACGAAGTAGGCGGTGGCCTCGACGGGCGCCGGCAGGCGGCCGAGCAGCAGGCTCGACAGCTTCGCCGGCACCGGCGACCGGACCGTCAGCGACTCCAGCGCCGGGCCCAGCCCGGCCTCCCGCAGGATCGCGGGGTGGATGCCGCGGGCCAGCTCGCGGAGCTCGTCCAGCGCCGTCTCCAGCTCGCGCGCGGCCCGCTCCAGGCAGCGGTCGAGCGCCGGATTGAGGTCCGGCCGGACCGCCGCCCGCAGCAGCGTGAGGTCCAGCGAGAGCGTGACCAGCCGCTGCTGGGCCCCGTCGTGCAGGTTCCGCTCGATCCGCCGGCGCTCGGCGTCGGCCGCCTCCACGATCCGCGCCCGCGAGGCCCTCACCTCCTCCAGCCGCTCGCGGACCTGCGCCTGGAGCCGCCCGTTCTCGATCGCCAGCCGGGCCGTGGCGGCGCTCGCCTCGATCAGCTCGGGCTCGAGGGCGAGCGCGGGGTCGTGGACGAGCGCCGCCAGTCGCTCGGCGCCGCTGTGCAGCACCGTCACGCCCCGCTCCCGGTCCGGCCCGGAGAGCCTCACCCGCCGCCCCTCGGAGTCCACGTACTCGCCCGGCTCCGGCCGCCAGTAGGCGAGCGTCAGCGCCGGATCGTGGACCGTCCGGCTGAGCGCCCTCTGGAGGTCGTTCGACCCGGTGGACTCGCCCAGCTCGACCACCAGGCGTCCGACGGCCGCGTGGTCGAGCTGGGCCCGGAGGAGGCCGAGCAGGATCGCCAGCGGGAAGGCGAGCGCGCCCAGGCTCAGCAGGGGCGGGAGCGCCTGGGGGCCGGCGACGGCGGACCCGACCTCCACGGCGGTCAGCGGCACGTACGACCACAGAGCCGGGCCGAGCCGCCGGCGCTCGAAGGCGCCGCTCACGCGCCAGCGCCAGCCCATGGTCGCCAGCGCCATGCCTGCCAGGACGACGCTGAACGCGATCCCGGTGGCGTGGGCGACCTGGTCCAGACGCGCGGCCGGCCCCGCGTAGAGCAGCACCAGGACGATCTCTGCGTAGGCGAAGTACGCCAGCCAGCAGGCCACGACCGCCCGATCCGGCCGGGAGCGAGGGCGCCCCGCGGGCAGAGCGACGGCCACGTGGGCGACGAGCACCTGGCACAGCCCGGCGGCCAGCGCGGCGAGCGCCGAGGCGAGAGGCTGCGCGGCGCCCGGGGTCCCCGGCGAGCCCTGGAGGAACCAGCAGACGCCGGCCGCGGCGAGCAGGCCTCCGGCGCGGGCGCGCCCGCGCCGGACGTGGAGGGCGGCGCCAGCGGCGAGGAACGTCTCGCCCACCGCGACCGCGACGATCTCGCGCTCCCACCGGTACGCGTTCGAGGCGGCGAGCGAGGCCAGCGCCAGGCCCGCGCCCAGCGCCGCCCAGGCCGCCAGCCAGTGCCGCTCGGCCGGGCCATGTGGCGCCGTCATCGTCCAATTACGCGGGCCCACCCGGGGGCCCGTCATCAGTGCTGACACCTAGATGGCAGCGCGAAGCGCACGCGGGTCCCGCCGCCGCGCGGGCTGAGCACCCACAGGCGCCCGTCCAGGGCATCCACCCGGTCGGCCAGGCCCTGCAGCCCGGAGCCGGGGCCCGGCACCGCCCCCCCGACGCCGTCGTCGGCGACCTCGCCCAGCAGACGGTCGTCGACGACCAGGACGCGCACCGTCACGGAGCTGGCGCAGGCGTGCTTGACGACGTTGGTCAGCGCCTCGCCGACGACGAAGTACGCAGCCGCCTCGACGCTCGCCGGCAGCCGCACGCCGGCGGGCGGGCCGGCGGTGGTGACCGGCAGCGGCACGCTCTCTGCCAGCACCTCCAGCGCCGGGCCCAGCCCGGCCTCCGTGAGGACCGCCGGGTGGACGCCGTGCGCCAGCTGGCGCAGCTCCTCCACGGCGGCCCTGCTGTCGGCGACCGCGCGGCCCAGCTCGGTGGCCACGGCCGGGTCCCCGGCCGGGCGGAGGCTGTCCCGCGCCTCGCCCAGCGCCTCGGCCACGGCGATCAGCGGCCGCTCCACCCGCTCGCGCAGGCTGCGCTCGATCCGCCGGCGCTCGGCGTCCGACGCGGCGACCAGGCGGGAGCGGGAGGCTCGGACCTCGGCGATCCGGCTCCGGATCTCGGCCTGGAACCGCTCGTTCTCGATCGCCAGGCGGGCGGCGGCCATGGTGGAGCGCAGCAGCTCGGGCTCGTGCTCCAGCGCCGCGTCGTGGACGACGGCGGCGATCGGCTCGCCTCCGCTCTGGAGCACGGTGACAGCCCGGTCCGAGGCCGGCTCCGGCAGCTGGACGGGCAGCCCGTCGGGGTCCACGTAGCCGCGGCGCTGGGGGAGCCAGTAGGCGAGCGTGAGCGAGGGGTCGTGCAGCGTGCGGGCGAGGGCGTCCCGCAGGCCGGCCGGCCCCGGCGAGCCGCCCAGCTCGATGACCAGCCGGCTCACGGAGGCGTGGTCCAGCTCGGTGCGGAGCACGCCGACCAGGAAGCCCACGGCGACCGCGCCGAGCCCCAGCAGGAGCGGCAGCGAGGACCGCGTCACGTCGAGCGCGATGAGCGCGACGAGGCAGGTCGTCGACGGGAACGCGGCCCACAGCAGCGGCGCCAGGGCCCGGCGCGCCACCCGCGACCCCTGGTACCAGTGCCGGAGGACGGCGGCCGTCACCAGCAGCGTCATGGCCACGCCCTGGATCGCGAAGATCGTCCTGCCCACCCCGTCCAGCGTCGGGTCGGGGCGGATCAGCAGCAAGTTGTACGAGGTCGGGTAGGCGGGAGCCGGGTCCCGGAACACCAGGAAGCTCAGCCTGGCGGGGACATTCAGCCCATACGTCAGCGCGACCACGACGCGGTCGAACCGGGTCCTGAGACGTCCCGTCGGGAACGCCACGGCCAGGTGGGCGAGCAGCACGAGGCTCGCGTTGACGGTGAGCTGGCCCAGCGTGTAGGTCCAGCGGTTGGGGACGAAGGGGAGTACGAAGGTGTACCAACCGATCCCAACGCCCGACATCAGGACCCCGACCCGCCGCGTGGCCGGCCGCAGCCAGGCGATCAGCCCCACGAGCACGTAGAGCAGCCCTATGCCGATGACCGCGGCCTTCTCGGCCGGCGCCCAGTCGGTGCAGTGACAGCCGGACCAGGGCCACAGCGCGGCGGAGAGCCCGGCCGCGGCCAGACCGGCGGCGGCCGCGGCGAACGGGAGCACCCGCTGGACGAGGCTGGCCACCGGCCCACGGCGCGGTTCCCGCATCAGCCGGGAAGGATACCCCGTATACTCGCGGCCCCCCTCGCGGGGAAGGGGGAGCGGGCCTCAGCGCCACCAGGGCGTGCGAGCCGCCCGCGCCGCCTCGGCCGCCGGCCGCTGCAGGTCCGCCGTGAGGTGCTCCAGCCGCTCTATCCACTCCCCGGCCGCCACGACCGCGATCGCCGCCGAGCCCGCCTCCGGGTCCTCTCGCAGCTGGCGCAGGCACGCCAGGGCGGCGCCGCGGAGCCGGCCGTCGGGCTCGGGCGCCTGGGCCGGCTGCTGGCCGCCCGCGTCAGGGGCCTCGTGGCCGTCCAGCCGGTCCGCCAGCCGGTCGAGCGCAGCCAGCGTGTCCCGGGAC
>JBKPCH010000007.1:0-17188 GCA_046727275.1 Candidatus Dormiibacterota bacterium
CGCGACTCCCGCCCGGTGATCATCCTGACGTCGCCGCCCGGCCGGTAGGCGTACCAGATCGGGGTCAGCAGGGGCCCGCGCCCGCCGTCGGCGACGCCCAGCACGCCGACGTGGGCCCCGGCGAGGAACTCCTGCCGCTCCTGCGGGCTCATGGCAAGTGACATGCTCCCTCCTCTCCTGCGTCGGTCGTGGCCGGCACCCCCGGAGGATAGTGCCCGGCTACCGGAGCCCGACCAGGAGCGCCCGGTCCGGCGCGGAGGTCGAGGCAGGCCGCGTCGAACCCCGCCGACCGCAGCACGGCCACGTACTCCTCGAGCGGCAGGAGCTGGTCGTGCCCGTCGGCCAGCCCGCTGGCGGTCGCCGAAGCCCTGTCGGGCTGAGCCGGGGCGCGCCCCGCGGCCCGGATGGCCCGGTCCGGGGGCGGGGCGGCCAGGCTCCGCCGCCCGCCGGTCGCCGCCTCCCCTCCCCGATCGCGTTCCGGCCACACCGCTCGAGGGCCGTCATGGCCCTTATGGCCGGCCATAATGCCAGGCCCGGCGCGATCGGATGACACCTGCTGTGTCAATCGTCCTCCACCTGGCCTGCCGCCCACTCCGCCCACTCGGCCTGGGCGAGCGACGTCCGCAGGCCGTGCTCCAGGACGACCCGGGCGTAGCGCCGGAACGCCGGCGGCTCGGTCGTGTCGCCCGTCTCGGCCAGGCGCCGGAGCCGCGAGTTGAACGCTCGCGCCCGGCTCGCCACCTCCAGCAGGTAGACGCGGGCCGCCTCCGGGGGCAGGTTCCACAGCAGGAACACCCGGAGCAGCATCTCGTTGCGGGCCGCGGGCCGGACCTCGGCATCGCTCAGCCAGCGGGTCAGCTCGCTGCGGCCCGCCGGGGTGATGCGGTATTCCTTCCGGCCTCGCGGCCCCGCCCGGGAGACCTCGACCAGGCCGGCATCGGCCAGGTGCCCCAGCTCCAGGTACAGCTGGCTCTGGGTCGCCGGCCACACGAAAGCCAGCGTGCCGTCGAACAGCTTGCTCAGGTCGTAGCCGCTTGCCGGGCGGCGCGCGACGAGGCCGAGCAGGGCGTGGCGGAGGCTCATTCCATTGACCTCATCGGCAACGGCCCAGTATCACCTTCCACCCTGTCGAGGGTACGCGGCGGACAGTCCCAAAACGTCAAGGTGCCACTTCACCGTCCTTCACCGCCGCGGCGCCGATCGGTTGGCGAGGCCGCCCACCATCCGTCGGCCAATGGCAGGAAGCCAGATCCCCTATCCGGCCCCCGCGCCCACCAGACAGGCGCGGACCTGGCCGTGGGTGCTCCTCGCCCTGGGCATCGCCGCCCTGGTCGCGCTGCTCGGACTCGGCGTCTTCGCCGTCTGCTCCACAGCCGCGAGACAGCTGGCGGCGGGGACCTGCCTGCCCCGCGACTTCCCGAAGTACGAAGGCACCACGACCGTCGGGTGGCGCTCCTTCGAGGGCACGAGCGGCTCCACCTGCGACATGAGCTTTCAGTCCGGCGACTCGGCCGACCAGGTCACGGCCTTCTATCAGGCGCGACTGAACCAGGGTGACTGGCGCGTCCTCTCCGCCAGCGAGGCGGACGGGACCATCACGTTCGAGCGCGTCAGCAACGGCCGTCAGCACGGCAAGATCCAGGTCTACGGCAGGGGAACGGAGTCCTCCTTCGAGGTGCACTTCAGCTCCTGAGCGCCAGGAGCTCAGCCGGGCCCCGGCGTCTCCGCCAGGAAGCGGTGCACCAGCGCGACCGCCATCGCGCCCTCGCCGATGGCCGCCGAGCAGCGCTTCATCGACCCGGACCGTACGTCTCCGGCGGCGAACAGGCCGGCCAGGCTGGTCTCCAGCGGGAAGGGCTGGCGAGCCCGGGCCCAGCCGGCCGGCGGCCGTCCGCCGTCCAGCAGGTCGGTGCCCGTCAGCAGGTAGCCGGACTCGTCGCGGGCGACCGGCCGCTCCTCGGCCCACTCGGTGTGCGGCGTCCCGCCGATGCAGACGAACAGCGCGTCGACGGGCAGGGTGCTCGGCGGCGCGGAGCCCTGCTGGACGGCGAGCGCCCTGAGCCGGCCGTCGCCGTCGACGCCGACCACCCGGCTCCTCAGCCGAACGTCGACGTTGTCCGTGGCCGCAATCTTGTCGACCAGGTACTGCGACAGCGAGTCGGTCAGGCCCGCGCCCCGGACCAGCATCGTGACGTTCCTCGCGTAGCGGGAGAAGGTGAGGCAGGCCTGGCCCGCCGAGTTGCCGCCGCCGACCACCGCCACCGCCGCACCGGCGTAGCCAGGCGCCTCGCTCGGGCCGGCCCCGTAGTAGACGCCGCTGCCCAGCAGCCGGTCGATCCCGGGGACCTCCAGGCGCCGCCACTCCACGCCGGTCGCAATCAGCACCGCGCGAGCCCGGACGACGCTCCCGTCCGAGAGGACACCCGCGAACTCCCCCGCCCCGGGCCTGAGCCGAACCAGACGGCGCGCCAGCAGCAGCTCTGCGCCGAAGCGCCGGGCCTGCTCCTTCGCCCGGTCCGCGAGCAGGTCCCCGCTGATCCCGTCCGGGAATCCCAGGTAGTTCTCGATGCGCGAGCTGGTCCCGGCCTGGCCCCCCGCGGCGATCCGCTCGACCACGACCGTCCGGAGGCCCTCCGAGGCCGCGTACACCGCCGCCGCCAGCCCGGCGGGGCCGCCCCCGACGATGGTCAGGTCGTACTCGTCCAGCCTGGGCGGCGCCACCAGGCCCAGCCCGGCGGCGACCTCCTCGACGGTCGGGGACTCGAGCCGGCGGCCGTCGGGCAGGACGCAGAGCGGCAGGCGCGGGTCGTCCACCCCCTGGATGCCGATAGCGAGGCAGGCCGCCGGGTCCTGGTCGACCTCGATCCAGTCGTAGGGGATCCCGTTGCGCTTCAGGAAGTCGCGGATCTCGTAGGCGGCGGCGGACTGGCGCAGGCCGTAGAGGCAGACGATCGCCGATGCTGGCCGCGCGTCGTAGTCGATCATCGCGCCCTCAGAAGCCGAGCTGCTCCCCGACCAGGATCACGGTCATGCGCCCCGGCGCCGCCACGCGGTTGACGACCAGGAGGTTGTTGATGCCGCTGCGGATCCCGTAGGCCCGCCAGGCCCGCGCGTCCTCCAGCGGGTAGCAGTACTCCTCGATGCGGCGCAGGCCCGTCTCCAGGTCGGGGACGATCTTCTGGGCGCCGACGACCAGGAGGACGGTCCCGGCGCCGGACACCAGCGGTCCGAGCTGGCTGCCGCTGGCGGAGGCGACCAGGAGCGAGCCGCGCTCGGTGAGGGCGTGCACGCTGCCGACGAAGTAGTCGGGGGCCGCCGCCTCCTTGCGCATCTCGCGGCCCTGCATCAGCCGGTCCATCTGGTACAGGCGGGGCCGGAGGGCCCGGTACCGGCCCGAGCGCTCGACCTCCTCGGCCACCCCGATCGTCTCCAGGGTCCTGGAGGTGGCATTGAAGACCTCGGCCCCCTCCGGCAGCAGGTCGAGCACCTGCCGCCTCGCCTCGTCGCCCGTGTCCACGACCAGCGCCCGGATGCCGTTCCGCTCCAGGGCCGCGGCGGTGGCGAGGACCCGATCGCGGGAGGCGAGCTTCGCGAACTCCAGGTTGGGCGCCGGTGGCTCCTCGAGGCGGGTCGGCGGCTGGCCCGTGGTCATGCGACGCCCCAAGTATGGAGGAAGCCGGCTGAGGTCCCCGAGCGCCCGGCCCAACCGCTACCGTAGGTCCGGTGCGCGTCGCGACCTGGAACGTGAACTCGGTCAAGCAGCGGGTGCCCCGGCTGCTGCCGTGGCTGGACCAGCGGCAGCCGGACGTCGTGTGCCTGCAGGAGACCAAGCTCGCGGACGACGCGTTCGCCGAGCTGCTCGGCGACGAGCTGGCCGGCCGGGGCTATGCCGTCGCCCACCACGGCGAGGCGCAGTGGAACGGGGTGGCGATCCTCTCGCGCGCGGGGCTGGAGGACGTGGTGGTCGGGATCGCCGGCGCGCCCGGCTTCCCGCATCCGGAGGCGCGGGCGGTCGCCGCAACCTGCGGCGGCGTCCGGCTGCACTCGGTGTACGTGCCGAACGGGCGGGTGCCGGACTCGGAGCACTACCGGTACAAGCTGGCCTGGCTGGCCGCCCTGGGCGAGGCGGTGAGCGCCGGTCCGCAGTCCCTGATGGTGTGCGGGGACATGAACATCGCGCCTACCGACGCGGACGTGTTCGACCCCGACGCCTACGTCGGCCAGACGCACGTGACGCCGCCGGAGCGGGCGGCGCTGGCCGCGCTGGAGGCGCGCGGCCTGCACGACGTCATCCGGGACCGCTGGCCGGACGCCCGGGTCTTCACCTACTGGGACTACCGGGCGGGCATGTTTCACCAGGACATGGGGATGCGGATCGACCTGGTGCTGGCCACCGCCCCGGTCGCCGGGCGGGTGCGGGCGGCCTGGGTCGACCGCCAGGCCCGCAAGGGCAGCGGGCCGAGCGACCACGCGCCGGTGATCGTGGACCTCGACGTGGCGCCCGACGGGGACATCGGGCCCGTCGTGCCGCCGCCGTCCGCACCGGCCGTCGGTCGGGGTCAGAAGAAGCTGCCCCAGGCGCGGTAAGGCGGACGTGGACTGGCCGCCTTACCCGCTACCCTGGCCCGATCTCGACAGCCGGTCGAGGCAAGGGAGGCAGGAACATGACGCTGGACCAGGACGCGCGCGGCCAAGGTCACGACGGGCAGGCGGACTTCGACTTCCTCATCGGAAGCTGGAGGGTCCGCAACCGCAGGGTGAGGCGGCCGCGCGCCGGCTGGGACTCGTGGGAGGAGTTCGAGGGGACGCTGGTGGCCGAGCACATCTGGGGTGGTCAGGGCAACATCGACAGGTTCGAGGCGGACACGGAATCCGGACCGGTCCGGGGCCTGACGCTCCGCTTGTACGACCCGCAGGCGCGCCAGTGGAACCTGTACTGGACGGACCCGGGGCAGGGGACGCTGGGCAGGCCGCAGGTCGGCGAGTTCCGGAACGGACGAGGGGATTTCTACGACCAGGACCGCGTCGAGGGCCGGACCGTGTTCGTTCGATACGTGTGGAGCGACATCACGGCCACGTCCTGCCGGTGGGAGCAGGCGTTCTCCTGGGACGGCGGCGCGACGTGGACGGTCGACTGGGTCATGGAGTACACGAGGATCTGAGACCGGCTGGGCGGGACCAGCGTCTGACAGTGAGCCGTCAGTAAAACCCGCGCCCTCCGTGCGCCGCCTCCGATTCGCTTCACAGTGCGCCGTCGCAGAAACCGGCCCAGCGCCTGTCGCCTGCCGGTGGCGCCGCCCACACAGATCTCGACCTCTTTTCCCGGCCCGGAGTAACAGGCCCGGGTAGTCGTCGATGCTGCCGTCGGGATGCGGCACACACAGGCAGGCGAGGAGTGCGAAGGAGGTCGAGGGTGAGGATGAGGATTGCTGCGCTGCTGCCGGCGCTGGCGGCGGCCCTGGCGTTCCCGCTCGCGCTGGCGCCCGCCGCTGCGGCGGCGAGCGGCGCCACGTGGACGATCACGCCGGTCCCGAACCCGGGCACGTTCCCGTCGCTGCTGGGCATCGCCGCCAGCTCCGCCACCGACGCCTGGAACGTCGGCTACTTCGAGGAGAGCAGCGGTGCCGTCTACCACACGCTGACGGAGCACTGGAACGGCACGGCCTGGACGCAGGTGGCCTCCCCCGGCGCGCCGGTGGGCGTCAACATCCTCAAGTCGGTGGCCGACCTGTCCTCCACCAACGCCTGGGCCGTCGGCTACAGCGAGGACGACATCAACGACCTCGCACCGCAGCAGGCGCCACTGATCGAGCACTGGAACGGCCGGGCCTGGAGCATCGTGCCCGCGGCGGCCGACCCGAACGGCGCCCAGGACACCCTGGCCGCGGTGGCCGCCACGGGCGCGTCGGACGTCTGGGCGGTGGGCGAGCACTTCGACGCGGCGGTGGGCGGCAACGACGGCCTGGTCGAGCACTGGGACGGCATCCGCTGGGCGCTGCTTCCCGGCCCGCAGGGCGCGTCGACGCTGACCGCGGTGACCGCCATCTCGAGCACCGACGTTTGGGTCGCGGGCACGGCGCCCTCCTCCCAGCCGTTCTTCGGTCACTGGAACGGGCAGGCCTGGACGTCGGTCTCCAGCCCGGCGATCGCCGGCTCCACCGACGTGACGGCCCTCGCCGCCACCGGACCGGCGGACGTCTGGGCCGCCGGCTACCAGCGGGCGAACGTCAGGCGGGCCCCCTACCAGACGCTGGTCGAGCACTGGGACGGGAAGGCCTGGACGGTCCTGCCCAGCCCCAATCCGAGCGCCATCTCCGACCTGCTGCTCGGGCTGGCGGCCCTGTCGCCGGGCGACGCCTGGGCGGTCGGCTACCAGTACCTGTCGGGCGGAGGCGCGGCCTCCCTCGCCGCCCACTGGGACGGCAGCGCCTGGACCGCGGCCTCGACGCCCCAGCCCTCGGGCGCCACGTACACCGAGCTGGCGGGGGCGGCGGCCCTGCGGCCGGGGACCGTCTGGGTGGCGGCCCGCGCCGGCTACGAGCCGTTCGTCCTGCACACGACGAACGGCTGACGAGCACGGCCGGGACCGGCGGCGGGCGCGCCCACCGCGCCTGCCGCCCCGGCGCGGGATCACGCTGGCCACCGCGCCGGTCCGCTCCAGGCGGTGAAGGGCGGGGTAGATCGTCCCTTCCGCCAGGTCGAACTCGCCCTCGCTACCGGCGCGAATCTGTGGCACCGGTGCCCGTCGCTCCGGCGTCGCCGTCGCGCAGCATCCCGGCGTGGCCGGCGATGATCGCTCCGGCGCCTCGCAGGAAGTCCCGGACCAGGAGCAGATCCTCGTCGCTGTACCGCTCCAGGAAGGCGACGGTGCTGCGGATGAGCGGGCCGAAGACGGCGTAGGCGCGACCGGACGCGCCGGCCGCCGGCCGCACGATCACGCGGCGCCGGTTGGCGGGGTCCTGCACCCTCGTTGCGAAGCCGGCCTCCTCCAGCCGGTCGACGAGGGCCGTCGCCGCACCCGGCGAGAGGCCCACGGCACGCGCCAGTTCCCCCACGGTCATCGGGCCGACCCGATCGAGGATCTCACCCGCGTGCATGTCGGTCCTGTGAATGCCCAGGACGGCAGCCGCGGCGTCGTTCATGAAGTCGTCCGCGGTGCTCAGTGCGCGCATGTCCTGCAGCACCTCGCGCCGGAGCTGCTCCCGGTCCATCGCTTGCATTCTACATCCTGCCCGTCTAAAATCCTCATCATCGAACTATTCGACGGTAAGGATTTGAAGTGCGAGTACCCAGCCATGGACGTTTCCCTCACCGGTCTGACGCTGCACGTCGAGGACGTGGAGCGGTCCCGTGACTTCTACGTGCGCATCCCGGGCGCGGTGCTGGTACAGCACCGACCAGGCGACTTCGCCCTCCTCCAGCTCGGGGAGGGACGGCTCGGCCTGCTGTCCGCTCGCTACCTGGAGGCTGGCGCACCCGGGTTCCACGTCGAGGTCTCCTCGTCGCTGGCCGGCGTCGACGCGCTGTACGACCAGGTGCGCGCCAACGGCATCGAGCCGCACAGCCCTCCCACCGACCGCAGCTGGGGCGAGCGCACGTTCCACGTGTCCGACCCGGACGGCAACCTGATCGAGTTCGACAGCCGCCTCTGACGCGACACGGGGCTGTCCAGGAGGAGCCATCATGGAGTTGCTGGCGCTGGCCGTCGCGCAGTGGCTGCACATCGCGATGGGCATGCTGTGGGTCGGCGCGTCGGTCGCGCTCGAGGTCGTCGTGGGGCCGGCGATGGCGGCGCTGCCGCCGGCCGGCCGCCAGACCCTGGGAGGCCGGCTCGCCGCCCGGTCGGTCCCGTTCTTCGCCGTCGTGGGCAGCGGCACCATGCTGCTCGGGATCGTGCGGGGCACCGTCCTCGGCCCCCTGCGGCACGTCGAGGCATTCGGCAGCCCGTACGGGATCACCTGGCTGGTCGCGCTCGTCCTGACCGCCGGGCTCGCGGCGCTCGGCGCTCTGTTGATCGGCCCGCAGGCCGGGCGGGTCTACTCCACGGACGACCTGTGGCTGCCGGACGCCCGTCCGGCGCTGGTCCCCGCGCTGCGCCGGCTGCAGATCCTGGGCAGGGTCCAGCTGGGAGGCTTCGCGCTCGTCCTCACCTGCATGATCCTGATGAGCCTCGGCCTCTGACGACCGGCGCCGCCCACGGCCAGTGAGCGGCGCGGTCCTCAGCACGACGAGCCCGAGCCCCACGCCCCGCACACCCGCCTCGCGCGGAGCCCAGTACGTGCCAGCACTGATGACAGGGCGGGCCGGCGATCGGTACGGTCGGCCGATGTTCGGTCAACGGTCTCGAAGGAGGGTGACGATGACAGGGCTGGTTCGAATCTGCATGGGCCTTGGGCTGTCGGCGGCCGTTCTGCTCTACCTGCTGCTGGAAACCGCGCCCACCTGTGGCAGCTGCGGCACCTGAGCAGCATGCCGGCCGGTGACGTGGGACGCCGCATCGCGGCCTGGGTGATCGGGGCGGCGGCGCTGGACGGGCTCACCAAGCTGGTCGCGTCCCACCTGGCCGAGGGCTCTATCGGGGGACCGATCACGGACGTCCGCAACGCCGGCCTGTCCATGAGCGCCGTGCCCAACGGCACTCCCCTCCTGGTCTGGGCCGCTCTGGCGATGATCGTGCTGTTCGGCGGCTGGGCCGCTGCCCTGGCCCGCCGCGGCTCGATCCCGGCCTGGATCCCCGGTCTCCTGATCGGAGGCGCCGGGACCAATCTCGCGGACCGCGCGGTCTTCGGGGCGGTGCACGACTGGCTCGCGCTCGGACCGGTCGTGCTCAACCTCGCCGACGTGATGATCCTCGTCGCGGCCGTCGGGGTCCTGGCCTCGGGCTCGCCCCTGCCGCCACCAATACGAAAGGAGGCCGCCCGCCGGGCGGCCTCCTCTCCTCTTACGCCTCGGGCTCGCCGTTCGGCGCCGGCTGGGAGGCCGCGCCAATCGGGATCCTGACCGCCTCGCTGGCCGGCGTGTACGCGACGTCGACCGTGAGCATGCCGTTCTCGCGGAAACGCCGTCAGGCGTCCGGGGTCACCTCGTGACCGTAGCCTGCGGCCGTGCCGTAGGCCCAGCCGTCCAGGTCAGGCGACTCGACGCCCAGCTGGGCGAGCGCCACCTTGATCTCGGTCCGATGCTCGACGCCGTGCTCGGCGGCGTGGACGAGGAAGAAGCTCCGGGGAAAACGGAACGTCCGCCCGAAATAGGGCAGGTCCACGCTGGAGTCGTCGACCAGGCTCTCGGCGATCGCGACCAGCTCGTCGCCCGACTGGCGTGCGACGTCGAGCAGTACGTCGAACCCGGGCCACGGGCTCTGCCGGTTGAGCTCCCCCTGGTGCTGTCTGCCCCCGTTCCGGAGCACGAACGTCTGCTGCCCGCCGACGACGTGCATCAGCAGCTCGCGCACGGTTCCGGAGGTGCCTCGTCCCCGGCTGTCGAGCTGCTCGTCGGTCAGCGACCGGCAGGCCTCGATGATCTCGAGCGTCGCCCACCGGTTGTATCTCAGGACTTCCGCGAGTGGACTGTTTACGCGCTCCATGGCCGCAAACCATAGCGGTGGCGCCGATGTTCGAGGGCCACGGGTTCGAGCGAGCTCGTCCCCTCGGCACGCATCACCGGGTCGTCACCAGGGTCGTGCCCCCATCGGACGAGGCCATCCAGACGGCGAGCTGGGTGCGGGAGCTGAAACCCATCTTGTTCAGGATGCTGCGGACGTGATTCTCGACGGTTCGTTCCGAGATGAACAGCCGGGCGGCGATCCGCTTGTTGGTCAGCCCGTCCGCGACCAGCCGCGCGACCTCCAGCTCACGCCTGGCGAGCGGTCCCGACACCACGCCGTCAGAGGGTTCGACAGCAGGGCGTGCCGGCTCGCCGAGGGCCAGCGCGAGAGCGGCGCTCCGGGTCAGGCGCCGTCCCGAGTCGAACTCCGCGCCGGACCTGGATACGCCGAGCGCCGACCTCGTGGCGTCGACCGCTCGCGCCGCCAGCGGCGCCAGGGTGGGGTGCGGGCTCGCGCCGACCTCGATCCGGAGCTGCTCGGACGCTCCCAGCAGCCGTGCCGCCAGGCGAGGGGAGCTGGAGGCGACGCGGCAGCCCAGGGCGCCGATCAGGGTGGACTGCAGCCGCTGGTCGTCGATCCGGCAGGCGATCTGCAGGCTCTCCTCGAGCATGGGCTCCGACTGGTCGAGCTCGCCGGCCATGAGCGCCGTCAGACCCAGGTTCATCAGCCAGATCTGGAGTGTGTAGAGGTCGTTTGCCCGCCGGCTGAGACGAGCGCCCTCGGTGGAGGCGGACCTGACGGCGTCGAGATCGCCTCGAAAGAACCCGTCGAGCGACCTCGCCTGGAGGAGCGACAGCAGGGCCGGGAGATCGTCGAGGTGCGCCGTCACGGCCTCGGCCTCGTCGAGCAGGCGGGCCGCCGACGCATGATCTCCCGCCATGTGCGCGGCAATCGATCCCAGGGACAGCGACTGCGACAGCAGCGGCGGACGGCCGACCTCTCGCGCGGCCGCCGCCGCTCGTTCGAGAGCCGGCCTGGCAGCCGTGGGATCGGACTGCAGCACACCGAGGAATCCGCGTATGCCCCATGCCCAGGCGAGTGCCAGCGGACTGAACTCCCCCGACCGGAGCAGCTCGTCGAGCCAGCGCGCACCCTCCGTCGTCGCCCGCGTGATCCAGTACCAACCCAGTGAGGTGGCGAGCTCGACGCCGCGAGACGTGTCCCCGTCGACCAGGCATCGCCTGAGGACGGCGCGCACGTTGTCGATCTCGACCTCGATCGACTGCAGCCACGCGAGAAGACGGCGGCGCGCTCCGTCCGCAGATCGCCGGCACAGGGACGTGTAGTAGCCGGCGCAGCGCTCTTCGAGGACGTCCTCCTCACCGGCCTCGCGCAGCTTCAGGCGGGCGTACTCCCGCATCGTCTCGTGCAGCCGGTACCAGGCCAGCCCGTGCACGTCCTCCTTCATCACCAGCGACCTGTCGACCAGGGACGACAGCAGGTCCAGCGCGTCCGCTCCCGCCCCGGCGTCGAAGGCGCAGATGCCGTCGACGTCTTCGAGGCTGAAGCGGCCCGCGAACACGGACAGGCGCCGGAGCAGCCTCTGCTCGTCGCGGCTCAGCAGGTCGTGGCTCCACTCGATTGCCGTTCGCAGCGTCTGGTGGCGGGGGAACGCGGCTCGGCCGCGTCCCGTGAGGAGGCCGAAGCGATCGTTCAGGCGATCGAGGATCTGCGCCGGGGTCAGCACGCGCGTTCTGACAGCCGCCAGCTCGATCGCCAGCGGCAGGCCGTCGAGGCGGCGGCACAGCTCCAGGACGTCCTCCCGGTTCGCATCCGTGAGCTGGAACGCGCCCGACGCCGCGGCCGCCCTCTCGCTGAACAGCACGATGGCCTCGCTGTGCTCGAGGGGTGCGAGCGGGAGCACGTGCTCACCCGGCACCGACAGGGGCTCCCGGCTGGTGGCGATCACCCGGACCTCCGGCGCAGCGGTGACGACGTCGTGCAGGAGGCCGGCGGCGGCGGCGACCACGTGCTCGCAGTTGTCCACGACGAGCAGCAGCTGCCGGTCGCGGAGGTAGGACAGCACGAGCCGCCGAGGCTCGCCGCCAGCCTGGTCGCGCAGGTCCAGGGCCGCCATGACGCTGTTCGCGACCAGCGCGGCATCTCGAACGTCGGCCAGCTCGACCAGCCACGCGCCATCCCTGAACCCACGCGCGAGGTCCGCTGCGATGCGGACCGCCAGCCGGGTCTTCCCCACACCGCCGGGCCCGACGACGCTGACCAGCCGGGCGCTGCTCAGCTTCACCCGCAGCTCCGCCAGCGCGCGCCGGCGACCGACGAAGCTGGAGGCCTCGGCCGGCAGGTTGCCCGATCGGCGGCTCGACCCGGTCACCTCTCCTGCTCGCCGCCCCCGGTCCTCGGTGCTCGGTGAGTGTTTCCACGCATGTCGCCTGACCGCCCGTCCCCTAGCTTGACAGCCATGACCGATGAGCGTGAGCGAGCCGGGATGCCGGGGAGGATCCATCGATGACGTCACCGAAGACGCAGGCGCGGATCGCCGGATCGCTGTACCTGCTGCCGAGCGTGAGCTTCATCCTCGCGCTGCGGATCCGCTCCGGCATCGTCAAAACAGGCGATGCCGCCGCCACGTTCGACAACATCCGTTCATCGGCATTCCTGTTCCGCGCCAGCATCGTCATCGATCTCGTCTCCTGGGCGTGCTTCCTGCTGACAGGCCTGGTCCTCTACGTGCTGCTGAACCACGTCCACAGGCTGATGGCCGGCGCGATGGTCGTGTTCGTCGTGGTCCTCGTCGCGGTCGGGTACCTCAACGACCTCAACCTGTACACCGCGCTGACGATCGCCACGAACCCCGCCTACGCGAAGGCCTTCGGCGCGGACGCGTCCGCCGCGCTGGCGATGGTGTTCACCGGCGCGTACGGCAACGGGCTCACGATCAACGAGCAGTTCTTCGGCCTCTGGCTGGTTCCGCTCGGCTATCTGGTCATCAAGTCAGGGCTGTTCCCGAGACTGGTGGGCGTCCTGCTGATCGTCGCGGCCGTCAGCTGGATGGGACAGTTCCTGGCCGACGTCCTCGCGCCCGGCCTTCCGTACATCGGTGTGATCGGGCAGGTCCTCGGCGTCGGCGAGCTCGTCTTCGTCGCGTGGCTGCTGATCTTCGGCGTCAGGCTCCCCGCGGCCAGCGCGCCGGCGTCCGCTATGGCCGCGAGCTCGGGCAGTGGGTGAGCAACCGGGCCAGCCGCGCTCGGTCACCCAGACCGCCACCTGGCTGCGCGAGCGCACGCCCAGCTTGTCGCGGATGCGCTTCAGGTGGCTCTCGACGGTCCGCTCGGCGATGGCCAGCCGCTGCGCCACCTGGCGGTTGGTCAGGCCCCGCGCCACCAGCGGCGCGGAGAACCAGGGGCCAACGCCCGAGATCCAGGCCGCGATGACCGCCGCAGAAGGCGTGCCAGCACTACCTGCCGGGCGCCGCAGGCGGAGGGGCCTGAGTCCCGGACCGGCGCGGATTTGAGCTCAGGGATCGTCGGGCGGAGCGATCGCGCCGATCAGGGCCTGGACGCGGGCCGCGATGTCCTCCCGGATCCGGCGTACCTCATCGACGCTCTTTCCGGCGGGGTCCTCGACCTCCCAGTCCTCGTATCGCTTGCCCGGGTAGATGGGGCAGGCGTCGCCGCAGCCCATCGTGATGACGACGTCGGCCGCCTGGACGAACTCGTCCGTGAGCGGCTTGGGGAACTCCCGGCTCATGTCGATCCCCAGCTCCGCCATCACCTGGACGGCCGCCGGGTTGACCTCCTCGCCGGGCGCGCTGCCCGCCGAGCGGACCGTGACGCGGTCTCCGGCGTAGTGGGCGAGGAGGCTGGCCGCCATCTGGCTGCGACCGGCGTTGTGGACGCAGACGAAGAGGACGCTCGGCCCAGCCTGCTCGTGCCTGGTGATCGGATCGAGGACGTCCATGGCCTGCAACCTCGCGACTCGGCGATGAGGGATTAGTTCAAACAGCATTGATTTTGAATCAATCGCACGGCCCGGTAGCAACTGGCCGGCTCGACCGAGCGTCTTACCCGGACATGAATTCTCCGAGGCGCTCCTTGCTGATCTGCGTGGTCGCTGTCGTGGCGTGTGGCGGCACGACGCCCGGCGCAGCACGGCCGGCCGCCCACCTCCATTCGCTCGACACCTCGCCGCCGGTTGCCCTCTCGCCGGCGCCCACCCCGGCCGCGCCTGCCGCGCCTGCCGTGACGAACGCAATGTCGGTCCTCACCATCCAGCGTCTCGACGCGCGCACTGGCTTCCTGGGTGGCGCGACACGGACCGGCGCCGGCCTCGCCGAAACGAACGATGGCGGCGCGACGTGGCGGCGCATCCCGATCCCCGGGAGCCGCGTGACGGCGCTGCGCTTCATCGACAGGCGGGTCGGCTGGGCAGCAGCGTCGACGAGCACCAGGCCCCAGGTGCTGCCCTGGGCGCTGGCACCGCTCGCAGGCCCATGAAGAAGACGAGGCTGAGCAGCGTGCCCGTGACCTGGAGCCAGGCGCCCGCGTAGAAGAGCCAGGCGTGGGTGGTGGCATAGGCGGTCACCTGCTCGGGCGAGGCGCCGGCGTAGGGCCATCCCGTGAAGGCGGGCGCGCCGAAGTAGAGGACCAGGAGGATCGGACCGAGGATGCCACATCGGGCCGCGACCCGCCGGCTCACAGGTAGCCATGAGCTGGCTCGGACGGCCGGCTGCCCGCTCATCGCCGCGGGCGCCAGAGGGAGCGGTCCAGGGCGTCGCTCATCGGGGCAGCGTACCCACTCGGCGGCCCTCAGCCGCAGTTGAAGGAGAACGCGAAGGCCAGCGGCTGGCCGAGGGGATCGCCCGCCGGCATCGTGTAGACGGCGGCGAGGCCGCTCACGGTCACCGTCCTGGAGCCGTTGGGCTCGACCCGGAGCACGGCCTTCGACTGGCCGGGCTTCGTCTCCCACTGCTGGTTGACCTGCCCCTCGCGATAGTAGACGGCGTACACCACCAGCCGGGTGCTGGCGAGGTCGTAGGTGCCATTCCCGAAGGCGGCGCAATTCTCTCAGCCCGGCAACCGGGATGTCGGGTCCCACAGATCCAGCCGATCGATCGGCGTACGCTTGACGCATGCGACTGCAGCCGTCCCCGACCGGTGCCGACATGGCGATGCCCTGGCCCGCTCGGGGGGCGGCGAGCTAGCCACACTCTCCCCTGGCGGGCCTCCTCGCACCACTGACCCGCTGCCGGCCGTCTGCGACGCCGGCGTTCCCGAGGAGACGCCATGTCCCGTCCCGTCTACGTCACCACGTCCATCCCGTATGTCAACGCTTCGCCGCACGTGGGGTTCGGCCTGGAGCTCGTCCTGGCCGACGCCCTGGCGCGCTACCACCGCCTGAGCGGCGCGCCAACGCGGCTCCAGAGCGGGACGGACGACAACAGCCTGAAGAACGTCCAGGCCGCCGAGCGCGAGGGTGTCACGGTGCGATCGCTGGTCGACCGCAACGCGCGCCTCTTCCAGGCCCTCCCGGCAGATCTGGACGTCGCGGTCGACGGCTTCATCCGGACGTCGGCCGACCCCGCCCACGCCGTCGGTGCCGCCGCGCTGTGGCGAGCGTGCGCCAAGCGTGGTGACCTGTACCGGCGCCGCTACCGCGGCCTCTACTGCGTGAGCTGCGAGCAGTTCTACAGACCCGACGAGCTGACCGGTGGTCTCTGCCCGGTGCACGCCATCCCGCCCGAGACGGTGGAGGAGGAGAACTGGTTCTTCCGGCTGTCCAGCTATCGGGAGGAGCTGCTCGAGTTGCTGGACAGCGGCCGGCTCCGCGTTCTCCCCGAGACCCGGCGTCGGGAGGCCCGCGCATTCGTAGCGGCGGGCCTGGAGGACATCAGCGTCTCCCGGTCCCAGGAGCGGGCGCGCGGTTGGGGAATCCCCGTTCCCGGCGACCCCGACCAGGTGATGTACGTATGGTTCGACGCGCTGGCCAACTACGTCACCGCTCTCGGCTACCCCGGCGATGGCGATACCTACCACTCGTTCTGGGAACGGGCCTGCCGCGTCCACGTGATCGGCAAGGACATCCTCCGCTTCCACGCGGTCTACTGGCCGGCCTTCTTGCTGTCGGCGGGGCTGCCGCCGCCCGACACCATCCTGGTCCACGGCTTTCTCCAGGCCGGTGGCGCCAGGCTGAGCAAGTCGCGGGGCCTGCTGGTCGACCCTGCCGGTGTCGCCGCCCGCGTCGGCACCGACGTGCTGCGGTACTGGCTGCTGCGCGCGGTCGGCAGGGGCGAGGACGCCGACTGGACCGAGGAGCGCGTCCAGGACCTGCGCACCACGGAGCTCGGCAACGAGTTGGGCAACCTCCTGCAGCGGACGACCGCCATGGTTCGCTCCTACCGGGCGGGCGCCGTCCCGGCAGCAGCGGTACCGGACGGCTGTCCGCTCCCCGCGCTCGCCGGCGTGGTGGCGGAGCGCCTGCACGCGGCGATGGCGGAACGACTGGATCCACAGGCGGCGCTGCTCGCCGTGTGGGAGTTGGTCCGGGCGGCCAACCGATACGCGAACGAGTCTCGCCCCTGGCACCTCGCCCGCCAGCAGGGCCAGCCCGACCTGGACGGCGTGCTGCTCGCGCTGGTCGAGTCACTGCGCGTCGTGGCCGAAGCGCTGCGGCCGTTCCTGCCGGCGACCGCCGAGGCCGTCGCCGCTCAGCTCGGAATCGGACTCGGCATGGACTGGCTGACCGCGCTGCGGTGGCACGGGCTGGCGTCGGGAGCGCGAGTCGGCGAACCACGGTCGCTGTTCCCGCGGACCGGCTGAATCCGCTCCAGCCCGGAGATGTCGGTCAGGGCGTGGGAGCGGGCTGGGGCTGGACCGACGGTGGAGGGCCCGTATCCACTGGCATCGGCGACGCCAGCGGCGTGCGAGAAGGCGACTGGCCGGGCTGGGGCGTCTCGGATGGGGTCGGAGACGGCGCCTCTACAGACGAACGGCGCGGGCCGAAAAAGGACAGACCTGGCGGCTAGCGCGGACGATCCCGGGACGGTGGAGCGCGGCGACGGCCGCGTCCGGCGCGGCCGCGGCGTCGCCTCTCCTGCCCGGGGTGGCGAGCCGGCCCAGGGCCGCGGGAGGCTAGCCAGGCGAACAGCATCGCCCCGATGCCCAGGGCCGCGAAGGGAACCAGGGCGCAGGCGACCCCACCTGCCCCGCCGCGACAGCTCGGCCCAAGGATGCCGGGGTAGGGGTGGTCGCCGCCGCGAGGGACCTGGACCCCGCCGCCGGGCCGGTCGCCGCCTCTGATGGCCATGCTCGCGTTCTCGCCGCTGGCCAGCGCCGGCGAGGCCAGCGCCAGGCAGCAGGCGACGGAGACCGCCATCGACAGTGCCCGGCGGCACGGCTCGTGTGCCATCGTGTCATGTCGTCAACGCCGGGCCGGCCGGTGGTGATCGCTCGGCCGAATGCCTGCCGCTATCGGGCGTACGACCTCAGCTGCTCGGCGTGACCCGACAGCTGGATCATGGCCGGGACCATGACGAGCTGCTCGAGCGGGGCCGGACCGTCGATGACGACTTGGTCGCGGTCGACGACGTAGGTCGGGATCATGACCCGCGCGTGCTCCGGCTCGATC
>JBKPCH010000008.1:0-13413 GCA_046727275.1 Candidatus Dormiibacterota bacterium
CGGAAGACCGCGCGGCCGCGGACCGGCCCGTTGAGGAGCAGCGCCGCGCCGACGCCGATGGGCGTGATCGCCACCGTGGTCAGGAGCGAGAAGGCGACGCTCGCCTTGATGGAGTTGAGCAGCGAGCTGGAGAAGGCGCCGCCGGGCGACAGCCCGTCGACGTAGTGCTTGAGGCCGACGAACGGGGCGTGCAGCCAGTCGCCGATGGTGTACTGGTTCAGGCTCGTGAAGCTGATGTAGAACCCGATCGCCATGGGCAGGAAGACGACGACGACCAGAAGCGCCAGGCCGGGCGCCATCATCCAGTACGGTGCGCGCAGGGGCGAGCCTCGGGACCGGCGTGCCGCGGGGAGCCGCAGGCCCGGGACCGCCTGCTCGGTCCCGGGCTCGACCGCCGCCGGCCTCTCTCCGGTGATCATCCCGTCTACAGCGAGGCCGCGAGCTGCTGGTTGGCCTGGGTCAGCGCCGCCTTCAGGTCGTCCTTGCTGTAGCTGCCCGTGGCCCCGATCTGCTGCGCCATCTTGTTGATGGCCTTCCCCAGGACGACCTCGAGCTGCAGCCACGAGCCGAAGAACGGCGTCGGGTAGGACTTGAGCTCTGCGTCGTAAAGCGTGTTCCAGGGCGCGGCCTTGGCGTCCGGGTACTTGGTGAACGTCTCCAGCACGACCGGCTGCTGGGCGCGCAGCTTGAAGAGCTGGTACTGGATGTCCGGGCTGGTCATGACCTTGATGAGCCGCAGGGCCAGGTCGGGGGACTTGCTGTACTTGAAGATGGTCAGGTACTGGCCGGACACGAAGCCCTGCGCCGGCTTCCCACCCTTGGGCAGCGAGCTCATGCCGTAGGGCACGGTCGGACCGACGGCGAAGTCGTACTTGCCGGCGACCGCGCCCTGGTCGTAGCTCGGGATGCCGCCGGGGCCGGTCATCACCGACATGCCGACGTTGCCGGCCGCGAACGCCTTCACCTCGTTCGCGCCGGTGAACGTCGCGTTCTGCCGGGAGGCGATCTTGAAGTTCGCCATCCAGTCCAGCCAGAAGGCACAGGCCTGGACCGAGGCCTCCGAGTCCAGCAGGCCCTTCTTGCCCGTGGCGTCCATCAGCGTGGCGCCCATCTGGGTCACGAACAGCCAGATCTTGTGCCATGGGTCGAAGCCGTCGGCCGGCGCCATCGCCGTGCCCCAGGTGTCCTTCCCGTTGGTCATCTCCTTGGCCGCGCTGACGAAGTCGCTCCACGTCTTCGGCGGCTGGCTGATGCCGGCCGCCGCGAACATCGCCTTGTTGTAGACCATGGCATACGGGTTGCCGCTCCAGGGGACCGCGATCAGCTTGTCCGGTGAGGGGCCACTCATCGTGAGCTGTGGCTGAAAGAACGCCGACTTGCCACCCAGCTGGCTCCACATCGAGCCGGTGATGGTCTCGAACGAGCCGCTTGCATAGGCGGTCGGGACGACGGTCGAGCCGAACTCGAAGATGTCGGGCCCCTCGCGGGCGGCCGCCGCGGTCTCCAGCTTGGTCTGCTCCTCGGCCGCCGAGGCGTACGTGTCCCAGGTGAAGGTCGACCCCTGATTCTCCTGCTCGAACTTCTGCTTGATCAGGTCCATGAGCTGGGCCTGCTGCTGCGGGTGTGCCGTGTCCTTGTTGATGAAGATGCTCAGCGTGCCGGGCTGCACCCTGGACGGGCCGCTGCCGCTCGGCTGGCTCGTCGAGTTGCCGCAGGAGACCAGGACGGTCGGGAAGCCAGCGGCCAGCACACCGGTGCCCGCCACCCCCAGGAACTGGCGGCGAGTGAACCGCGCGCTCGTGCTCATCAGTTCATCTCCTCTCTTCTCTCCAATGTACGTGTCGCGGTCGGGGCATGGATGGCCGCGCTTGCCCAGGGGTCGGCGGGTCACGTCGCGGGCGGATAGCTGACCACGTTGACGGGAATCGTGGCCGAACCCTGCGCCGGCCCGCCGAAGTCGTTGACCACGTGATCGATGACACCGACGCCGCCGAGGGAGACGGTCAGCAGGTCATGGAGCTGAACGCCGGCGCGGGTGGGGACCTCGATGGCGTGCGCCGCGTGGATGGACGGGTTCACCCTGAAGAAGCAGTAGCTGCCAAGCCCCCACCCCTCGAAGCTCTGCACCGAATCAGCCACCTTGATGGCGGCCCAGCCGTCGATCCCGTCATGCGACCATGCCGCCTGGGTGGGCGGATCGTAGGGCATCTCGCTCTGGAACATGATGATCCGGCCGTTCTCGCCGTTCCAGATCACCTGGTACTTCTGGTAATGCTCGACGAACAGCCCGTAGGCGGTCACGTTGTCGCCGTTGACGACGACACCGGTGTCGGCGGTGTTGCTGGTCCACCCCACGTCGCTGCCGTGGTCGGCACGCCAGGCCCAGATGTCCTCGATGACGACGTTGTCGCTGTTGACGACGAGGCTGGTCGTGGCCCTGCCGGGCCCCGCGCCGCCGATGCGGAAGAAGACATCCTGGATCGAGGTCGGGTCGGTGGGGTCGGTCCGGCGCTCGGGTTCGGCGCCCTGGCCGTTCTGGCCGCGGCCGGTGCCCACCTCCAGCAGCACCGGGGAGCTGACCGGGCCGGCGTCGAAAAGGAGTCCGCCCAGCTTCACCCCCTTCACGCCGGCGACTGCCATCGGCACGACGCCGTCGTCCGCGACGAGCGTGGGGATGCCAAGACCGAGGACTACCGTGTCAGGGCGCCTGACCTCGATCGTTCGGTCGACGTGGTAGACGCCGGGGGTGAAGATGAGGTCCTGGCCGCGGTCGAGCGCCGCGTTGATCCGGGTCACGGAGTCGGTCGGCCTGGCGATGAAGAACCTGTCGATCGGGATGTACGAGCCGGCGGTGGGGCCATTCGCCCACGTCCTTCCCACGGAGTCCTGGCGCGGCGCCGGGACGAAGACATTGTAGCTGCCGGACGAGTCGACGTACAGGAATGGCGCCTCCCGCGTCACAGGGCTGGTCGCCAGCGTGGTGTACGGCTGGGGCCCACCTGACTGGGCTGGCACGCTGCTGAAGCTCTGGGGCGGCACGCTGCCGTCGTCGCCGGAGAAGACCTGGTTCCAGACACCGTTGGTCCAGCCGTCCAGACTGCTGTTCCTGACGAGGAACTGCTGCTGGGAGCCGTTGAGCACGGTGCTGCCGGAGAACTCGGAGTCGGCGATGAAGCCGCCGCTGGAGTAGCCCGGCCTCGAGCAGTAGTCGAAGAGCGTGATGAAGCCGTTGACGTGGACCCGCCTCAGCGGTGCTGCCTGCGACGTCGCCCACATCTCGGCCGAGTTCGCGCAGAAGGGGTTGTCCGGCGGCGTTGGTGAGTAGGTGGGGGGCTGCTTGGGCAGCGTGAGGTTGATGGTCAGGTTCGACATCGAGCGCCAGAAGTTGTCGAGAGCCGTGCAGCTGCCGGAGAAGCACTGGTTGAAGACGTCGACCGCGCCGTTGATCGTGACGTCGCCCGGTGAGGCCCCGAGGCCGGCCACGGTCGTGTAGTACCCGACCTGGAAGATGAGCGGGTCGGCCTGAGATCCATAGGTGCCGGGCTCGAAGAGCAGGGCGTAGCGGTGACTGCCGAACTGGTCGGAGACCTGCTGGTCGGCCACGGCGTCGACTGTGGCCTGGACCCGGCTCTGCGGCATGCTGGGACTGAAGACGTAGACGTTCGGGCCGAAGCTCGGCTGGCTCGGCTCGGGCGGAGCCGCCAGCGCCACGGTGGCGACGCCGCTGGCCGGCGCCACCCAGGCGAGCGCGGCGACGGCGCCCGCCACGAATATCGAAAAGCGGCGCAGTCGCCGGCCCGGGCCGGCCTCGCCCTGCGCCGGCCGCAGCAATGTTCGCAAGTTCACATCTCCCCTCCTCCGTTCACGCGACCGGTCCCTCCAGGGACGCCTGCAGCACCTCCCGACCGGCTCGGCCGCCGCAGTTGAGGGCGCGCATCGCTACCGCTCCCGGCTCGGTCCCGACGCCCAGCTCGGAGGCGGGGCCAGCTGGCCCGCGCAGCCGCAGCTCTCGCGGACGATCAACCGGACGGGGAGCACGGTGTCGCGCTCACCGCCGGCCGCGCTGATCCTCGAGAAGAGGACGTCGAAGGCGGTTGCGCCCAGGTTCTGGATCGGCTGGCGGACCGTCGTGAGGGGCGGGTGCATGTGGCGAGCCACGGGGATGTCGTCGAAGCCGGTGACGGCCACGTCGCCCGGCACCTCGAGGCCCTGCCGGGCGAGGGCGTGCATCACCCCCAGGGCGGTCTGGTCGTTGGCGCAGACGATGGCACGCGGCAGGTCTCTGCCGGCGCCCAGCAGCGACGTGATCACCCTGGCCCCCCCGGAGGCGCTGTAGTTGCCCTGCCAGGCAGGTCCGGCCTGGATCCGGGCCCCCGCTGCGATGGTCTCGGCCCCGAACGCCCGAGCCCGCGCCCGGTTGTCGGGGCTGTCGGCGTTTCCCGAGAGATAGGCGAGGCTGCGATATCCGTGATCGATCACGAGGTGGCGGACCAGCGCACGCATCCCGGACTCGTTGTCGCATCGGACGTTCATAGACGCAGGGGTGGGACGTCCGGCCAGCGTTACGATCGGGACCAGGTCGGCGAGCCGGGCGATGCCGGCCGCCGAGAGCATCCTGTCGTGGAGGATGAGCCCGTCCGCCTTGCCCGCGATCCCCGCGATCCGGGTCGGCACGTTCTCGTGGTCGACGTCGACGGAACTCATCAGCACGGCGAAGCCGCGACGCTGGGCCGCCACCTCGATGCCACGATTGACGACGTCGGTGAAGAGCAGGCTCTCCTCCTCGTCCTCGAAGGGGATCTCACCGCCGCGCCGGAAGACGACGCCGACCACTTCCTTGAGCCCGTTGGAGAGAGCTCGCGCAGCGCCGTCGGGCACGAAGCCGAGCTCCCGAACTGCTCGCATCACCCGCTCGCAGGTCTCGGCACGGGGGCTGCGCTGGCCGTTGAGGACGCGGGACACCGAGGCGATGGAGACTCCGGCGCGGCTCGCGACGTCGTAGATCGTCAGCGTCCCGTTGGCCCTCCTGGCCTCAGTCACCCTCTCTCCCTCGGCGACCCGCACTGGGCAGACGTCCCCTCGGTAAGCGCTTACCGCACTGTCGGGATACTAGCACGAGCCCTGGTCCTGTGCAAGGGGCCGCCCCCGGGGTGGCCCGAGCGTGCGGGTCGGGTGCGGGGCCCGGGCAGCCGGTCCGGGGTGGGCAGGTGCGGCCGAGGCGCGAGCGCCCGACGCCTCGCGACGCCCGGCGGACGCCACCGGCGCTCAGCGCACCTTGATGTCGCGCCCCAACCGGCCGCCCCGGGGAAGGATCGCCCGGTCAGGTGGTGTCCGTGGCCGCTCCGCCCGCCTGTGGGCGTTCAAGCAGTCGAATCCGACCTCTATCAGTTCTCGGCGCCTCGGAGTGCGTGCGCTGTCCCGGCGAGACGGAGCGCCGGCTTCCGTCGGTGTCGCTGCTGGCGGTGCGCGACCATCTGGTTACCGTTGCGGATGCCCTGATCGGAGCGAGACGGTCTCCTCCCGCCGAGGACCCTCATGTAAAGAGGCTGACATTAACTTGCTTCTACCGGTGCCGTGATTCTATGCTTCGCCGTGGAGGGAGCAGAACCGTTCGTCGCGTAACTGTTCGGGTACTCGTCGTGGCGATAGCCTCTGCGCTTGTCGCGTGTGGCGGGACCGGCTCCAGTAGCGCTGGGCCGGCCACGAGCCGGGCAGTGACGCCAACCCCAACCCCATCCGCCGCCGAAATTCTCGCGAAACCGGCCCTCTCGACGATGAAAGACATGCATTTCACCGCCACGGTCCGGACGACCAGCGGGGGCCAGACAGCAGAGATCACGGGTGAGGGTGACATGGTGGTACGACCGTCCAGCGCCTTCCGACTCAAGGTCCAGGGCATCGTCGGCGGCGCCTCTGTCAGCCAAGAGATCATCACCAAGAACGGCACTGACTATGTGCGCCAGGGAGAACAGAAGTTCAAGTCCTCGCCGTCCAGCCAGGCCTCCGACGTCAACACATGGCAAGATGCCACTGACGTCGCGGTTCTTGGAGAGGAGGCATTGCCGACCGGTAACGCGTGGCACGTCAAGGCCACGTCCAAGCAGGGCAACGTTTTCGAAGCCTGGGTCCGGAAGAGCGACGGCTATCTCCTGCGGTACTTCGCCACCTCGAAGTCGGGAAACACGACGTTCGCCTATACCATGGTAGGGTTCAACACTGGCATAGTCATCGACGCTCCTCCGCCCGGCGACGTGATCTGATTCCCTTGAAGCCAATCCACTGCCGCAAACGGCTGAATCCTAGCTCGACGTGGCGAATCCGGTGCGGGCTGCAACTTGTGGCCTGGCAACTCGATCGCCGGCATGTTCGACTGCTTCGGTACTGGGAGGGTGATCGCCCGCTCCGATGGAACCTGCCCACACCGGCTACTCGCCGGCACTGACGATCTGCTCCAGCGCCGTGTAGGCGTCCTGGGGCATCAGGTGAGCGTAGACGCTCTGGATCATCGCCAGCGAGCTGTGGCCCATGATCTGCGCGAGCGGGACCGGGTTCATCCCCCGCGTCAGCGCCCACGTCGCGAAGCTGTGCCGGAGCAGTTGCGGGTGGACCCGCTTCTCCAGGCCCGCCTCCTCGGCAGCAGCCGGATGAGCTGGTCCACGCCTGACCGCGTCAACGGCTCGTGGTCGCCACTGCGGCCCCGGCGCAGGCCGAGGAACACCCGGTCCGACGTCGTGCCCCGCGGCCGGCCGCGCTCGACGTGGCGGCGCAGGCGGCGGCCGAGTTGGGGCATCACCGGCACGTCCCGCTGCCGGTCGCCCTTGCCACGGACCCGCCGGCACACCCGCCGGTCCCGCTCGATCAGGTCGGTGGTCCGCAGGCCGGTCAGCTCCGTCACCCGCAGGCCCGCGTCTGCCAGCACCCGGACGATCAGCTCGTCGCGCTCCATCCTGGCGGCGTCCTCCAGGCGGCCGATCTCCTCCCTGCTCAGCACGTCCAGCAGCCGGCGCGGCAATTTCGGGCCTGGGCCTTCACCCTCTCGCCGACCTCGCCCTCGCGGCGGGCCCAGGACAGGAACGCGTTGATCGACCGCACGCAGCTCGCCACCGTGAACTTGGATAGCGCGCCCCGGCGGCCCCCGTCGTCCAGCAGCCGCGTCGTCAGGCGGTTCAGCACGCGCGCCGTCACCTGGCCCGGCTCCTCGATGCCCACCTCGGCGCAGAACGGAAGGAACACCTCGTCCAGCGGGTAGCGGTACGCCTCGCGCACCGTCCGGATCGCCAGCCCTCGCGCCCGGCAGGCCGCCAGGTACTCCTCCACGAGCCGCTTCAACCCGCTCGCCGCCGCGCCGTCCGTCGCCTTCGACTGCACCGCCATGACGTCCAGACTGTACAGCGCGCACCCGAGAAAACGCGCTCTTAACCAGGGCTTGACCAATGCGGATTGAGACACGTTTGGAGAGTGGTGGAGGCTCGTCGTTTGGTGGTTAGAACCGCCCAAACGAGTTGGAACGAAGAGAGTTGGGTCCCTACGGGGACGAGTTCCGAACCGTTCTGCGGAGCATCCAGGGCGCAAATCTGGTGTTTTGAGCCAGCGAATCGCAGGTTCCGGCGGGATGCGGTTACATCGCGGTCGCCAGCCTCGTCACGACACGCGAGACCGGCGTCGGCATGACCGTCGCGGTGCTCGTGGATGCGACCATCGTCGGGCCGCCACTGTTGCCTGCGGCGATGCGCTCTGCTCGGTCGCGGGAACTGGTGGCTGCCCGGCGCCTCGCTGCCCGGCCGGCCCGCACGAAACGCGGCGCCTGAATGGACCGGATGAACGCCGCTTCGGTGGTCTCCGCCGACCGGGCCACCGGCCGCTGCAGGTACCGGGTACACCCAAAGGGACTCGCGGCCTGCTGCGCACGGGACGTCCGGCACTGGAGCATCCGGCTGCAGCGGCCCATGGTGGACTCAGAGACTGAAGGAGGTCTGAAAGCGAAATGATGTGGGGCTACTACGACGGCTGGAGCTGGCTGCTGATGGCCGTCACGATGCTGCTCTTCTGGGGAGGCATCGCCGCGCTGGTCGTGTACGGGATCCGATCCCTCGCTGGCCGCCGGTCAGGGGACCAGGCGATGGACGTCCTGCGCCGGCGACTCGCCAGCGGCGAGATCACCCAGGACGACTACGAGAGGACTCGCCGGACGCTGCAGGGGTCTTGAGTTGCGCCAGCGCAGCCTGCTGATCGCGGGAGGCGCGGCACTGGCTCCGGCGGTCCTCATCGGCAGAGCCGCCACGGCGGTGGGGGCCTGGCGAGTTCGTCCACTGCTTGGCCGGGCGGCATGATGCGAGGCCTCCTCGGCCGCCATCTCCCGTCCGGCACGGCCGGCTGCGGAAGCTGGGCGCGTTTCTCGATCGCCACGGCTAGGTCCTCCCCGGCTTCCGAGCCGGTGTGGTCATGAGATAGCGCGCCGAGCTGGCCCATGTTCTTGACGAACTGGGCCACGGCGTCCCCGACCTGGGGCGGCGGCACCAGCCCGGCCAGGTGGGACCCGGCGACGGCCTGGACGATCTGGGGCGAGGAGCGGCGACGAGATGCCGACGAAGAGGACGAGGATCGCGCTCGGCAGCAGCATCGTCCGCCACTGCTCGACGAGCTCCTTCCGGAGCAGGGTGGCCAGCGCCCTCATCTCTCGTCCACCTCCGGGCGTCCCTCGATGATCGAGAGGAAGACCTCCTCGAGCGAGGGCCGCACCCGCTGCAGCCTGTCCACGCCGGCGCCGGCGGCGGCCAGCTCGGCGACGAGCTCCCGACCCGCGGCGTCCGGGTCCGCGGTCCGCCCCCGGACGCGCCCGTCCGCGCCCTCGACGCCCGCCACCCAGGGCAGCTGCGCCAGGCGCCGGAGGAGTGCCCGCTGCAGGTCCGCGCTGGCGTGGCGCAGCTCGACCTCGTACGCCGGCGCCGCGTGGCGATCCAGCAGCACGTCGATCTCCGACTCGGCCAGCAGGCGGCCTGGTCCAGGATGGCCACCCGGTCGCAGATGCGCTCCACGTCCGCCAGGATGTGGGTGGAGACGACCACGGTCGCGCTGCCCCGGAGCCGCGCGATCACGTCCAGCACGTCGCGCCGGCCCTCCGGGTCCAGGGAGCTGACCGGCTCGTCCAGCAGCAGCACGCTCGGCCGGTGCACGATCGCCTGCGCGATCCCCGGCCGCTGCTGCATGCCGCCGGAGTAGCCGCTCAGCCGGCGGCCCATGAACTCGGTGATCCCAGCCTGCTCGGCCGCCCGCTCGACCGCCCTCGCCAGCTCCGGCCGGGCAGGCCGCAGAGGCTGCCAGCGAAGCGGAGCAGCTCGGCGCCGGTCATCCAGCCGTAGTAGCGCGGGTCCTGGTCCAGGTAGCCGACCGACCGAGCCGCCGGCCCGGGTGGCCCAACGGGACGCCGTCGATCAGCGCCTCACCGGCGGTCGGCCGGCGGAGACCGGTCAGCAGGTGGAGCAGGGTCGTCTTGCCGGCGCCGTTCGGCCCCAGCAGCCCGAAGACGGAGCCGGTGGGCACTTCCAGGTCGAGCGAGCGCAGAGCCTGCACGCCGCCGTAGGACTTGGACAGCCCGCGGCAGACGATCGCCGGCGCCGCGGGCGGCGCGCTCGGCGTCGATTGGACCGGGGCCGCGACCGTGATGCGTCCCGGCGCCCGAAAAGCAGGTACGCGATCGGTCCGAGCATCTCGCCGAGCACGATGACGCGCCCCAGACCAGCTTGTTGCCGCCCACCACCTGGCGCTCCGGCCGCAGCAGATCGCGGAGGGCCAGGATCATCAGGCCCAGCTGGACGGCCACCAGCGGCAGGGTCAACGCGATCAGCTGTCCGCTGCTCATCTCGCTGCGATCCTCCTCTTGCCCCGGCCTCGGAGGTCGGGGACGGGGCCGCCAGGGTCGAAGGGCCTGCCGGACGACCGGCGCTCGGCCGGCGGTCCGGCTGTCAGGGCGTTCGAGCCCGACCGCTGGCTGCTCTGGGACAAGACCGCGAGCACGTGGTGCTGGATGCTGCGGCCGATCGACGAGGAGCACACCCGCCTCGTCTCCCGCGTCCGCGTCCGCTACCGCTGAACCGGCCCACGATCGCGACCGACCTCTTCCTGATGGAGGTAGGCGACTTCCTCATGATGCGGAAGATGCTGCTCGGCATCCGCAGCCGCTCTGAGGCCACCCGGCGGGAGCGGCGGGACGGTCGGCCGTACCCCGAACCGCCACACGGCTGGTCAGCCGGTTGTACACGCCGGCCAGGTAGGTCCCCGGGTAGTTGCACGCCGTCGTCCACTCGCCAGGCCATCGCGCCTCGGGTTGCCACGTAGCCGTTGCCGAGCGTCGGCAGCGCCTCCCGGTGCGTCTCGTGGGCGAGGTCGAAGCCCTCGAAGACCAGGAGCCAGGGATCCGATTCGGAGATCCCGAGGTCGAGCTCGGCCACGTCGCCGAAGACGAAGTCGGCGCCGGCCCGTTCGAGGTCTCGCCGGCGACCGGCCCGGTCGATCGCGGCAGCCAGCCCGAATCCGCCGCACCTCGCCGCCGTGACGCCCGCGACCGTGGCCTCGATCACGGCCCACGCGCGCCGGTGCCACTTCCAACCGGTGGGACGCCTGCAGGAACGTGGCCGGATCGGGCCTTGCGGGAAGCTCCAGCCTGGCCATGGCCTCACCGTCGACGATCACGTCGAAGGCGTCGTCGAGACCCACCGCGCCGAGCCGCTCGGCGGCCCTCCGGCTCGCCGCCAACAGTCCCAGCGGACGCCGCTCCCTCTCAGTCGCTGCACAGGGCCATCGCGCCGGGGTAGGCACGCATTCCGTCACCCGTGTCCCTCAAGACGCAGTCCAGAGCGAAGATGACCGCGTCGTACGGCGTCTGCAGGACGAGGTCGTCGTCGCTCTCGGTTCTCGGCCCGCTCGGCCGGCGGTGGCTCCTCTCCGGCATCAGCTCCTCCCAGCGTCGCGAGCTTGTAAATCTCGAACCACGTCACGCCGATGAGCCCTGCCGCCAGCGCCACCAGCCACTCCGATGGGCCCAGCGGTCCGAACCTGAAGGCGTCACGGAGCCACGGGACGGTGAGGAGGACGATCAGCAGCGTGGCGGCGCCGCCGACGATCCACTTGACGGTTCGGTTCCTTCGCTGGCGGAAGGCCTCCACGACGGGGAGCCGCCACGAGCGGTTCACCAGGATCAGCGCAAGGTTGCCGATCACGAGCGTTGCGAAGGTGGCCGAGCGGACGACGCCCTCGGGCCGTCCGCTGAGCACCGTCCACAGGTAGACGCCGAGCACGGCGAGCAGCACCGACAGGCCCTGCAGCGTCGCGATGGCCAGCACGCGGCGGTCGAACATTGGCGCGCCCAGCCCCCTGGGACGCTGCTCCATGATCCTGGGGTCGATCTCCTCGGACTCGAAGACGACCGAACAGGCCGGGTCGATGATCAGCTCGAGGAACGCGATCTGCACCGGCAGCAGCACCAGCGGCCAGCCAGCGAGGAACACCGGGATCAGCGTCATCCCCAAGATGGGCACGTGGACGGCGATGACGTAGGACATCGCCTTCCGCAGGTTGTCGAAGATGCCGCGACCGAGCCGGACCCCGCCGGCGATCGAGGCGAAGTCGTCGTCCGTGATTACCAGGCCCGCCGACTCCCGGGCGACGTCGGTACCCCGGGCTCCCATCGCGATGCCGATGTCGGCGGCGCGGAGGGCGGGAGCGTCGTTGACCCCGTCGCCCGTCATGCCGATGACCTCGCCGTTCGCCTTCAGCGCCCGGATGAGCCGCAGCTTCTGCTCGGGCACCATGCGGGCGAAGACGCCGACCGTCCGGATCCGCCGGTCGAGCTCGTCGTCCCCCATCTGGTCCAGCTCAGGACCGGTGATGCAGCCGGCCGCGTGGTCCAGGCCCACCTCCCGGGCGACCGCCAGCGCGGTGCCGGGGTAGTCGCCCGTGATCATCACCACCCGCACGCCGGCGCGCCGGCACTCGGCCACCGCCTCGGCGACCCCCGGGCGCACCGGGTCTCGCAGGCCGGCCAGCCCGAGGAGCTGGAAATCGAAGTCGTGCTGGCCCGTGGGCAGCCCGGCCGTCTGGCTCATCTCGGCCCCGGCGACGGCGAGGACACGCCCTCCACCGGCGGTCGCCGCCTCCACCTGCCGCTCCAGGGCGGCACGCCCTGCCGGTTCCAGATGGCAGAGGTCCGCGATCGCCTCCGGCGCGCCCTTGGCGGCGATCACGTACCGGGTCGAGTCGGGCGAACGCCACACGTGCGAGAGGGCCAGCAGCGTCTCCGACAGGGGGTACTCGCGAACCAGCTCCCAGCGGCGGTGCAGGTGCTCGGTGCCGGCCAGGTACTCCTCGCCGAGCTCGCGGAACGCCCGGTCCATGGGGTCGAAGGGATCGACGGGCGAGGCGAGGACGGCGAACTCCGCGATCTCGTGGAAGCGCTCCGGCAGGGGGCCGCCGTCCAGCCGGTGCGTGGATCCGCCGACCGTCAGCTCGGCCACGGTCATGCTGTTCAGGGTCAGCGTCCCGGTCTTGTCGACGCAGATCACCGTGGCCGAGCCGAGGGTCTCGACGACCTCCGAACGGCGGGCCAGCACGTGCCGCTGGGACATCCGCCAGGCGCCCAGAGCCAGGAAGACGGTGAGGACTACGGGGAACTCCTCGGGCAGCATGGCCATGGCCGCGGCGATGCCCGCGAGGAGGCCCTCCAGCCATTGGCCCCGCGTCAGGCCGAAGACCACGACGACGACGACCGCCGCCGCCAGGCTGACCGCCGCGACCACCCGGACGAGACGGTCGATCTCGCGCTGCAGCGGGGTCCGTTCGGTCTCGATGGTGCGGAGCGCCGTGCCGATACGACCGAGCTCCGTGCCCTCGCCGGTCCCCCTGACGAGTGAGACGCCATGACCCTTGACGACCAGGGTCCCGGAGAAGACCCAGGGGGTGCCATCGCCGCCGGGGCGGCCCATCGGAACATCAGCCGCCCGGCCGTCCACCCGTGACTTGCGGACGGGCACGGACTCGCCGGTGAGCGCAGACTCGTCGACGGACAGGTTCGCGCCGTCGACCAGCACGCCGTCCGCTGGGACGCGGTCGCCCTCGGCGAGCAGCACCGCATCGCCGCGCACGACATCCCGTCCAGCAATGCGTGTGTGGCGACCGTCGCGGACGACGAGCGCGCGCGGAGACGAGAGGTCGCGGAGGGCGACCAGTGCGTTCTCGGTCTTGTGCTCCTGGTAGATCGAGATCGCGATGACGACGATCACGAACGACACCAGGATGCCGGCGTCCAGGGGCTCGGCGAGGAGGAAGTTCACGGCACCGGCACCGAGCAGGAGGAGCAGCATGGGCTGGCGGATGACGCCCCACGCCTGCTGCACCAGGTTGCGCTCCTTCGCAGTGGGC
>JBKPCH010000009.1:0-22231 GCA_046727275.1 Candidatus Dormiibacterota bacterium
CCGTCTCTCTGTCCGTCCTTGGCCCGCTCCCCCCCCCCCGGCGCCCGGGGGGGGGGGGGGGGGGGGGGGCCCCCCCCCCCCCCCCCAAGCCAGCCACTGGAGGCTGCGGCCGCTGTGCTGGCACCATCCGCCCCCCACCCCGACCCTCCCCCGCGAGAACAGAAGGGCGGATGAGACGCGGCGCGTAGGAATGGGCTTCGCCCGAGCGATTGAGTCCGTCTTCCCCGCCCTCCAGGCGTCGCGCCCCGGCCCGAAGGGATGCGCCGAAGGCGCCCCCAACGTCCCGGACAAGGAGGGGGGGTTCGGAAGGGGGAGCTTGCTCCCCCCTTGCATCCCCTCCCCCGCGAGGGGGGAGGGAGACGGAGCGCGTAGCCTCCGCGCCATGACCCACAGCTTCGAGACGCTCGCCATCCACGCCGGCCAGGACCCGGAACCCGTCACCGGCGCCGTCGTGCCGCCGATCTTCGCCACGTCCACCTACCAGCAGGACGCCGTCGGCGCCCCGCGCCACGGCTACGAGTACAGCCGCAGCGGCAACCCCACGCGGCGAGCGCTGGAGGAGTGCCTGGCCGCGCTCGAGGGCGGCCGGCGCGGGCTCGCCTTCGCCTCCGGCCTGGCGGCCGAGGACACGCTGCTGCGGACCGTGTGCGGGCCGGGCGACCACGTCGTGATCCCCGACGACGCGTACGGCGGCACGTACCGCCTGATCGCACGGGTCGCCGAGCGCTGGGGGCTGCGCTGGACGGCGGCGCCGCTGCACGACCCGGACGCCGTCGCCGCCGCCCTGACGCCCGCGACGAAGCTGCTCTGGGTGGAGACGCCGACCAACCCGCTGCTCCGCATCGCCGACATCGCGGTCCTCTCGGCCCTCGCCCACGCCGCGGGCGCGCGGGTCGTGGTGGACAACACCTTCGCCTCGCCCTACCTGCAGCGGCCGCTGGAGCTGGGCGCCGACGTGGTCGTGCACTCGACCACCAAGTACTGCGGCGGCCACTCCGACGTGATCGGCGGGGCCCTCGTGGCCGGCGACGCCGCGCTGGGCGAGGAGCTGGCGTACCACCAGAACGCTATGGGAGGCGTCGCCGGGCCCTTCGACGCCTGGCTGACGCTGCGCGGGCTGCGCACGCTGGCGCTCCGCATGGAGCGGCACTGCGACAACGCGGAGCGGGTGGCCGCGTTCCTCGAACGCCGGCCCGAGCTGTCCGAGGTGCTCTACCCGGGCCTGCCCGCGCACCCCGGCCACGACGTCGCGACCAGGCAGATGCGGCGCTACGGCGGCATGGTCAGCTTCCGGATGCGGGCCGGCGAGGCGGCGGCGGTGGCGGTGTGCAACAGCGCCCGGCTGTTCGTCCTCGGCGAGTCGCTGGGCGGCGTGGAGTCGCTCATCGAGCACCCCGGCCGCATGACCCACGCCTCCGCGTCCGGCTCGCCGCTGGAGGTGCCGGCCGACCTGGTCCGCCTCTCGGTCGGCCTGGAGGCCGCCGGCGACCTGGTCGCCGACCTGGACCAGGCGCTCCGGGCGGCGACGCCGGACTGAGCCGAGAGGGTAGAACGTCGGTCAAGTAGTAGACGGATCTTCGACGCCCAGGCACCCCATCTCGCGGCCAGGCTTCTGCGGTCCTCGCTCACCCACAACGAGTGGGCTCGCTGCGGTCCTCGGCGCCTGACGACGATCTGGGGCACCTGGACGCCGAATCTCTCGCCGACTACTTGACCGACGTTCTACGCAGGCCCCGGCCGGCCGCCCGCGCCCAGGTAGGCGAGCAGGTCCTGGCGCGTGATGACGCCGCCGGGCCTGCCGTCGATCAGGACGATGGCCGCCCCAGCGTCGGTCAGCAGCGCCACCGCCTCGCCCACCGGCTGGCCGCCGCCGATCGTCGGCAGCGGCGGGGACATGTGCTGGCCGATCGGGTCCCGCAGCTGGGCCCGGCCCGCGAACAGCTCGTCGAGCAGGTCCCGCTCGACCACCGAGCCCACCACCTCCGCCGTCATCAGCGGGGGCTCGGCCTTCACGACCGGCATCTGCGAGACGCCGTACTCGCGCAGGACGTCGATAGCGTCGCGCAGGGGCTCGTTGGGGTGCATGTGCACGAGCTGGGGGATGGCGTCGCCCTTCGCCGCCAGCACCTCGGCCACCGTGACTTCGTCCTGGCCGGCCGGGCGCAGGAAGCCATAGTGCGTCATCCAGCCGTCGTCGAAGATCTTCGACAGGTAGCCCCGGCCGGTGTCCGGCAGCAGCACGACGACCACGTCGTCGGGGCCGGCCCGGCGGGCCACCTCCAGGGCGGCCGCCACGGCCATGCCGCCTGAGCCCCCGACGAGCAGCCCCTCCTCCCGGGCCAGCCGGCGCGTGAGGTCGAACGAGTCCCGGTCGCGGACCCTGACGATCTCGTCGCAGATGGTGCGGTCGAACGTCTCCGGCCAGAAGTCCTCGCCGACCCCCTCCACCAGGTAGGGACGGCCGGTCCCGCCGGAGTACACCGAGCCCTCGGGGTCGGCGCCGACGACGCGGACCGCGCCGCGCGACACCTCCTTCAGGTACCGCCCCGTGCCCGACACCGTGCCGCCGGTGCCCACGCCCGCGACGAAGTGGGTGATCCGGCCGTCCGTCTGCTCCCACAGCTCCGGTCCCGTCGTCTCGTAGTGGGACCGCGGGTTCTCCGGGTTGGCGTACTGGTTGGGCTTCCAGGCGCCGGGCGTCTCCGCGGCGAGCCGGTCCGACACCCGGTAGTAGGACCGGGGGTCATCGGGGGCGACGGCGGTGGGGCAGACGACCACCTCCGCGCCGTAGGCCTTGAGCACCCCGATCTTGTCGGCGCCGACCTTGTCCGGGCAGACGAAGATGCAGCGGTACCCGCGCGTCTGGGCGACCAGGGCGAGGCCGACGCCCGTGTTGCCGCTCGTGGGCTCGACGATCGTCCCGCCCGGCTTCAGCAGGCCGGCCCGCTCCGCCGCCTCGATCATGCGGACGGCGATGCGGTCCTTGACGCTGCCGCCCGGGTTGAAGTACTCGACCTTGGCCAGGACGGCGGCCTCGATGCCCGCGGTCACGCTCCGCAGCCTGACCAGCGGGGTGCCGCCGATCAGGTCCACCACCGATTCGTAGTAGCGCACGAGACTGAGGCTAGAGGATGGGTCTCATTATACTGAGTATGAATAGCCGGCCGGTGCGGCGGCGGGCCCACGACGCCCGCGTCGAGCAGGCCCCGGCAGGCCGTCAGGGCCGCCTCGTCGACGTGCATCCCCACCCGCACCAGCGCGCCCAGCGAGGTGACCCGCGAGCGGACGAAGGCGGGCGCCGCGCGCCCGGCCGTCGGGCCCAGGTCATGGACCTGGCGGGCAGGCGCTGGAACCGGGCCAGCGAGGCCGCGAAGCTCGCCGCCGCCTGGCGGACGAGCCCCGGGTCCTGCTTCTTGTAGCCGTCGGTCAGCTGCTGCCGGCCCTGCTGGAAGGCCAGCTCGCCCTGCCGGAGCTGGCCGGCGAGGCTGCCCTCGTAGGACCGGGCGGCGACGGCGCCGGCCACCGGCGCCACGACCAGGACCAGCAGCGCGGCGGCCACGGGCAGCAGGGCCGCCCGGCCGAAGCGGCGCCGCCGCCCGGGCCCCTCGCCGCTCCGCCGCCGCCCTCCGAGCCGCATCGTCCCTTCCCGGCAGGCGAGGCTATGATCCCAATCGCAAAGGGCGCGGCAACGGCAGGGGAAGAGACGGGGAGGGACGGCGTGAGGCCGGCGCGGCCTTCATGCTGGTCGGCGTGCTGCTCGAGCGAGCCGCGTTCGTCCGCGCCCACACGCGGCTGGACGCCACCCCGCTGCTGCCGGAGGTCCGCCTCCACCTGGCCGGCGAGGCGTTCGGCCTCTGGGGCCGGACGGAGGAGGCCGCGGGCCGTAACGACCTGCCGCCGCCCTTCTGGGCCTTCGCCTGGGCGGGCGGCCAGGCGCTCGCGCGCCACGTGCTGGACCACCCCGGCCTGGTCGCCGGCCGGCGGGTCCTGGACCTGGCCTCCGGCTCCGGCCTGCTGGCGATCGCGGCGGCGAGGGCGGGCGCGGCGGACGTGGCGGTCAGCGAGGTCGACCCGTTCGCCCTGGCCGCCCTGGCGCTGAACGCCCAGGCCAACGGGGTGGCGCTGGCCGGCGTGCTGGGGGACGTCCTGGAGGGGGACGGGGAGGGCGCCGACGTCCTGCTCGCCGGCGACGTGTTCTACGAGCGGGCGATGGCCGACCGGGTGCTGCCCTGCCTGGAGCGGGCGTCGGCCCGGGGCGCGCTCGTCCTGGTCGGCGACCCGGGCCGCGCGTACCTGCCCCGCCACCGCTTCGAGGCGGTCGCCACGTACCAGGTGTCGGGCACCGGGCCGGTCGAGGGCTCGAACGTCCTGGAGGCGACCGTCTGGCGGCCGCGGTCCGCGCCGATTGGCGGTTGACGGCCGGCGCCGATCGGACGAGCATCCGCTGATCGGGGGCCGCGCAACGCGGCCCTGATCGAGAGAGGAGGGGGCTTTCTATGGGCAGACGGTTTCTGCTGCTGCTGGCGGTCGCATCGCTCGCCGGGGGGCTGTTCGCGACCGCGCCCGCCAGCGTCAGCGCCGAGAGCGTCGTCGTCGACACCGCGAAGGGCAAGCTGCCCAGGGCGGAGATCGAGACACCGGCCGGCGTCAAGGTCCTGCCCGGCATCTCCAGCGGGACGCTCGCCGCGGCCGCCACGGCGAAGGACGTGGAGACGGACCTGGACACTGGCGACATCCGGGCCGACAACACCGCCGACCCCGGCGGCGACAGGGCCGGCACCAGCATCCGCACGGTCGGCTGCGGCGGCCGGAACAGCAGCCACGGTCGGAACGTCCGCGTCAACCAGGACTGCACGTTCCGGCGCCAGGCCGAGGAGCTGATCAGGGCCAACCCGGCCGACCCCGGCAACCTCGTGGCCGGCCAGAACGACAGCCGCGTCGGCTTCAACCACTGCGGCTTCGACTTCTCGTTCGACTCGGGGCGCACCTGGGGCGACGGCCTCCCGCCGTTCTTCCAGCACCTGAACTCCCCGGTCGCCGGTCACACCATCCTCGGCGGCCCGGGCACCATGCACACCTACGACGCGGCCAGCGACCCCGCGCTCGCGGTCGACTCGCAGGGCCGGGCGTTCTTCAGCTGCGTCGTGTTCGACGTGAACACCGCCGCCAGCGGCCTGATCACCACCGCGTCCGTCCCCGGCGCGGGCGGGTCCTTCTACAACAACGTGCCCGCCAGCGGCAGCGCCTACGTGGTGGCCGAGGACAACAGCCCGGAGGTGGTGCACGACAAGAACTTCATCGTCGCCGACGCCAATCCGAGCAGCCCGAACCGGGACAACGTCTACACCACCTGGACCGTGTTCCGGCAGAGCGCCAGGTGCGGCCATCCGCCCGACGGCAAGCTGCGCCGGTGCTCGAACGCGATATTCGCGTCGATGTCGACCGACCACGCGGTCACCTGGTCGGCCCCCGAGGAGATCAGCGGCTCCTCCCCGCTCTGCTTCCTGGGCGACTTCTTCGACTCCACCCGGTCGCCGAACGCGTGCGACTTCGATCAGGGATCCGACCCGATCGTGCAGGCCGACGGCAGCCTGACCGTGGCCTTCCACAACGGCAACACGGCCCCGGCCAACCCCAACGCCCAGACCCTGGCCGTGACCTGCCACCCGTCCGGCAGCTCCGTCAAGGGCACGGCGCACCTCAACTGCGCCAGCCCGGCCAAGGTGGGCGACGACGTGACCGTCGGCTACCCGCGGTGCAACTTCGGCCGCGGCCCCGAGCAGTGCATCCCCGGCGCGTTCGTCCGGACCAACGACTTCCCGCGTATCTCCCGCAACGCCGGCAACGGCGACCTGTTCGTGGTCTGGCAGGACAACCGCACGGGCGAGCTGGACATCCACCTCTCGACATCGACGGATGGCGGGCAGACGTGGAAGGAGGCCGCCGATCCGGTCAATCCCGACCGGGGCTGGGACCACTACTTCGCGGCCACCGACGCGGTGGCCTCCGCGGCCGGGCGCGGCGACAGCCGTGTCGGCGTCAGCTACTTCCGCACGCAGCGGGTGCCCAACGAGGGCGACGGCCGGCCCGTCTTCGCGCCTCCGCAGCCCGGCGTGCAGGCCGAGCCCTCCCAGTACCTCCTGGCCGGCGGCCGCGGCCGCACGCCGTTCGCCACCCGCCAGCTCTCGCCTACCTTCGACCCGCCCGCAGGCATCCAGGCGGGCTTCAACGGCGACTACAGCGGACTGGTCATCGTGGGCGAACGCGCCCATCCGGTCTGGTCGGACACCAGGAACCTGGCCCCGGCCGGCCAGGTGGCCGCCGGCCAGGCGCCGGACGAGGACGTCTTCACGGACAGCGTCGAGCTGCCCGAGCGAGAGGAGTGACGCGTGAGTGGGGGGCCGCCGGGCGGCCCCCCACTCGTCGTCCCACTACCCGGCGTGCGCCCGGAGCAGGACCGTGCCGTGCGCGGGCACCGGGGCGCTGATCGCCCCGGTGGTGTGGCTGACGCCCTTCGACCACAGGTTGGTGAGCGTGTAGGAGCTGGCCGAGCGGAGGCCGACCGCCGAGGCGGTCGTGCTGATGGTCGCGGCCGCGTCCATCTCGTTGTAGAGGGCCACCGCCACGTGGCCGCCGCTCAGCGGCTTGGCCAGCACGCGCCGGCCGCCGCTGTTGGCGACCTGGGCGCCCTGCTTGCCCAGCGGATCCTGGTCCACCGCGATCACGTCCGCGTTGAGCAGGATGCTCATGGTCGTCGAGCTGGCCCCGGCCAGCTTCGTCCCGATCAGCAGCGGCGCCGCCATCTCCGCCCACATGCTGAAGTGCGTCCGCTGCTCGGTCAGCGAGAGCGTGCCGTTGCCGATCTCCAGCATGTCGGGGTCGTTCCAGGCCCCGGGGCCGGCGGCCGGCGCGTCGGGGATGTTCTTCGCGATGAGCGACTTGATGCGCGCCCAGTCGGGATGGATGTCGCCGGTGGTCCGCCAGAGGTTGCCGACCGCGCCGGACCACCTCGACGGGTTGCCGGCGAAGTCGCCCTTCTCGCACAGGGAGTAGACGATCGGCCGGCCGCTGGCGGCCAGGGCGTCGCGCATGGCCCGATAGCGGGCCATGGTGGCGCTGGCGTTGCGGCCGCTGGTGGGCACGTTGCAGTCGTCGTACTTGAGGTAGTCGACGCCCCAGGACGCCCACGTCTTCGCGTCCTGGACCTCGTGGCCCAGGCTGCCCGGGAAGCCACTCTTGGAGCAGGTGTGGATGCCCGAGTCGCCGTAGATGCCCAGCTTCAGCCCCTTCGAGTGGACGTAGTCGGCGGTGCCCTTGATGCCGTCCGGGAACTTGGTGAGGTTGGGCACCAGGTTGCCGTGGCTGTCGCGGCTGCCCTGGGCCCAGCAGTCGTCGATGTTGACGTACTGGTAGCCGGCCGCCTTGAGGCCGGAGCTGACGAAAATGTCCGCCGTCTGCTTGATGAAGGCCTCGTTCACCCCGCAGTGCACGGCGTTCCAGTCGTTGAAGCCCATCGGCGGGGTCAGGGCCAGCCCGTTGTTCAGCGCGAACGCCGCCGGCGGGCCGCCGGTCGCGGGCGCCAGGATGGCGAGCAGCGCCGTCCCGATGGTTGCCAACAGCATGACGACGCGACGGGCCATCCGAGCCTCCTCCTCTCGCCTCTCCGGGCAGCCGGTGTCCGAGCCCACGCCGAGGGGTGGGCCGCATACATAGTATGCGGCAAGCCCGCGGGAGCGGTCAGACGCGGGAGGCCAGGAACCGCTCGCGGAGCACGAACTTCTGGACCTTGCCCGAGGCGGTGAGCGGCAGCTCCTCGACGAAGATCCAGTGGCGCGGCGTCTTGTACGCGGCGAGGTGCTGCCGGCAGAACGCGAACAGCTCGCCCTCCGTCGGCGCCTGGCCCGGCGCGCGGCGGACGAAGGCCGCGACCTGCTCCCCCCAGCGATCGTCCGGCACGCCGACCACCGCCACGTCGCCGACCGCCGGGTGCGTGAACAGCAGCTGCTCGATCTCGCGCGGGTAGATGTTCTCGCCGCCCCGGATGATCATCTCCTTGACCCGGCCCTCGACCCGCACGAAGCCCCGGTCGTCCATCGCGCAGAGGTCGCCCGTCCGCAGCCAGCCGTCGGCGTCGAGGGCGGCCGCGGTGGCGTCCGGGTCGTCGAAGTACTCGCGCATCACCAGCGGGCCCCGCAGCCACAGCTCGCCCACGATCTGGGTGGGCAGCGTCTCGCGGCGGAGCGGGTCGACGATCCGCGCCTCGAACGCCGGGTAGGGCCGGCCCAGCGTCAGCGCCCGGTCGTCGGGCGAGTCGGTGGGGCTGGTCTGCGTGGCGCCGCCGGCGACCTCGGTCTGGCCGTAGACGATCGTGAACGGGATGCCGAGCGCGGCCTCGATCCGCCGCACCAGGTCCGGCGGCACGGTCGCGCCGCCCGAGAACGCCAGGCGCAGCGAGCCCAGGTCCCGGCCGTGGAAGTCCGGGTGCTCGGCGACCCCGATGAGCATGGTGGGCACGCCGGCCAGCACCGTGCTCCGCTCCGACTCGACCAGCTCCAGCTGCAGACCCGGCTCGAAGGCGCCCATCAGGACGTGCGGGCCCAGGCACTGGAGGCGGCCGAGCACCGCCAGGACGCAGCCGCCCACGTGGAACAGCGGCATGGGGTTGACAAGCGCGTCGCCCGGCTCCGCCCCCTGCACCTGGACGCAGAGGCGCCCGTTGTTGGTCACGCCCCGGTGGTGGAGCACCGCCCCCTTGGGGAAGCCGGTCGTGCCGGAGGTGTAGAGGATCATCGCCGGGTCGTCCGGCGAGACCGCGGGAAGGCGCTCCGCCGGCGACCCCCCGGCCACGAAGGCGTCCCAGTCCGCGAAGGAGACGACCTCGCGGAGGTCGGGCAGATCGGGCCGCACCTCGGCGACCACCTCCGCCGGCCGGCTGCCCCGCAGCTCTGGCACGAGGAAGACGCCGCTCGCCCGGGACTGGCGGAGCACGTAGGCCAGCTCCCGCGCCCGAAACGCCGGGTTGACGGTGACGAGGGTCAGGCCGGCCAGGCCGCAGCCGAGCTGGAGCAGGACCCACTCGGGCACGTTGGGCGCCCAGACGGCCACGCGGTCGCCCGGCTCGAAGCGGCCGAGCAGCGCCCTGGCCGTCCGCTCGGAGTCCTCCAGCAGCTCGCCGAACGTCCACCGGCGGCGCGTCGCACGGTCCGGCGAGCCCTCCACGAGCGCCGGCCGGCCGGCCGCCGCGGCCGCCGCGTCACGGAGCACGCCGCCGACCGTGGTCTCCAGCACCGACCCGGGGCGATCGGCCGGCCAATGGGCCGTGCCGGGCGCGCCGGGCCTGGCTCCCTCCATCCCGCCGACCAGCGTACGCCCGTCAGGTCTGTCTGACACGTGGGGTGCGGCTCGCTTTCTCCCTCCCCCTCGGCGGGGGAGGGTCGGGGTGGGGGGGAAGCCAGCCACTGGAGGCTGTGGCGCTTGTGCCAGCACCGCCGCCCCCCACCCCAACCCTCTCCCACGAGAGAACAGAAGGGCGGAGGAGACGCGGCGCGTAGGAATGGGCTTCGCCCGAGTGAGTCCGTCTTCCCTGCCCTCCAGGCGTCGCGCCCCGGCCCGAAGGGATGCGCCGAAGGCGCCCCCAACGTCCCCGACAAAGAGGGGGATTTCGGAAGGGGGGAGCTTGCTCCCCCTTGCATCCCTGCTCAGCCCGAGTCCAGGCCGCAGAGGCGGGAGACGTCCGGGTCGTGGCAGTCCCACTGGCCCACCTCCGCCCAGGTCTCCTCCAGCCCGGGCGCCGTCAGCAGCACGCCCGCGATCAGCTGGACCACCGTGTCGTTGGGCCCCAGCGAGGTGACCGGCTGGTCCGGCCGGCCGGGCACCCTGATGTCCTGCTCGTCGGGGCCGCTGTAGGTCACCATGACCGCCTCCGCGAGCGGCGTGACGCGGCCGCCGAGGCCGCCGCGCAGCTCCGGGGTGAGGCCCAGCACCCTGACGCCGCGCAGCGTCGAGCGCGCCGGCACGACGAGCCGGCCGCCGCGGGTCCTGGCGTCCCCGATGTGCCGGATCTCCGAGTCGAACAGCAGCGGGCTGTCGTTCGGGAGGTAGATGACGCGCGAGCGGAAGAAGCGGACGCTGTTGGCGTCCAGGGCGCGGTAGTAGAGGGCGCGCGAGCGGAGGTAGGCGAGGCCGATGCGCTGTGCCCGCCCCTCGTCGATGGCCGGGTCGCCGTTCTCGACCCGGACCGACTCGACCGGCAGCGGCGCCGGCGGGCACGGCGTCAGGCCGTAGCTGGACTGCAGCACCTCGCAGCGGCTCTGCGGCCGGGCGGGCGCCCCCGGCGAGCAGGCGGCGAGCGCGAGGACCGCCCAGAGCAGGGGGACGAGGGAGGCGGGGCGCGACGCCCCGCCTCCGCATAGTGCCCTCAGAGGAGTATCCGGTCGAAGTCCGGGGCCGACGCGGTCGGGTTCGAGAACTCGATCGTGTTGGCGCCCGCGTTCAGCTGCACGGTCACGGTCCTCGTGCCCGGCCTGTCGAATCCCCCCGTGTTGGTGAAGTGGAGCGAGGTGGCCGCCCCTCCGTTGACGCTGAGGTCCGCGTTCCGGCCGGCGTCGCCGTCGCAGTAGCGGATGGTCAGGGTGTAGGAGCCGGCGGTGGCGGCCATGACGCCGTTGAAGGTCAGGGTGCCGCCGCGGCCGACGAAGCCGACCTTCCGGCCCCCGGAGCAGGCGGCGCAGGTGGCGATGCGGGCCCGGCCGCCCAGCCTGTTGGCCGAGGACTCCGCCTCGTAGGACCTGGCGCCCGGCGAGGTCGACGGCGTCGGGGTGCCGGTGGTCGGGGTCGGGGTGCCGCCGCTCGGGGTCGGCGTCGGGCCGCCCGCCAGGCGCCAGGCCAGCAGGTCGCCCGTGGTCCCGGAGCCGAAGCCGCCCGAGTTCCCGTCCGGCATGTAGACGGTGCCGTTGGCGACGATGGGGCTGGACCAGTGGTGCAGGCCGATCGGCGCGGTCCAGAGCGTGTGGCCCGTGGTGGGGTCGAAGGCCTGGATGATGTGGTTCGCCTGGGTGGGGGTGTGCTCGCCGCCGCCGGTGGCGGCGAACAGCACGCCGTTGGCGACCAGCGCGGAGGTGGTCCAGCCGTTGAACACGGTCCAGCGGAGGTTCAGGCTGGGGCTGCCGGCGGCGTCGACGGTGACCTGGAAGCCGGCGATGCCGTTCTCGCCGGGCACGAAGGCCCAGACGGAGTGGTCGGCCGGGTTGGTCCAGACCGCTCCCTGCGACCGCATCATGCTCATCTGCGGGAAGTTGAACAGCTGGATCTCCCCGCCCGTGTGGCCGGGACCGCCCTGCCCGCTCAGGTCGGCGAGGTTCAGGAGGCGGACGCGCCGGTCCTTGCCGGGTTGCACGCCGAGGTGGGGGAACTTGCTGCTCAGGCCCACGGGCAGGATCAGCAGGCCGCCGCTCCCGATGTCGCGGTCCGACTTGACGGTGGCGGCCCAGTCGGCCGGGGTGTAGCTGTCGGCGGGGAAGCCGCCCGCGCTCGTCACCGTGGTGCTGCCGTCCGGGGGCAGGGCCACCCAGCTCTGGCGGTAGACGTGGCCCGGAACGAAGGTGCTGCCGTTGTTGGTCCCCGCCATCTGGAAGATCCGGTCCAGCGAGGGGTCGAACGACGGCGAGCGGGCCCAGGGGTTGGCGCCGGAGACGGTGCAGTCGTTGGGCTGGCCCGGCGCGCCGAAGTGGATGTCGGGGCGGTCGGCGCAGGCGAAGCTGAACACGTGCTGGGCGCCGGTGCCCAGGTCGATGGTGGTCAGGTGGCCGTGGCCCTGGTTGGACGCGTAGAGGTACGTGTGGCCGTCCTTCGCCGTCGCGATTGTGAGCTGGGAGCTGCTCTTGCCGGGGCCGGCCAGCTCGGGCCAGCCGCCGCCTCGCACCTCGCTGCCGTCGCTCACGTTGACCTTGTGCACGAAGCCGTCATTGCTGTCGATGTAGACGAACTGGCGGTTGGGGTCGATCGCCGGCGCCGAGTTCGCGATGCCCGTGCCCGCGAAGCTGTCGGTCCACACCGAGGCTCCGCTGTTGGCGTCGAAGGCCATCAGGTGGCCGTGCTCGCCCTGCAGGAAGACCAGGTCCCGGGTCCCGCTCGGGGTGCTGACGCCGGTCAGCAGCACCGGGGCGCCGTCGGGGGCGTCCGAGAGCGACGTGTGGAACAGCGGCTGGAGGCGGGACACGTTGGACGCGGTGATGGTGGTCTCGGCGGTGTCGTTGGCGTTCTTGTCTGGCGTGAAGCCGAACTGCAGCCAGTCGTACTTCGTCGCGGCCGCGGGGCGGCTCGCCACGGTGCCGGACGTGCTCGCCATGTAGCTGCCCGCCACGAAGGCCGCCAGCACCAGCACCAGGACCAGGGTCACCGGGACGCCAACCTGCCGTCTGCGCATGTCGGTAGCTGCCTCCTTCCCCGTCGTCCTCCGCCTGCCCCTGTCTGGTGGGGAGTATTAAGAGTATACGGAGAATCCGATCAGCCGGTGCGTGACGGCGCCGTCGCCCTTCGAGCCGCAGTGGGCTCGCGCCTATCATGGGGGCGAGCCCGATGCCGACTGTGACCGTCGCCGCAACCTATGGCGCGGGAGGAAGCGTGATCGCGCCGGCTGTCGCCGAGCGTCTGGGCCTGCCCTTCGTGGGCCGGGCCATCTCGACGGCGATGGCAGAGAAGCTGGACGAGCGGCTGCAGGCGGCCATCGAGGACGACGTCCACCACTACGGCGCGGTGGCGCGGCTGCTCAACCGGGCGCTGGGCCACAGCGGCCTGTTCGTCGGCGTCCCCTACGCGCCGGAGGAGCTGGGCGCCGCCCCGGACGTCGCCCACGCCGAGGCGGCGCTCAGGAAGCTCGCCGACGGCGAGGGCGCGGTCGTGCTGGGGATGGCGTCGGCGTTCGTGCTGAAGGGCCGGCCCGACACGCTGCACGTGCGCCTGGACGGCCCCGTGGAGGCCCGGCGCCGGCAGGCGATGGAGCACGAGCGGATCGACTACGCGACGGCGGCGCGGACGCTGGAGCAGAACGACCGGGCGCGCCGCGCCTACGTCGAGCACTTCCACCCGGACGCGGGCGCCTGGAACGACATCCGCCACTACCACCTGGTGCTGAACAGCACCGTCATCTCGCTGGACGCCTGCGGCGACCTGATCGTGCGCGCGGCCCAGGACGTCGCCGGCAGGCGCGGCCGTGGCTGAGGCCACTCCGGCGGCTGCCCCTCCGGCGCCGCCGGCACCGGCCCCGGCGCTGGACCCGCGCGCCCGCGCCGCGGCCATGGGCGCGATCCTGCTGACGCTGTTCCTCGCCGCGTTGGACCAGACCGTCGTGGGCACCGCCCTGCCCAGGATCGTCACCGACCTGAACGGCGCCACGCTCTACACGTGGGTGGTGACCGCCTACCTGCTGTCGTCGACGATCACCGTCCCCGTCTACGGCAAGTTCTCGGACGTGTTCGGACGAAAGCCGATGCTGCTCATCGGCGTGGCCATCTTCCTGGTCGGCTCGTGGCTGTCCGGCCTCTCCCAGAACATGACGATGCTGGTCGCCTTCCGGGCCATCCAGGGCCTGGGCGCCGGCGCCATCTTCCCCGTCTCGCTGGCGATCATCGGCGACCTGTTCACCGCCCGCGAGCGCGGCCGCTACCAGGGCCTGTTCGGCGCCGTCTTCGGGCTGAGCTTCATCGTGGGGCCGCTGATCGGCGGCTGGATCACGGACAACGTGAGCTGGCACTGGGTGTTCTACGTCAACGTGCCGGTCGGCATCGCGGCGCTGATCGTGCTCGCGGTCGCCCTGCCCAACCCGGGTCGCCCGCGCGCCTCCGTCCGCGACCTGGACTACCTGGGCATCGGCCTCTTCTCCGCGGGCGTGGTCCCCCTGCTGCTGGGCCTGACGAACAAGGGCACGGCGGACGCGAACGGCCAGCTCTACCCCTGGACCGATCCCCGGGTCGGGGGCCTCATCCTGGTCGGCGCCGTGTTCCTCGCGCTCTTCGTCCTGGCCGAGGCCAGGGCGAAGGAGCCGATCGTGCCGCTGGACCTGTTCCGTGGCCGCGACTACTCGCTGAGCATGGCGGCGGTCTTCCTGCTCGGCCTCGCCATGTTCACGGCCGTGATCTTCATGCCGCGCTTCTACCAGACGGCTCGGGGCGTCAGCGCGACCGCCTCGGGCTACTACATCTGGCCGCTGCTGGTGGGGCTGATGGGCGGCAGCATCGGCTCCGGCCAGATCATCAGCCTGACCGGGCGCTACAAGTGGATCCTGGCCGGATCCTCCGCCGTCCTGGTCGTCGGCGCCTACCTCATGACCCACCTGACCGCGGAGACGCCCGACTGGACGCTGTGGGCCTGGATGCTGGTGTTCGGCCTGGGCATCGGCCCCCCGATGGCCGGCTTCACCGTCGCGATCCAGAACGCCGTCAGGCTCGACCAGCTGGGCGTGGCGACCAGCAACCTCACCTTCTTCCGGCAGATCGGCGGCTCGGTGGGCCTCGCGGTCGCCGACACCATCTTCGCCTGGCGCTTCGCCAGCCAGCTGCCGGTCAGCCTGCAGGCGCACGGCGTCCCTCCGCCGCTCGCCGACCGGATCGCGCAGTTCGGGGGCGCGCTGCAGGGCGTCGGGACGGTCCGGCCGCTGCTGCAGCACACCCTGCCGCCGCAGCTCCAGACGCTGATTCCCAGCATCGTGGCGGGCGTCAACGACGCGTTCGCCCTGGCCGTGGCCAGCCTGTTCTGGGTGGCGGTGGTGGCCGGCCTGCTGGCCCTGGCCTGCACGCTCGGGCTCCGCGACGTGCGCCTCCGGGGGGCGGCCGACATGCGCCAGGAGATCACCGGCGCGGGCGAGCCGGCGCCGGGAACCACGGCCGGCGAGGCCGCCGAGTAGCCGCTCCCGCCCCGACCCCCTATTGCGACTGAGGACTCCTTCGGCCTGCTTTCGAGCGCCGCCCCGACCAGCCCCAAATGCGACTGATTCCTGATAAGGTCAGGGCGTGAGCGTCCTGGGGGCGATGGGACGAGCCTTCGACCGCGGCGAGCGGATGCGCCTCGGCGGCTTCTTCGGAGCGGTCGCGCTCCTGCACGTGGCGGGCTGGGGCCTGCTGCTGACCTACGGCCTCGGCCATCCGGCCTTCCTCGGGCTCGGCGGCCTGGCCTACACGTTCGGCCTGCGCCACGCCTTCGACGCCGACCACATCGCGGCCATCGACAACACGACCCGAAAGCTGCTCCAGGACCGGCGGAGGCCGGTCGGGGTGGGCTTCTTCTTCTCGCTGGGCCACTCGTCCGTCGTCCTGCTGATCGCGCTGCTGCTGGCGCTGGCGGTCCGCTGGATCGTCCAGGGCGTCGTCTCGGACGGCGGCCAGCTGCGCAGCCTCGGCGGCCTGATCGGGACCAGCGTCTCCGGCGTCTTCCTGATCGTGATCGGCGTCCTCAACCTGCTGGTGCTGCTCGACATCGTCAGGGTCTACCGGCGGATGCGGCGGGGCGACTACGACCAGCTGGAGCTGCACCAGGAGCTGGTCGCCGGCGGCCTGATGACGCGGGTCTTCGGGCGGCTGTTCCGGGGCATCAGCCACAGCTGGCAGATGTACCCGATCGGCTTCCTGTTCGGCCTGGGCTTCGACACCGCGTCCGAGGTCGCGCTGCTGGCCATCTCCGCGGGGGCCGTGGCGGAGGGCCTGCCGTTCCTGGCCATCGTGTCGCTGCCGCTCATCTTCGCGGCCGGCATGTCGCTGATGGATACGGCGGACGGCGCCTTCATGTCGAAGGCGTACTCGTGGGCCTTCTCGAACCCGATCCGGAAGGTGTTCTACAACCTGACGGTGACCGGCCTGTCAGTCTTCGTGGCGCTGTTCGTGGGCCTGGTCGAGCTGTCGCAGATCCTCATCCAGAAGCTCCAGCTGCAGGGCCCGCCCTTCGACCAGGTCGCCGGCCTGGACTTCGGGAGCATGGGCTTCGTCATCGTCGGCGCCTTCGTGGTCGCGTGGCTGGGAGCGTTCGTCGTGTTCAAGCTGCGGCGCGTGGAGGAGCGCTGGGGCGCCCTGGTGCAGGGCGGGGAGTAGCCCCGCGGGCCGTCCGCCTCAAGCGTGCCAGGCGATCGTCGAGGTGGCGTCGAAGTCGTTGTCCAGGGTGAGCTGGACGGCGGCCGGCAGTGGTGTCGGGGTCGGGGTCGGCGGCTGCGACGGCGCGAGCGTGGCCGGCGCGGTGGGCGTCGCCTGCGCGACGCGGGTGGCGGTCCGGGCCTGCGGCGCGGCTGGCGACGGCGGGACCGGGGGCGGTGGGAGGGCCGGAACGACCTGCCGCCACAGCTGGAAGTGGCCGGCGGTGCCCGTGGGCGCGAGGTAGACCAGGTTGCCGCCGTCCGGGGCCCAGGTCGGCTGCGAGGCGAGCTGGCCGGTCACGAGCGCCAGGCGGGGTCCCAGGCTGGCGCCGTCGAACGAGGCGACCTCCACGCTGGCGAACTGCCTGGCGGCCGTGCAGATCATGGCCAGCCGCGTGCCGTCCGGCGACAGCGCGGGCTGCGAGCAGTCGGCCGCGGCGGCCGTGAGCGCGTGGCCGGGCGTTCCCGCCCTCGTCGTGAGCCAGATCTGGCCCAGGATGCGGCTCGTGGCGTTGTCGAACACGTACCTGGTGTAGACGAGGCCCCCGGAGGCGAGCGGGATGGGCTGCAGGTCGCCGCCCGTGTAGCCGTTCGGCGTCGTCCATTTCCTGGCCTGGCCGATCGTGCCCCCGGGCGCCATCTGGTAGATGGAGAGGACGACGTTGTAGTTGTTGAAGCGGTCCTTGGCGTCGTAGCTGAAGAACATCGTGCCGTCGGGCGCGGGCCGCGGGTAGAAGGCCCAGTGGTTGAGCTCCACCGTCCTGCTCGCGTTGTGGGTCAACTGGGTGAGGCCGTGGCCGGCGGCGTCGGCGGAGTAGAGGTCCGAGAAGGCGTAGTCGCGGCGGACCACCAGCAGGCTCTGGCCGTCGGCCGAGACGGCGGGCTGAGCCCAGGACGTGGCGCCGCCGGGGGCGCTGAGGACCGGCGTGAACTTGCCCGCCCTGAGCTGGTAGACGGTGCCGTCCTGGACCAGGTAGAGCACGCCGGGCAGGTGGCTGATGGGGGCGTCGCGCGCCGCGGTCTGCCCGGGCTTCTTCGCCTGGCTGTTGAGCGTGGTCCGGTGGGACCCGAGGTACAGGTAGACGCCCACGCCGCAGCTCACCCACACCGCGCCGGCCAGCAGCAGGGCGAGCAGGCCGCGCGGTGACCACCGCCTGATCACGTGAAGTGCTGGCGAACGACCGGAAGGATCGCGGCCCAGTTGGGCAGGACCACGGACTGGCCGCCGATGGTGGCGTCGGAGGTATACGGCGGGACGAGCACGATCTGCTCGATCTGGGAGGGGTCGGTGATCTGGCCGGCGAGGGAGAGGAGCGAGCGCAGGCGGCCGAAGTCCGTCAGGTTGACACTGGTCTTGAACTCGCCGTTGAAGGTGGCGACGAGGCCGGGCAGGTCGGCGGCGTTGACGTTCTTCGTCTTGGCGCGCAGGGCGAGCAGCACCTGCTGCTGCCGCTGGGAGCGGCCGAAGTCCTCCTGGATGTCGCCGTGTCGGGAGCGCACGTACTCGAGCGCGTGGAGGCCGTCGAGGTGCTGGGGCCCGGGCAGGACGGCGACGCGCTTGTAGGAGTAGGGGTTGCTGTTCTCGAGGTCGGCCGGGTAGAAGTCGTCGAGGACGGGGTTGCTGGTGGTGAGGTCGACGCCGCCCATGTAGTCGATGAGCTTGACCAGCCCGCGCAGCCCGACCCAGACGTAGTCGTCGACGCGGATCCCGAAGTTGCGCTCCACGGTGGCGATCGCGGTGGGGGCGCCGCCGTAGGAGTAGGCGGCGTCGATCTTGGCGGAGCCGCCCACGGAGAGCGGGACCCACAGGTCGCGCGGGATGGACAGCATCGTCACGTGCTTCGTGGTGGGGTTGACGCGCACCAGGATCATCGACTGGGTGAGGACGGCGTCCGACTGGAACTTGGAGTCGTCGTCCGAGCCGAGCAGCAGGACGGTGAAGGCGGTGGAGGTGGTGCTGGCGGCGGGGACCGAGGTGGGGGCGGGGGCGGCCCCGGACGCCTCCGGGCTCGGGCTGGCCCCGGTGCGGCCGGCCTGGCCGGTCTGGGCGTACGCCGCCACGACCACCGGCAGGAAGTAGGCGACCGCGCCCGCGAGGCCGGACAGCGGAAGGCCCACGAGGAACAGGGCGAGCAAGCCCCGCCACCCCGACCTGCCCCGGAGCCGTCCTGCTCGTCGACGCACGGTTCTCGAACCCACGGTGACGGGGCTGATATTAAGGGCTGGTGCTGGTCGAGTTCTCGACCGGCGGGTGGGAGGGGGCGGCTGGGCGCCGGCCCGGCTCGGTATCATTGACGCGCTCGGCGCCCGCAGGGTCGGGCGCCTCCGAAACTGGCCCCGTCGTCTAGTGGACTAGGACGCAGCCCTCTCAAGGCTGAGATCGCGGGTTCGAATCCCGCCGGGGCTACTTCTAGTAACGGCCCCCACCTGCTCCAGCAGCGCGGCCACCTCGGCCGCGTACTCCGCCCGCGGCACCACCGAGACGATCTGGCCGTCCAGCACGTCGAGCTCGTCGAAGAAGGCCCCCAGCAGGCCACGGCGGACACGAGGATCGCCAGTGCGCCACCCGGCCGGCTCCGGGCGCAGTGCCGCCTGTTGCAGCTCCTCGCGTTGCTGCTGGAGCCTGGCGTGCTCCGCGAGATAGGCGTCATCGGATGTGCCCCCACTCGAAGCGCTTGCCGAGGCGAGCGATGGTGGCGTCGAGCTGGGCCAGCGAGGCGGGCGACACGTGCTGGCCTGGCTGGTGACGGTGCTCCTCGACGGCCTCTACCAAGTCCGGTGGCCTGTAGGCATCGAGCGCGGTCAGCAGGCCTTCAGCCCAGGGGAACAAGCGCTCCTCTCGCAGCATTCCGCGACAGGGATTCGGGGAGTCGCTGCCGCGGCAGTCGAAGTAGTTGCGCCCATGGAGGTGGTGCGCGTGCATCCGGCGGCCGCAGCGCACACATCTGAGCAGTCCTCGGAAGGCGTAGGCGCGGGTCTCGGCCACGGTCTTGCGGCCGCCATGGGCGCGCCGGCGACTCTGGATGAGCAGCTGCACAGCCTGCCAGGTGTCGAGCTCGACGATCGGCGGCCACTGGCCCCTCACAAGCTCACCCTCCCGCCGTGTCCGATTCACATACGTGAACCCGGCGTAGACCGGATTTCCAAGCATCTGGGCCACCGTGTCCATGCGCCACCCGCCCTTGAAGGTCGGCAGCACAACACCCTCAGCGTTCAGGCGACGGGCGATGTCGCGGACGGACTAGCGCGCAGTGGCGTACTCGTCGAAGACCCGTCGCACGATGGCACCGAGATCCTCGTCGATGACGATCTCTCGGGCGCGGCCCTCGCCCGTCCAGCGGTAGCCGGCAGGCACCTGGCCGACCATCTGGCCCTGGCTGGCCGCGTACCGCCGGCTGGCGCGAATCTTGACGCCTGTCTCCTTGCGGAGGTGGGTGGCCGCCGCTCCCAGCACGGTCCAGGTGAACTCGCCGCTCGGACTTCGATCGAAGGGCCCGCCCTCAACCAGGGCAACCGCGATCTCGGAGTGCTGCTCCATGAGCGCGTAGAACTCGGCGCTGAGCAGGTTGTCTCGGGCGATGCGGGAGGGGTCGAAGAAGGCGACGACCCGGACACTCGGATCGGTCCGGATCCGTTCGGGCATGGCCAGGTAGTCCCGCCGGCCCCGCTTGCCGCCGGAGACGTCGAGGTCTCGGTAGACATCGACCTGCAGGCATCCCTGAACGGCCGGAAGAGCCCGGCAGGCGGCCTCTTGCGTCTCAGGGCTCACTGTGCGCTCGTACGCCTTGTGCCTGGACTGGCGAACGTAGACGAGGGCGGTGCTCATGGTCGGCTTCGTGGCTACCGTATTGTCTCCGGCGGCTCATCGGGGGTAGGGCTTGGCCTGGAGGCGGCCGCGAGCACCTTGGCTACCTCGATCTGGACCTGCCCCGCTTTCGTGGACTGGTTATTTCTTGACGATCTGGCGAATTGGAGTGGAACGCGCCCGCGTCGCTTTGGCGGTCTTCTGACAGGTTAGCGACAGTAACGCGGCGCGGCGATGAGACCCGCTTGGACCGCTCGACCCACGTCGGCGCACTACGCCGCCGGTGCATCGCGCCACCTTCGTTCGTACTCAGCCGGCGAGAGGTAGCCGAGCGCGGAGTGACGCCGGCGCGGGTTGTAGAACCCCTCGATGTAGTCGAAGATGGCTCGCCGGGCCTCCCCCCGGCTCACCCAGATGTGCCGGTCGATCAGCTCGCACTCGAGCGTCGCGAAGAAGGCCTCGGTGACCGCGTTGGCGTAGGCCTTCAACTACATCTCAACTCCAGCTACCGGGCCGGTTCCGGGTGGTGCACCCGTTCCACCCCGAGCACGGCCAGGAGTTCGAGCTAGTCGGATTCGCGCCCACCTGGGGCGAGCAGCGGGTGTTCTTCCGAGAGCTCGGCGGAACTCGGATCCGCTCCATGCCGGCCGCCTGGACCGATGTGGTGGGGCCGGATCCGTTCCTCGTCGTGTCGGCTGGGCGGTCCAACTTCCGGGTCGACGACCTGCTGACCCTGGCGGCGCTGGTGGCGGAGCTGAGCCGCCGACCTTGTAAGTGAGATTATGCCGTGCCTGATAAGGAGATTACGCCGGTCACGGGCAGGGTGGAGTCGAATCGCTGGGGTGCGTGGGAGGGTCGACTGGAATACTGGAGCGCCATCGGACACCAAGTTCTGGGGGTTGACAGGTCGCACTGGTACGGCATAATGTGCCTAACGTACCTGAAGGAGGTTCAACTTGGCCGCCGCTTCCCGCGAGGACAAGGAATCAGCACTGCGTCGCCATCACGCCCTCAACCCACGGCCGCAAGCGGTGCGCGACCCCACATTCACCTCCGACAACCCGTTCTTCGACCCTCGCGATTTGGTTCAGGTCAAGTACGAGATGCTGCGCCGGGTTCGCGAGGAGGGCGAGCCGGTCAGCCGCGTGGCCGCCGACTTCGGTTTCTCGCGACCGTCCTACTACGAGGCGCAAGCGGTCTTCGAGGCGGACGGTCTGCCCGGCCTGCTGCCCCAGCGTCCGGGACCGAAGCGGGCGCACAAGCTCTCCGAGGAGGTCGTCGACCGGCTCGAGGAGACGCTGGCCTCCGACCCTTCCCTGAACTCCGTAGGGCTGGCCGCGCTGCTCGAAGCGGAGCGTGGGCTTCGGGTGCATCCCCGCAGCGTGGAACGGGCGCTGGCCCGGCGCCGAAAAAGGGGGCTACAGCCGAGGCCGTGAACGCGGGCGAGCGGCCCGACGAGATGAAGCGTGGCTACGAGGCGCTGCGTGCCCAGGCCACCGGCGAGCTACCGGCCGTCATGCCGCGCGGCCTGACCCTGTTCTTGACGGCAGGGTTCCCGGCCTGGATGAAGGCCTGGGCGCCGCTGACGCCACCGGCGCCCTCGACACCGGCGCCGCGGGGCGACCGCGAGGTACGGGCGAACTTCGGCGGTGAGGTGGTGCAGCTGCTGACCGAGATGGCGCTCGGGTGCCGGAGGAGGTGGGCGACGACGTGAACCTCGACATGCACAACAAGATCACCGCGGCGCACCTCAAGCGCCAGGCCTACCTGTACGTGCGTCAGAGCACGCTGCGCCAGGTGCTGGAGAACACCGAGAGCACCAAGCGCCAGTACGCGCTGCGCGAGCACGCGGTCGCGCTCGGCTGGCCGCTGGACCGCATCGTGGTCATTGACTCCGACCTCGGCCAGTCCGGGGCCGACAGCGACCGCGAGGGATTCCAAAAGCTGGTGGCCGCCGTCGGCCTGGGCGAGGTCGGGGTGGTGCTCGGGCTGGAGGTATCGAGGCTCGCCCGCAGCTCCGTGGACTGGCACCGCCTGCTCGAGATCTGCGCGCTCACCGACACCCTCATCCTCGACGAGGACGGCCTCTACGACCCGGCCCACTTCAACGACCGCCTCCTGCTCGGGCTCAAGGGCACGATGAGCGAGGCTTTATCCCGAACTCGGGATAAGGCCTCTTACTCCGCGATCACCGTTATGCCGACCCGAACGTTGAAACGGCAACGCTGACGGGGCCGAGCGTGTGCGCCCGCTCGGCATAATCTACAGGCTGTCGAGGAACACGAGGAGCGCGTCAGAAGGTCGGTAGCGGG
>JBKPCH010000010.1:0-7414 GCA_046727275.1 Candidatus Dormiibacterota bacterium
CGAGTGCACGGCGCCGAACAGCTTCTCCAGCCGCCGGCGCTCCCGGCCACCCCCGACGACCAGCGGGAGCACGATTACGCCGACTTCGTCAGGCCGCTGCCACAGGGGTCGAGCGCCTGGGCCGCGGAAGCGGCGCCCGGCGCCCGGGACCGCGGAGCTGGCGGGTGCGGGCCTTGGGTGAGGGGGCATGAGCATCAGTATGGTGCATCTACCGAACAGGCGTTCGGGCTTGACTTCACGACCTGGGCATTCGCGCTGTTGCCGTCCTCCGCGCCGGCCATGGCCGTCCATCCATTCCTCGGACACCCGGTCGTTACGGACGGAACTTCTACCGAGCCGCCTAGATCCGTGCCGGCTGGAAAGCACCGGTCAAACGACCCCGGCCGCGAGGGCCCGCCGGCCCGGCGGGAGCGGCCCTCCGGCACTCTGGCCGCCGCCGGGGCCGGCGGCGGGCCGGTCGCTCGCGAATCGGGGGTCGAGCGGCCCCTGCGCTCGATCCGCGGCCTGCCTACGGTGGAGGCTGGAGGTGACGACATGCGACTCACGTGGAGGGACGGGGCGGCGACGGTCCTCGCCGCGCTCGTCGTCCTGGTGCTGCTGGCGCTGACGCAGGGCTGGTCCTGGCCGCTGCTGGGGGACTACCGGGCGGGTGTGGTCGCCCTGACCATCCTCGGCTTCGGGATGTGCTCCTTCGGGCTCCAGGTGACGGAGGCCTCGGCGTTCAGGGAGCCGTTCATGGTCATTAACTCGGTGCTGGGCGTTGCCGCCCTCGGTCTGGTCGTCTTCGGGCTGGTCCTGGCCACCCAGGTCCTCTTCGTCGCGCTGGCGATGACCCTGCTGGCGCTGTGGGCGCTGACGACGATCCACCACGCAATGCCCGCCGCGCTCCGCCCGCTGGGCACCGGCGTGTAGGCGAGCGCTCCCGGCAAGCCGAAGGTCCCCGTCGGGCGGTGACCTTCGGCCTCCCCCACCAGGCCGCGGGCGTGGGAAGATCGTCTCGAGAGTGCAACACGAACCCCGAGACACGAAGAGCGGCGACCGGCCGGAGCGGCCGCTGCTGCGCCTGATGCTGGTGGACGACCACGAGGTCGTCCGCAGCGGGCTCAAGACCATGCTGGAGGCGGCGGGCGACGTCCGGGTCGTGGCGGAGGCCGGGACCGTCAGGGAGGCCATCGCGCACGCCGAGCGGACGAAGCCGGACGTCATCGTCATGGACGTCCGCCTCGCCGACGGCAGCGGCATCGAGGCGACGCGCGAGATCCGGGCGCAGCGGCCGGAGACGAAGGTGCTGATGCTCACTTCGTTCGCCGACGACGAGGCCCTGTTCGCCTCGATCATGGCCGGGGCCAGCGGCTACGTCCTGAAGCAGATCCGGGGCACCGACCTGGTCCGGGCGATCCGCTCGGTGGGCCAAGGCCAGAGCCTGCTCGACCCCGCGATCACCGCCACCGTCCTGGAGCGGCTGCGCAAGGGCAAGCACCTGCTCCGCGACGAGCGGCTGGCCCGGCTGTCGGCGCAGGAGGAGCGCATCCTGACCCTGGTCGCCGAGGGCCACACCAACCGCGAGATCGGCGCCAGGCTGAAACTGGCCGAGAAGACCGTCAAGAACTACGTCTCGACCATCCTCTCGAAGCTGGAGGTCGGCCGCCGGGCCGAGGCAGCGGCCTACCTGGCCCGCCACACCGGGACGCCCGGCTCGCAGCCCTGACGCCCGCCGGCCGGGCTCGTCGGTCCGTCTGCCGCGGCGCGGGTCCAGGTCGGGATGTGCAGCCTGACCAGCGTGCCCCGACCGGCCCGCCCGGGAGGGGACCCTCGACCCTCGAAACCGGCCCCGGAGGGCGGGGACACTGACGGTGAGATGAAGACTCCAGGCCGGGGGTGGATCGGCACCCTGCTCGTGCTCGCCGTGCTGGGCGGTCTGATGCTCGCGTTCCTCCTGACCGGCCAGCAGCAGCAGGCGCAGTGGAGCTACTCCGAGCTGGTCAGGCACGCGCAGGCGGGCGAGGTCACGGACGTGACGATCTCCGACAGCACCGCGACCGCGACCGACAAGAATGGAGCGAAGTACGTGGTGTCGCTGCCAGACCAGACGCAGACGCTGGCCAGCGACCTGACGTCCAGCGGCGTGAACGTGCACTACCAGAGCAGTGGCGGGCTCGGCTCGACCCTGCTGCTCTTCCTGCCGAACCTGCTGTTCTTCGCCCTGATCGGCGGCCTGCTTTTCTGGGTCTACCGCCGCGTCGGCACGGGCCCTCAGAACCAGGCGACCTCGTTCGGCCGCTCGACGGCACGCCTGGCCGTGCCCGAGCGCTCCGAGGTCACGTTCGAGGACGTGGCCGGGGTGGACGAGGCCAGGCAGGAGCTGACCGAGGTGGTGGAGTTCCTGCGCTCGCCCGGCCGGTTCCGGAAGATCGGCGCCCGCATTCCGAAGGGCGTCCTGATGGTGGGGCCGCCGGGCAGCGGCAAGACGCTGCTGGCCCGGGCGGTCGCCGGCGAGGCCGGGGTGCCGTTCTTCAGCATCTCCGGCTCCGAGTTCGTGGAGATGTTCGTGGGCGTCGGCGCCTCGCGCGTCCGCGACCTCTTCGACCGCGCGAAGAAGGCCAGCCCCTGCATCGTCTTCGTCGACGAGGTCGACGCGGTCGGCCGTCAGCGGGGGGCCGGCCTGGGCGGCGGCAACGACGAGCGCGAGCAGACGCTGAACCAGCTGCTGGTGGAGATGGACGGCTTCGACACCGACACCCACGTCATCGTGATCGCGGCCACCAACCGCCCGGACGTGCTGGACCCGGCCCTGCTGCGGCCCGGCCGCTTCGACCGCCGGGTCGTCCTGGACCGGCCCGACGTGCGCGGCCGGCGCGCCATCCTGGACGTGCACGCGCGGAACAAGCCGCTGGCGCCCGACGTGGACCTGGACACGCTGGCCCGCGAGACCCCCGGCTTCTGCGGGGCGGAGCTCGCAAACGTCGTCAACGAGGCGGCGATCCTGGCCGCGCGGGCGAACCGCGAGAGCATCGCCACGCCGGACCTGGAGGAGGCGGTGGTCCGCGTGGTCGCCGGGCCCGAGCGCAGGAGCGTGCGCATCTCGGACGAGGAGAAGCGGATCGTCGCCTACCACGAGGCGGGGCACGCCCTGGTCATGGCGGCGCTGCCGCGCTGCGACCGGGTGCACCGCATCTCGATCATCTCCCGCGGCTCGGCGCTGGGCTGGACGCTGAGCCTGCCCGGCGACGACCAGCACCTGGTCGACGAGGAGGCGCTGCGCGACCAGCTCGCGGGCACGATGGGCGGCCGCGCGGCCGAGGAGCTGGTCTTCCACCGGGTGACGTCGGGCGCCGAGAACGACATCCAGAAGGCGACCCGGCTGGCCCGGCGGATGGTCACCCAGTGGGGCATGAGCGAGCGCCTGGGCGCGGTGGCGATGGGCGAGAACCAGGAGCTGGTGTTCCTGGGCCGGGACCTTGGCGAGCACCGCAACTACTCGGAGAAGATGGCCTCGCTGATCGACGACGAGGTGCGCCGGATCGTCGAGGAGGCCCGGAGCACGGCGAGCCGGGTCCTCGGCGAGCGGCGCGAGGCGCTCCGCGTGCTGGCCGAGCGGCTGATCGTCGAGGAGACGATCGACGGCGCCCAGCTGGAGCGGCTGCTGGCGCCGGTCCAGGCGCCCCCGCCCCCGCTCTCGGTCGCGCGCTGACGGAGCTTCACGCCCGCCGAAAGCGCGGCCGGCCCAGGCCCGCCAGCAGGCGCCGGACGGATGGGCGGCGCAGGTGCTCCTGCACCTCCGCGGCGGCCGCCTGCCCCACCTCCTCGACGCGCTCGCGGCTCATGGGGTTGAGCCCGATCAGGTCGATCGAGCTGCCGTCGGGCTCCAGCACCACCAGCCTGGCCCCCGCCCGCTCGACCGCCCGCATCTGCGGCACGAGCTGCTGGTGGAGCAGGGTGCGCACCGGCCAGTAGACGCCGGGCGCGGCGCCGGGCGGCGACGACAGCGGGTTCAGGCAGATCACGAGGTCCAGCGGCTCGCCCGCCACCAGGTCCAGGTTGGCCCCCGAGCTCACGCCGCCGTCGACGTAGTGCCTGCCGGCGATCCGCACCGGCCGGTAGAAGCCCGGAATGGCGCAGGACGCGGCGACCGCAGCCGCCAGGTCGGCGACCGGGGACCCGGCGCGCCCGAAGGGCACTCGCTCGCCGGTCGTGTAGTCGGTCGCGACGACCCAGAGCCGCCCCTCCGGCGGCCACCCGCCCGGCGCCCAGTCGCGGAGGAGCCCCTCGATCGGCGCCGTCGACACGATGCCCTGCGGCAGCGCGCCGGCCACGACCTTCATCGCGTGGGCCGGTCCCATCCGCAGCCCGCGTCCCACCAGCGGCGGCGAGCCGGGCCAGAGGCTCCGCAGCGTGGGCTCGGGGCGAAAGGCCGCCCCTCGCAGCAGGGCCCGCAGGAAGGGCTCCCGGTCCGCAGCCAGCGCCTCCCACGGCCTCGCGCCGGCCAGGGCCAGCGAGCCGACGACGGCCCCCGCCGACGTGCCGACCAGCACGTCGGCCGACGCCGGGTCCCAGCCCGTCTCCAGCACCAGGCCGTTGAGCGCGCCCATCAGCCACGACGCGCCGCGTACGCCGCCTCCGCCCAGCACGAGTCCGACCCTCACGCCAGTCCCTCCCAAGGTCCCGGCCGCGCCGGCCGGTATGTCCTTGATACTGACGCGTACCGGGCGCGCGTGCGCGCCCGAGATCCGCCGGCCCTCAGGCCGGCGCCGGCGTCGGGACGAAGTCCTTTCCGCCGGGCCCGCCGAACGTGCCGCCGTAGGCAAGCATCAGGATGGTGCCGACCCGGATCGCGACGGGCCCGCCCGGCTCAGCCGGTCCGGTTCGCGGCGAGCTCGGCGAGCCGGGCCGCGACGCCCTCGACGAAGTCCTGGACCGTGGCGCTGGCGACGTTGTGCAGGGCCACCTCGTTCAGCTGGCGCCCCACGGCGCCCAGCGGCGGCGTGTACATGGCGCCCATCCAGAGGACCGACGAGTGCGGCCCCAGCGGCTGGACCGTCAGCTTGCCGTCGAGGGCCGGGAAGAGCTGCCTGGGGCCGGTGGCCCGCCAGGTGACGGGCACCAGCAGCCAGTCGCCCTGGACGTCTGGCGCGCCGACGCTCAGCTCGACCTGCTTGCTGACCCGCGCCGCGGCCGCCCTGAAGCCGACGCGGGCGAGGTGGCGGCGCTCGCCGAGCGGGCTCGCCACCGAGGCCGGCAGCCACCGCTCGGGCGGTTCCAGCAGCTCCCGCCGGACGCTGCGCGCCGGCTGGTCGATGGGCACGTCGTGCCTGATGTACATGAGGGCAGCATGGGCCTTGGAGGCCGGCTCCACCAGTGCCGATCGGCCCTGCCCGGAGGCGCTTCAGGCGCAATAGGCTGGAGCCATGGAGACAGGGCAGGGGGCCCGGCCGCGCGCCTTCGAGGACGTGGACGTCGTGCTCCGCGACGGCTCGACCGTGCGCGTCAGGGCGGTGCTGCCGGACGACCGGGACGCGCTGGAGCGCTTCCTGCAGGGCCTCTCGCCGGAGTCGCGCCTGTTCCGGTTCTTCAGCCTGGTCAAGGACGTGTCGTGGGCCGCCGACCGCTTCGTGGACGTCGACTACCACGACCGCCACAGCCTGGTGGCGCTGCGCGGGGACGCCCGCGAGATCGTGGGCCACGGCTACTACGCGCTGGAGAAGCCGGGCCAGGCCGAGGTCGCTCTGACCGTCGCCGACCCTCTGCAGGGCCTGGGCCTGGGCACCATCCTGCTGGGCCATCTGGCCGCCGCCGCGTCGGCCGCCGGCATCACGACGTTCACGGCCGAGATGATGCCCGACAACCACCGGATGCTCTCTGTCTTCCGCGAGAGCGGCTTCCCGGTCAGCGTGCGCTCCTCGTTCGGCGTCATGCAGGTCGCCTTCCCGACCCAGCTCAGCGAGGAGGCCAGGGAGCACTTCGCGCGCCGCGAGCAGATCAGCGCCGTGGCGGCGCTGAAGCGGTTCTTCGAGCCGCGCTCCATCGCGGTGATCGGGGCGTCCCGCCGGCGCGGCAGCATCGGCGGCGAGGTGTTCCACAACCTCCTGGCGTCCGGCTTCCCGGGCCCCGTCTACCCGATCAGCCCCCACCCGGTCGTGCAGTCCGTGCTGGCCTACCCCGACGTGCGGCAGGTGCCGGGCCCGGTCGACCTGGCGGTGATCGTTGTCCCCGCCGCCGCCGTGGTCGACGCCGCGAGGGCCTGCGCCTTGAAGGGCGTGGGCGCACTGGTGGTCATCTCGGCGGGATTCGCCGAGGCCGGCCCGGAGGGACGCCCCCGGCAGGCTGAGCTGCTCGAGGTCTGCCGGCGCTCCGGGATGCGCCTGATCGGCCCCAACTGCATGGGCATCCTCAGCACGTCCCCGCACTGCAGCCTGGACGCCACCTTCGCTCCCGGCGTCCCGCCGGCCGGCCGCATCGGCTTCATGTCGCAGAGCGGTGCGCTGGGGCTGGCCGTCATCGACCACGCCCGCCGCATCGGCCTGGGCCTGTCCGCGTTCGTCTCCGTGGGCAACAAGGCCGACATCTCCGGCAACGACCTGCTGGAGTACTGGGAGTCGGACGAGCAGACCGACCTGGTGCTGCTGTACCTGGAGTCGTTCGGCAACCCTCGCCGGTTCTCCCGGGTCGCCAGGCGGGTGGGCCGGACGAAGCCGATCCTCGCCGTCAAGAGCGGCCGCACCGCGGCGGGGGCCCGCGCCACGTCGTCCCACACCGGCGCCTTGCTGGCCGCCTCCGACGCCACCGTCGATGCGCTGTTCGCCCAGTCCGGAGTGGTGAGGGCCGACACGCTGGGCGAGCTGTTCGACGTGGCCTCGCTCCTGGCCAGCCAGGGCGCGCCCGCCGGCCGGCGCGTCGGCATCGTCACGAACGCGGGCGGCCTGGGCATCATGTGCGCGGACGCCTGCGGGGCCCAGGGCCTGGAGGTGCCGGAGCTGTCCCCGGCCACCCGGGCGGCGCTGGCCGGCTTCCTGCCCGGCGAGGCGTCCACCTCGAACCCGATCGACATGATCGCGAGCGCCAGCCCGGCGGACTACGAGCGGACCATCCGCGCCGTGGCCGGGAGCGGCGAGGTGGACGCGGTGGTGGTCCTGTTCATCCCGCCGCTGGCCACCTCGCCGGCCGAGGTCGCGGCCGCGATCGGCCGGGCGCACCAGGGGCTCGAGGACGGTACGCCCCTCGTCAGCGTGCTCATGGGCGGCGAGGCCGCGCCCGCCGGGGCGGACGGCCGGCGCATCCCCGTCTACGCCTTCCCGGAGGACGCGGCCCGGGCGCTCGCCCGCGCCGTGGGCTGGTCCGAGTGGCGGGCGCGGGCGGAGGAGCCGGCGTGGCAGGCGCCCGACGCCCGCCAGGACGAGGCGCGCGCCCTGGTCGCGAC
>JBKPCH010000011.1:0-10621 GCA_046727275.1 Candidatus Dormiibacterota bacterium
ATCGGCGCAGCCGGCGGGACGGTCAGCGGGCCGAGGCCGCCCTGACCGCCCTCGGCGGCCTCGTGGACGTGACTCGCGAGATCGCCTGCCGAGCGGCTCAACTCCGGGCGACGAGGCAGCTCAAGCTCCCGGACGCGCTCATCCTGGCTACGGCCATGCAGGTTGCGGCCGATCAAATCCTGACGCTGGACCCCCGCTGGCGAGGTGTGGATTCGCGGGTTCGGCTCCTCACCCCCTGAGGCGGCGTCAGGTCAGCGACACGAGGTGCCGGCTGGACGGACCGTCGTCCCCGGCGCTCTCGAACCCGATCAGCAGCTTGAGGTCCAGCGCGCGGGCGATCCTGAGCAGCGTGTCCACGTTCGTGCTGTGCCGGCCGCTCTCGATCCGGGAGATCTGGGAGTGGCTGGTTCCGACGAGGTCCGCCAGCTGCTGCTGGGTCAGATCGTGGTCCATGCGGTACCTGATCAGCAGCCAGGCCACCTCGCGGTAACCCTCGCGAGCCGCACGCTGGGCGCGGTAGGCCTCGCTGCGGGCCGCCCGCCGCTGGCTCGCTGCCTCCACGGGTGTGCCGATCGGGCTGACTACTGAGTCGTCGTGCGCCATGGGATCAGCTTATCAAATCTGATAAGCCGATCACATGCACCTACGGCGCGTCGTGGCCCACCGCCCTCGGTGGACGCCGCACGTCGGCGTCCATCCGGGCCTTGAAGTCGGCCCACCGGGCCCATGCGATTCGGAGGTCCGCCTCATTCACGGTGCGGGAACGCTTCTCGAAGGCGTGGAGCAGGACGAAGAGGTTGTCGGACCGCTGGTAGAGGATGCGGTAGAGCTTCCGACCGAAGTGGCAGCGCAACTCCCGCAGTTGGCCCTCGAGCTGTGAGCTGTGCGGAAAGGGGAGTGGCGGATCGGTTGGTCGCAGCCGGTTGAGGAGCTCGATCGTCCGATCGAGCTCCTCCTGTACACACGCCGGCAGCGCGTCGATGAAGTCGTTTACGGGCTCCCGCCCGGCAGGATCGCGGTAGTAGACGGCGGGCACGGCCGCCAAGTGTGCCGATATGTGCCCGCCGCCGCCGGACCCTCACCCCGCCGGCGGCACCTCCGCCCCCGCCAGGCTCGAGTACGCGATGAACTTGAAAGGGTTGAGCTGCTGGTGCCGCTCGCGCAGCCGGTCGAGCGCCTGGTGGCGCAGGCCGGCCAGGGTCTGCGACTCCGGGTGCGCCGCGAGGCCGAGGTCGGCCAGCCGGAGCGCCATGGGGTAGCCGGCGCTCTCCAGCAGCGTGCCGGCGGCGGCGGCGAACGCCTCCTCGCGGCCGCCGGCCAGGAGGTCGAGCGCCGCCGCCCACTCGCGGTCGGAGACGTGCTCCAGGCCTTCCCAGCCGGGCTGCCAGTAGCCGGTCCGCTGCCGGTGGACGCGGTCGATGAAGTTGTCGCGCGTCACCAGGTACGGGAGCGCCGCCGCCGGGTGGTCGCGCAGGACCTCGGGCAGGTGGTTGCGCTCCAGGATCGCGGTCAGGCCCTCGCCCGAGCGGATCGCGTCCAGGACCAGCCCGTGCAGTTCGCGGAGGGCCGCCTCGTACCCCGGCAGCATCTCCACGGTGAACAGGTCCGTGAGCCCCGTGTGGCCCTGCACCAGCGCCAGCGGCCCCAGCCGCAGGATCAGCTCGATCGTCTCGAACAGGCCCTCCGCCGAGCCCTCGGGCAGGAAGGGCGCGCCCAGGTACGGCATCAGGACGTCACCCGCGAACAGCAGGCCCCGGTCCGGCAGGTGCACCAGCAGGCCGTCCACCGTCTCGCCCCCCGCCACCGGGTACAGCGCGAACTCGACGCCGCCGATCGTCAGCGTCTCCGGCGCCGGCACCAGGCGGTCGGGCCTCACGTCGGGCAGAGGCGGGGGCGGGGCGTCCGTGCCGAAGAACTCGCTGTGCGGAGCCGCCGTCGCGTTCACCAGGGCCAGCTCCTCCGGGAACCGCGCCTGGGCGATCACCTCCGTGCCCGTGCCCGCCAGCGCCTCCAGGCCGCCGATGTGGTCCCAGTGGGCGTGCGTGAGGATCACGTGGGTGATCGGCTGGTCGGTGACCTCCCGCAGCGCGGCCAGCGCCGCCCGGACGTTGCGGGGCGTCGTGCCGGCGTCGATGGCGACGATCCCCGCGTCCGTCGAGACGAAGGCGAAGTCGGCGAAGTCGTAGCCCTGGGCGACGAGGACGCCCGGGGCGAACTGCAGCAGCCGCGGCGGCCCGAAGTGGAAGCCGTCCCGGGCCGTGCGCCAGAAGTCGGCCACGATCAGGGGCTCGTCGCCGTCGAGACAGGCGTGTCCCGAGCGCTCCAGGGCCCGGCGCGACTCCTCGTCCCGTCCCAGCGTGGCGTACGCCCGGGCCAGGGACCGGAGGACGGCGCGCTGGAGGCCCGGCGGGAAGCTGTCCCGGTTCGCGCGGACCCACTCCAGGTCGGCCACGGCCGCCTCGGCCCTGCCGAACCCCGCCGGCAGCTCGGCCAGCACCTGGCCCCGCAGGTACGTGGTCAGCCCCGGCTCGCGGGCCACCGCCCGGTCGAGCCCGCTGACCGCCTCCTCGACCGCGGCGACCGCCTCCTCCGGGGGCAGGCGCCGCGCCGCCCGCGCCGTGAACAGGCTCGCGAGCGCGAGGTACAGGGGCCGGTCGGGATGCCCGGCCGCCAGCTCGCCGAACAGGTCGCGGCCCCGCTCGTCCGCGCGGGCCGCGATGAGCGCGTTGGCCAGGACCAGCGCGACGCGGGGCTCCGCCCCGGGCCAGCCCACCACCTGCTCCAGCGCGTCGATCTCCCGCCACCGCGCCGCCGGCCGCTGCCGTCTCGAGTCCAGCATCGCGTCTCCTCCTTCCGACTTCCGATTCAGCGCCGACGCAGGAGCGCGCCGGCGGTGAACGCCATCGCCGAGCCGTAGACGAGCAGGCTCAGCGCGACCGCCGCGAAGACGCCGGGCAGCCCGGCTCCGAGCCATCTCGTCGCCACCCAGGCGCCGCCCACCGCGATGGCGAAGCGGGCGGCACCGACCGCGACGGGCCAGCCCACCCGGCCGAGGCCCTGCGCGGCGAAGTAGAGCGCCAGGCCCGACCCGAGCAGGCCATACAGCGGGCCCACGATCCGCAGGTACGTCCCGCCGGCCGCGAGGACCTCCGGCCTGGCGCTGAACAGCCCGATCCACGCCCAGGGGGCGAGCGCGGCCGCGAGCCCGACGGTCTCGGTGACCCCCGCCGCCAGCAGGGCGCCCAGCCAGGTGGCCCGGCGGGCGCGGCCGAGGGCGCCCGCGCCCACGTTCGTGCCGACCATCGTGACCAGCGCCGTGCCGAAGCCGAAGACGAGCGGGATCTGGAGGTACTCGAGGCGGGCGCCGACCCCGTACCCGGCCAGGGCCAGCGTCCCGAAGCCGCCGACCAGGCCGGTGATCGCGACCACGTTCAGGCTGGTCAGGACCGTGTTGAGGGAGCCGGGCAGGCCGACCCGCAGCACGTCCCAGAAGAGCGACGGGCGCAGCCGCGGAGCGCCGGCCGGCAGCCGCACCGCCGTCCGGCCCGACAGCACGCAGGCCAGCAGGGCCAGGGCGCGCAGCGAGTACGAGGTCACGAGGGAGGCGCCTGCGCCGGCGACGCCCAGCGCCGGGAACGGGCCCAGGCCGAAGACCAGGCAGGGGGCGAGCGCCACGTGCAGCAACTCGCCGCCCACCACGACGGCGGCGGGCAGCGTCATCTGGCCGGCGCCCCGCAGCGCCGCCGAGAGCGCGGCGACCAGCCAGACGGCGACCGCGCCCTTGAAGACGACGTCCGCGTAGGTGATCGCGGCCGTGAGAGCGCCGCCGCTGCCGCCCATGGCCCGGAACAGGGCGGGGCCGCCGGTCAGGAGCGCGCCCGTGAAGGCGGCCGACATCACCAGCGCGATGACCAGGGCGTGCACGACCAGGTCGTCGGCGTCGGACCTGCGCCGGGCGCCCAGCGCCCGCGCGACGGCCGAGGCGATCCCGCCGCCGATGCCGCCGGCGGACATCGTGACCATCAGCATCCAGGCCGGGAAGACCAGGGAGACGCCCGCCAGGGCGGCCGCGCCCAGGCGCCCGACGAAGAAGGCGTCCAGGGAGCTCGACAGCACCGTGACAGTCAGCACCACCACGTTGGGCGCGGCCAGGCGCAGGAGGGTGGGCAGGATCGGGGCCTCCAGCAGCAGCTGGCTGCGCGCCGGTCGGGCGGCGGACTTAATTGTAGTTTGCAAGTGACTGGCAGGAGCGTAGCATATTGCGTATTGAAAGCTACAGACGACGGCCCCGAAGGCTCGCGGAAGAGAGGGGAGGGGGACCGGAGGTCCACGTGCCCGATCGCTTGCTCGCTGGACGTCATCGGCGACCGCTGGACGCTGCTGGTCGTGCGCGACCTGCTGATGGGCAAGACGCGGTTCGGCGAGTTCCTGGCGTCGCCGGAGCGGATCCCGACCAACGTGCTGGCCGACCGGGTCCGCCGGCTGGAGCGCGAGGGGATCGTGAGCAGCGAGCTCTACAGCCAGCACCCGCCGCGGGCGGAGTACCGCCTCACGGCGAAGGGCCGCCAGCTGGCGCCCGTGCTCCACGCGATCGGGGCGTGGGGGCTGGAGCACTTCCCCGGCACCGAGGCGCGGCTGTAGCGCCCGTCAGCCCTCCAGCCGGTCCAGCAGCTCCCGCCGCCAGCGCTCCGTGCGCGCCACCTCGTTGAACGTGAACACGTGCAGCCCGGCGATCCCCAGCCCGGCCGCTCCGGCGGCGACCGAGGCGACCAGCCGGTCCGGGCGGTAGAAGCCGGGCAGCGCCAGACGCAGAAGCCGGCTGGGGTGCCAGCGCAGGTACCGCGCCGACTCGCCCAGGCCGATCCTCGTCGAGACGCGCAGCAGCCGCGACCAGTCGACCAGGCCGGGAACGCCGGCGTGGATGGGCAGCGCAACCCCTTGCTGGCGCACGCGTTCCGCCCAGCGCCGGATGCGGCCGGCGTCGAAGCAGATGTTGCTCACGATATAGGTCGCGTAGGGGCGCTTGTCCCGCATCGCCTGCACCGTCACCTCGTCCGGGAGGAACGGGTGGCCCTCCGGGTAGCCGGCGATGCCGACCTCCCGGAACGGGTGGCCGGCGGCGCTCATGGCCTCCAGAAGCGACAGCGCGTCCGGGAACGGGCCGGCGGGCTCGGGCTGGTCGCCGGCGATCACGAACACGTCGTCCACGCCCAGCGCGGCCAGCCGCGCGACCACCTCGCCCAGGTGGGCCTCGCCCGTGACCTGCCGCGCGGCAAGGTGGGGCACGACCCGGAACCCCTCCGCCGCCAGTCGCCCGGCGGTGGCGATCGTGGCGTCCAGGCCCCGCGCCGGCGAGGCGGTGACGGTCAGCCGCACCCCCCTCGCCACGTGGGCCGCGACCAGCTCGGCGATCCCGGCCAGCGGCACGACCTCGTAGCGCGGGTGGCGCAGGAACGCTACGAGGGCGTCGCGGCCGGCGTCCATTCCGGGGAGAAGCGGTCGAGGCGGAACAGACCGGTGTCGGGGCGCGTCGAGCCCCGCTCGGCCATGTCCGCCAGGATCTCGCCGACCACGCTGCAGAACTTGACGCCGGGCGCCGCTCCACCGCCTCCACGATCCGCCTGTGATAGAGGCTGAGCTGGTACGAGCTGCCGGAAGAGGTCCCTCACCCGTACCAGCCCGAGGCCTGAAGAGCCCGCCGGTCGGTCAGTCCCCCTCGTCCAGCGGCCGCCGGAAGGTGCCGATGAGGCTGGTCGCGCCCACCACATCGGGGGCGATCGCCTGCAGCAGCTGCTCGAACGTCAGGGCGGCACCGGGCACGTTGTCCACCGACAGGGCGTGGACCGTGAAGATGTAGTGGTGGATCTGGCCCGTCGGCGGCGGGCAGGGTCCGAAGTAGCCGGTCGTGCCCAGGCTGGTCGTCCCCTCCGTGAACCGGTTCTGTCCGTGCCCGGCCAGCTCGTGGACCGAGGCCGGGATGTTGTAGACGATCCAGTGGTGGAAGCCGCCGGCCACCGGCGCGTCGACGTCGTTCATCGTGAAGGCGAAGCTCCTGGTGCCGGCCGGGACGTTGGTCCAGCGCAGCGTCGGGGCCTGGTTCTGGCCGCTGCAGCCGAACGCCGGGGCGTTCGCCATGGCGCTCACGGGCAGGGGCCGGTCGTCCCGGAAGTCGGGGCTGGTGATCGTGAAGGGATGGAGCTCGGCCTCGCCGGAGTGGCCGCTCGCCACCGCCGGGAGCACCGGCGCCAGGCCCAGGCAGCCGAGGCCGGCCAGGCCGGCGCCGAGCGCCACCAGGAACCGCCTCGCCGAGCGTGGTGCACCGAGCCATTCGCGCATGGGCTTGACCTCCTCTCGCTGTGCGTGCTGTGCGTCGCCGTCGAGCCCGTCCAGGATGCCACTCGCGGAGCCGTCCTGGCATCGCCGCGCTCAGATCCTGGCGAAGTCCTCGGTCAGCCAGAGCCGTCCGTGCGCGCTGTCCAGCACCACGTCCACGCCGACCTGGTTGCCGGAGGTGGTGAGGATGTTCTGCCGGTGCCCGTCGTTGGGCGGCTGCTCGGCCATCATCGCCCGGTGGATGCCCAGCGCGCCGGCGGTCGTGCGATCGCTGGTGTAGCCGCAGTTCTCACCGGCCCACGACCAGGCGACGCCCTGCTGGCTTTCTCGCGTCCCGAAGGGGGCCTCGCCGGGCAGCTGGTGAGAGAGGGTGTTCGCCCCTGCCATCGCCAGGTCGTGCTGCCGGGCGCTGCGCCCGAGCCCGGCGTTCCACGCCAGCGGCGGCCGGCCGGCGGCGGCCCGGTCGTCGTTGATGGCCTGGAAGACGGCCCTGGCGATCTGCTGCTCGGCCGGGGAGCCGCCGGCCGGCACGGGCGCCGGCGTCCGCGAGCCGGCCGAGGTGGGGAAGGGGGGCTGGCCCGGCCGGGGCGTCGGAGCGGGGGCCGGCGTCTGCCCCGGGCCCTGCTGGACTCCGGCGCCGATGACCGGGCCACGCGAATCGCGTGCCGGGAAGCGCTGTGAGCCGGCCTGGGCCTCCTGGCCCTGGCGCTGGCCGGCGGCAGCCGCGGGAGCGGCGCCCGCGTGGCTGGTGACGAAGGCGACTCGCTTCGCTACCCCCGGACCGCCGACCGCGAACGCGGCCATCGCGGCGAAGGCGAACACGACCAGGCTGCCCCATATCCGCGGCACGGACTACCCCCTTTCCCATCGGCCCGCACCGGCGGCGCACGGCGCCGCCGTCACCCCTCGGGCACGAGTGCAGTAGCCTACCGGCGCCCGCGGGGCGCGTCAAGGACGGCCGGCCGGGCCGGCCCGCCGGAGAGCGAGGACGCGCGGCGCGCCCTCGCTCTCCCCGCTCAGGTGAGCAGGTCGGAGATCGTCAGCTCCATCTCGCCCGGCCCGGGGTCCATGACCTTGGCGGCCACCAGGCTGCCGTCGGCGAGCCGCACGCCGAACACCAGCCAGCCCGGGCGGCCGCCCGCCCGCCGGTCCTGGTCCAGGTCGAACTGGACGAACCCGTGGTCGCCCTCCACCCACACGTCGACCGGGCAGACCCCCACCAGCTGCGGGCGGAAGCTCCGGTACGGCGCCGACCGCTTGGCGCCGGCGACGATCGCGCCGATCGTCTCCGCCGGCAGGCCCCAGGCCGCCAGCCTGGCGGCCGGATCATCGCCTCAGCGGCGCCGCGGCGTCGTCGCCGTCACGCGAACACCGTGCTGACGTCGATCTCGTTGGTGCCGGGCCGCCACGCGCCGACGACCTGAACGTGGCTGCCCGCCTGGACGCCGGACATGTCGCGGGTGGGCGCCCGCAGGCTGTGCCGGGCCACCGTGTCGGGGTGAAGGTGGCCGACCCAGCGCTCGCCTCCGTGGTCCAGGTGGAACCGGTCCGGCTCCACGCCGGCCACCTCGAAGTGGACGTTGACGATGTTCGCCCAGATGTTGTGGGCCGCGAACGACCCGTCTTTCAGCGGCGTGCCCCTGACGAAGACGCCGTCGCCGACCCGGACGTCGTCGAGGGTCGTGTCCCGGATCTTCCAGACCTCCGTGCCGCTGGAGGCGAGGACCCGGCGCAGCAGCAGGTCGCCGCTCAGCACGACCAGCGAGCCGCCCTCGATCGAGATGACCTGGCCCTCCAGGAAATCCGGGTCGGGCTGGTCCACGGGGAGCGCCTCGGCCAGCGCCGTCTCCGGCAGCACGGCGCCGAGCGCCGAGGCGCTGACGACGCCGGCGCTCCCCAGGGTCGCGGCCGCCAGGAACTGGCGGCGGTGCATCCGGTCGTTCATCTCCCGCTCCCTCTCCTCATCTGACGGCCGCCGGCAGCACGCCGACCGCCAGGTTGGCGATGGCGCTGAACGCCGCGGGCGTCAGGTCTACGATCCGGTTGGAGCCACACGTCGTGCCACAGCAGTGCGTCGTGTGGCAGAAGAGGTTGGTCTGCGGGCCGCAGTCCACGATGGTGACGCCGACCGCGCGGCCGCTGCAGCGGTTGACGACGGTGAGGCGGTGCCCGCAGGGCAGGCGGGCGGGGTGGACCCCACAGGCGCCCGGCTGGTCGAATGCCAGGCAGGCGGCCGAGATGTTGGGCCAGGCGCAGCCGTGGACGCGGTTCTGGCAGGTGCCGCAGGCCCCGGTGGTGTTCGGGGTCGGGCAGGTGCCCCCGCTGGGGCGGCCACAGCAGAACCAGGTCGCGAGTCCCGGCGCGACAGGTGCCTTCGCCATGATGCTGGCCTCCTTTGATCGGGCCAAGCCGCGGGGCTCATCGGGCCCCCGGCACGTCGTCGGACGCCGGCGGCCGCGGCGGACCACGCACCAGGGCTCGGGCCAGCCTCCTCATCTCCCCCCTCGACGCGCACGCCAGGCGCCAGCGTGCGAACATACTGATTATACGTAACCGGATGTAGCTGGGAGGACGTCAGTGCGCAGACTTCGTGCGACCCTCGCGGGTCTCTCCTCCGGGTGCCTCGCCCTCACGTTCGCCGCGCTGGCGTCCCTGGGCTCGGCCCCCCCGGCCTCGGCCCTCGACAACGGGCTGGCCCTGACCCCGCCGATGGGCTTCAACGACTGGAACGCCGTCCACTGCGGGGTGAACGAGGCCTTCATCAAGCAGACGGCCGACATCTTCGTCAGCTCCGGCCTGAAGGCCGCCGGCTACCAGTACGTCAACATCGACGACTGCTGGGCCCAGGGCAGCCGCGACAGCAGCGGCAACCTGGTGCCCAACTTCACGAAGTTCCCGGACGGCATCAAGGGCACCGCCGACTACGTCCACTCGAAGGGCCTGAAGCTGGGCATCTACGGCGACTCGGGCACCCACACCTGCTCCAGCAGCGGCTTCCCGGGCAGCCTGGGCCACGAGGTCCAGGACGCGAAGACGTGGGCGTCCTGGGGCGTCGACTACCTCAAGTACGACGACTGCAACGTGCCCACCAGCGGCCGCAACGCCAGCGCCACGATGGCCCGCTACCGGGCCATGCGCGACGCCCTGGCCGCCAGCGGCCGGCCGATCGTCTACTCCCTGTGCGAGAAGGGCGACTTCGCCGGCAACCCGTCGTCCTGGTCGGGCCCCGTCGGCAACCTCTGGCGGACCACCGGCGACATCCACTCCACCTGGTCCAGCATCAAGTCGATCATCTCCAGGAACATCCCCGACGGCCCGGCCGCCGGCCCCGGAGCCTGGAACGACCCCGACATGCTGGAGATCGGCAATCCGCCGCCGACGGGCTCGCCCGCGCTGACCACCACCGAGCAGCAGACCCACTTCAGCATGTGGGCGGAGATGGCGGCGCCGCTGCTGATCGGGACGAAGCTGGCCGGGGCCAGCTCGACGACCATGAGCATCCTGCTCAACGCGGACGTGATCGCGGTGGACCAGGACACGCGCGGCAAGCAGGGCGCCCAGGTCGCCAACAGCGGCGGCCTGCGAGTGCTGGCCAAGCCGCTGAGCGGCGGCGACGTGGCGGTGGCCCTGTACAACGAGACGGACGCGGCGGGGACCATCAGCACGACCGCCTCGGCGGTCGGCCTGCCCTCGGCCAGCTCCTACACGCTGACCAACCTCTGGTCCAAGGCCACGAGCCAGACCACCGGGGCGATCAGCGCCCCGGTGCCCGCGCACGGCACCGTCCTGCTCCGCGCCCACGCGGCTTCGAGCGGCGGCGCCGACTTCTCGCTCGGCATCACCCCGACCGGCCAGACGGTGGCCGCCGGGGCGACGGCGACCTACACCGTGCACACGTCCGTCGTGAGCGGCTCCCCGGACGCCGTCACGCTGAGCGCGGCCGCCGGCCAGCCGGGCGTGACCGGCGTCTCGTTCAGCCCCAACCCGGTCGCCCCGGGCAGCGACTCGACGATGGTCGTCTCCACCGACCCGGCGGCGGCGCCCGGCACCTACACCGTCGGCATCAGCGGCGCCGACTCGTTCGCCACGCACCCGGCCAGCACGCAGGTCACGCTGACGGGGGGCGGCGGCGGGCTCACCATCAGCAGGCTGACGGTGGCCGACCCGGCCAACGCCAGCCACTGGTCGCTGCAGACGAACCTGGCGGTGGGCAACGCGCAGTACGGGGACCGCACCTACACGCTGACCGCCATCCCCACGGCGCTGCGCGGCGCGCAGTGGATCCGCA
>JBKPCH010000012.1:0-9596 GCA_046727275.1 Candidatus Dormiibacterota bacterium
GCCGCGACCGTCGGCGGCGCGGTCGGCGGCGCCGCCGCTGGCGACGGGGCCGCGGCCGGGGTGGTCAGCGTCCCCGCCGGGGCGCCGGACGGAGGCGTGCTGTCGCCGCAGGCGGCCACCAGCAGGGCGGCCGCAGCCAGGACCGTCAGGGCGCCGGACCTCATGGGGCAGAAGGGTAGCCAGGGAGGCTGCCCTCCGGGACTCGATAATGGGACGCCGTGACATCGGCCGAAGAGCTCAGGCGGGTCAGGGAGGGGGCCGACGGCCAGGTCCCGCCGGGCGAGACGGACACCCTGGAGGCGCCGGGCGACGAGGCGATGCTCGGCCGCGTGCGAGAGGTGCTGGAGATCGTGCTGGCCAGGGCCGGCGGAGCCGGCGGGTGGCCGCCCGTCGACGAGTGGGCTCGGCTGCTGCCGGGCTGGTTCACGGCCGCGGCCGTCGACGACGCGGAGGTCCGAGACTGCGTGCTGGACAGGTGGTCCCTGAGGGCCTGGACGTACTGGTTCCAGCCCGATCTGCGGAAGTGGCGGTGGTGGAATGCCCGGGTGGTGGACGGCCACGTCCTCCTGACGCTGGTCGTGCTGCAGCGGCCGTACCTGCGGGGCGCTCTCGAGTGGCTGCTGAAGGTGGCCCGTGAGGCTTGAGGACGGCGAGACCCACGAGGGGCTGCACCTGCGCGGCGTCAGCCTGGCCGGCAGCCGGCTGCGGGCCGCCGAGCTGCAGGGCTGCCGGCTGACCGACTGCGACCTCTCCAACGCCGAGTGGGAGCGGTGCCGGCTGGACGAGGTGGTGTTCGAGCGCTGCCGGCTGACCGGCTTCCGGCTGGCCAGCAGCCGCGGCGTGGACGTCGCCTTCGACGGGTGCCTCGGTCGCTACCTCCAGCTGGACCGCTGCAGGCTGGACGCCGCCCGGCTGCACGGCTGCCAGCTCACTGACGCCAGCCTGATGGGCTGTGAGCTGCCGGGGGCCGTCTTCAGCGAGTGCGACCTGACGGGAGCGGTGCTGGCCGGCTCGCGGCTGCGGGGCGCCGACCTGCGGGGGTGCGCGACGGGCGGCATCCGGGCCACGCTGGACGACCTGGCCGGCACGATCCTCGACCCCGAGCAGGCGGCTGCGGTGCTGATGGGCGAGGCCGGCATCCGCGTCGTCCCGGCCGGCGTCGATCTCGAGGCCGCCCCCTGAAAGAAAACCCTCCCCCAGCCAGGAGGGAGGGTTTCGAAGGGGGGTGAGGTCTCGTCTATGCAAGCGCGTGGCCGCGCGGCGCCGCGGTGGCGACGGGCATGGCCCTCCAGCCGTAGACCACGCCGCGGACGGCCGTCTCGCCGGGGCCCACCTTCCAGCGCTGGCGGACGACCGCGCCGCCCGTCGCCTCCAGGAACCCCGCGGCGGGGGCCCCGGCCGGCGCCCAGGCCCGCAGCGTGGGAGCGTTGGCGCGCTTGCGGAGGTCGCTTACCACGAGCGAGAGCAGCCGCCTGCCGATGCCCCGGTTCCGGTGCTCCGACACGACGTACAGGTTGCGCAGCTCGACCAGGTGGCCGCCGTCGCCGACCATCAGCCCGGTCACCTGGGCGAAGCCGATGATGCGGCCGTCCCGCTCGGCCACGTACACCAGGTTGCCGTCGTCCAGGTCCTCCAGCAGCCGCAGCGCGATCTCCGGCGCGGAGAGCTCGATGGGGTCCTCCACCGGCGCTCCGTCGGGCAGCGCCTCCCGGATGGCGAGGGCCGCGAGCCGGGCCACGGCCGCCACGTCGGCGAGGGTCGCCCTCCGGACTCCGCTGAAGGGCGCTACGGACACCGTCAGCGACGTCCTGGAAGGGGGTTGGCCGCCGCGCCGGCCGAGTGGCCGGACGCGGCAACCAGTGAGAGAGGGAGGATTTCGGTATTCAGTTCGGCCCCGGAGGGCCGTGCCGACGCCTGGTCCGGCACGCCCGCCTGGGCGTGCCGGGCTTCAGCGTACGGCGGCACGAGAGGGGGGAGGCCGCGATGGACGGGCCCGATGAAGTTCGCCAACTTCCGCTGACCTCCTTGGGAGTGGTTCCGCCCGCTCATCTGCGGCACCCTCATTGCACGCCCCTTCCCTTGGAGGAGCGTTACGGGTGGCTTAGAGCAGGCTTAGAATCCGCGAACTTGAGCCGCATCAGGGTGCCACCGTCCTGCGGCAGCTCCGCGGACACCGTGGCGCCGTGGGAGTCGGCCACCTGCCGGACGATCGACAGGCCCAGGCCCGACCCGGGCATCGACCTCGCGGCCGGGGCGCGCCAGAACCGGTCGAAGACGTAGGGCAGGTCGGCCGGCTCGATCCCTGGGCCGTGGTCCCGGACCACGACCTCGTGGTCGGTCACGCTGACGTTCACGACGCCGCCCGCCGGGCTCCACTTGCCCGCGTTGTCCAGCAAGTTCGAGATGGCCCGGTCGAGCCGCCCGGCCTGGCCGACCACGACTGACTCGGCCAGGTTGCTCTGGAACCGCACGGCCGGCCAGTTGATCGCGGCCCGCTCTACGGCGGCCGCCACGATCCAGTCCAGGCGCACCTCCTCCAGCTCCTCGGGCTGCTGGTCGCCTCGGGCCAGGTCGATCAGGTCGCCGATGAGCCTGGTCAGCTGCTCGACCTGGGCGACGACGTCCCGCAGCAGGCGGCCGCGATCGGGCTCGGCCAGATTCGGGGACCGCTGCAGCACCTCGATGTTGGTGCGGAGGCTGGCCAGCGGCGTGCGGAGCTCGTGGGAGGCGTCGCCGACGAGCTGGCGCTGGGTGCGGAGCGACTGGTCGAGCGCTTCCAGCATCCGGTTGAAGTGCGTGCCCAGCCGGCCCAGCTCGTCCGTGCCCTCGTCCGGCACGCGCCGGCTCATGTCCCGCGTCTCGGTCACGTGGTCGACGGCCGCGCGCAGGCGGCCGATCGGGCCCAGCGCCGCCTGGGCGATCAGCCGGCCGAGGAGGGCCCCGAGGACGATCCCCGCCACGCAGACGGCGATGAGGAAGTCCCTGAGGAGGTTGAGGATGCGATACGTCTCACCGATCGGGCGCGCGACCTCGATGGCGAAGGTCCCGGTCCGCGGATCGGCGAAGCCGGCGGTGTAGACGCGGACGGGGGCGCCGTCCACCCTGTCCGTCCGGAAGGACGGGGGAGCTCCGCCGGCGGCAACCGTTCGGTCCTGCTCGGTGATGGGCAGGTGGACCGCCGATGCGTCGGCGGCCTGGACCGCGGGATCGAGGGGGAGGCTCACCGAACCGTCGGGACGCACCACCTGGCCGTAACCGGTGCCGCCGTCCTGGTCGGGCGGCAGCACGACCCACCAGTGCGTCTGGATCACGTAGACCTGGCCGTTGAGGGGTCGGACCTCCCCGACGCCCTGGATCGCGGCGCCGTCGACGCGGCGCACCAGGCTGTTGTTCACCTCGTCCCACAGCACCTTGCTGACGACGGCGTAGATGCTGGCGGTGGCTGCGATCACCGCGATGGCCACCGCGGCCGCGGCCACCAGCGTCAGGCGAGCCTGGAAGCTCAGGCGGCTAGCGAAGCGTGTACCCAACACCTCGGACGGTGTGGATCAGCCGGGGCTCGCCCTCGGCCTCGAGCTTCCGCCGGAGATAGGAGACGTAGACCTCGAGGGCGTTGGAGCTGGCGCCGAAGTCGTAGCCCCAGACCTCCTCGAAGATGCGCGACCGGGTCAGCACCACGCGAGGGTTGCGCATGAACAGCTCCAGCAGGCGGAACTCAGTCCGCGTCAGCTGGAGGTCTCGCTGGCCCCGCCGGACCTCCATGGTCTGCAGGTCCAGGACGACGTCGCCGAACTTGAGGATCTCCTCGTTGGGCGTGGCGGACGTGCGCCGCAGCAGCGCCCGGAGGCGGGCCAGCAGCTCGTCCAGCGCGAAGGGCTTGACCAGGTAGTCGTCGGCGCCCGCGTCGAGCCCCTCGACGCGGTCGGTCACCGCGTCGCGGGCCGTCAGCATCAGCACCGGCGTGCGGTCGCCCCGCTCCCGCACCCGCCGGCACACCTCGACGCCGTCCATCAGCGGCAGGCCCAGGTCGAGGATGACCGCGTCCTGCGAGCCGCCCGTCATCAGCTGCAGCGCCTGCCGGCCATCGTGTGCGAACGACACCTTGTAGCCCTCCAGCTTGAGCGCCCGGTCCAGGGCAGCCCGAAGCGCGGGGTCATCGTCGACGACGAGGATGTCCAACGTGGCCAACGATAGGCATGCTTCCTTAGCTCCGCCTTAGCGAACGACCCGGCCGGCCGGCGGCGCTGTCCTCCCGGCGGGCTCTGGGGCCATCTTAATGAACGCCGCCGCAGAGCCCCGGCCGGGTCGGCCCCACCCCGCCAAGGGGGCGGGCCCGAAGACGACAACCGCGTCGGCCCAAGCGCAATCCGGGACATTAAGGCCAAGCCCGACGGGCACACGAGGCGATGAAGGCCGCCGCAGAGCCTGGCCGCGTCGCCCCACCCTGCCAGGGGGGCGGGCCCGAAGACTACGACCGCGCCGTCCCAAGCGCAATCCGGGACATTAAGGCCAGAGCCCGACGGACACCGAGGCGATGAAGGCCGCCGCAGAGCCCGGCCGCGTCGCCCCACCCTGCCAAGGGGGCGGGCCCGAAGACTACGACCGCGCCGGCCGAAGAGCAATCCGGGACATTAAGCCCAACGCCCGACGGCACGGAGGCGATGAACGCCGCCGCAGAGCCCGGCCGCGTCGGCCCCACCCTGCCAAGGGGGCGGGCCCGAAGACTACGACCGCGCCGGCCCAAGCGCAATCCGGGACATTAAGGCCAGAGCCTGACGGGCACCGAGGCGATGAAACGGGCCTACCCGCCCCCGGGCGGTGTCCCCGGGCGCCTGCCTGGCCGCCCGCGCGCTCCCGCGTTAATGTCGCCGTAAGGCTGGGCTGTTCAACTTGAGATGTGGCAAGGGCCTCACAGAGGGCCGGCTGACAGGAGACGACCATGAACAGCTCGATCGCGACCAGGACCAGGCAGGACGCCGGCACCGTCCGGCAGGCACCGGCGGCGCCGGCCCCGGTTGGGCCGCCCGTGGCGCTCCTGATCGCGGGCGATCCCGGCCAGGCCGACCTGTACGCACTCAAGCTGCGCGCAGACGGCTACGTGGTCCGGCCCGCCTCAGGCCTGGAGCGCGGGCTGGAGCTCGCCGGCGCCGAGGAGCCGGACCTGGTCTTCGTCTGCCTCGGGGCCTGGGCGGTCCCCGCCCTGGTGCTGCTGGTGCTGCGCTCGGACCCGGCGACGCGAACGGTGCCGACCATCCTGGTCACCGAGCAGTCGCGTGAGGAGCTGGCCGCGGAGGTGGGCGGGCTGCTGCCGACCGAGCACGTCGTGCCGAGCCGCCCGGGCGCTCCCCGCCCGGCTCCGCAGCAGCGCCACGGGCCGATGTCACGCTGGGCCGTCTAGCGGCCTGCCGTAGCGGCCGAGCGACGCCACCTCGGCCAGCGGCCTGCGCCGCTTCCTTCCCCTGACCGGGCGGCTGGGGTAGCCGAAGGGCACCACGCAGAGGACCTCGTGGGTGTCGGGCAAGCCCACCTGATCGCGCACGTTCTCGAGGTTGCCGAAGCCCGTCCAGTTCGAGCCGACCCCGTCCGCCCACGCCGAGAGGATCATCGACTGGACCGCGCGGCTGGCGTCGGAGACGCCGAACCGGCTACCGCGCTCGTACGCGACGACCACCGCGGCCCCGGCACCAGCGATATACGGGCCGCTCCTGACCATGCCGCCGAGCTCCCGGAGTGAGTCGCGATCCCGGACGACGACGAAGTGCCACGGCTGCCGGTTCGCCGAGCTCGCCGTGAGGCGGCCGGCCTCGACGATGCGGCGGAGGACGTCGTCCGGGATCTGCCGGTCCTCGTACTCGCGCACGGCCATCACGGTTCTGACGACCTCGAAGACGGGGTTGGACATCGCGGTCTCCTCGCTCACTCGCGCGCCACCAGCCAGGACGCGGCCTGCGCGACCGGTCTGACGACCATGTAGTCGATGTCGACGTGCGGCGGGCGCGTCGCGGCGAACGCCACACACGCCGCAATGTCCTCGGCCGAGAGCGGCGTCAGCCCCCGGTAGGTGCCTCTCGCCCGCTCCTCGTCCCCCTTGAAGCGCACCTGCCCGAACTCCGTGTCCGTCATGCCGGGAGCGATCTCGGTGACGCGGATCGGCTCGCCGTTGAGCTCCAAGCGCAGCGTCTGGGTGATGGCCCGCACCGCGTGCTTGGTCGACGTGTAGCCCGCGCCGCCCCGGTAGTTGTCGAAGCCCGCCACCGAGCCGATGTTGATGACGTGGCCGGCGCCGCTTCGCCGGATCAGCGGCAGGGCGGCCCGCGTCATGCGCAGCAGGCCCAGCACGTTCGTCTCCCACATCCTGATGACGTCCTCGTCGTCGATGGCGTCGACGGGGTCCAGGCCGAGCGCCAGCCCGGCGTTGTTGACCAGGAGGTCGATCCTGCCGGCGGCCCGCTCGACCTCGGCCGCGAACGCCTCGACGCTGGACGCCTCGGTCACGTCGAGGGGCAGCCCCAGGCCGCCGGTCTCCTCGGCCACCTGTCGGACCCGGTCGACGCGGCGCGCTCCGAGCACGATCCGGAAGCCGCTGGCGGCGAGGGCGCGAGCCGTCGCCGCCCCGATGCCCGAGGACGCGCCGGTGACCACGGCGACAGGCTGCTCGGAGGGGCCCGTGTTCTGGGCGGTCATGCGGACAACGCTACCCCGAGCGATTCCGCCGACGCGGCGATGTCGCACCAGGTCTGCTCCGGCAGCGGGATCGCCCTGGCTCGCTCCCGCCGGGCCTGCGTCTCGGGATCGCCGGGCGCGAGCACGCGCTCGAAGCCGGGCGCCGGCGGCACCGACCGGGCCTCCCGTGCGAAGCGCTCCGCCACGGCGATCGCATCCTCGGCGGGGCGGAAGAGACCGGGGTCGACGGCCAGGAAGAACGCCCCGGCCCGGCCGAACGGGCCGTCGTCGCGGCCCTCTCCGGCCGTGGTGTCGCCGCCGACGAGCGCCTGGCCGAGCAGCTGGGCGAAGAACGCCAGCGCGTAGCCCTTGTGGGCGCCGAACGGCAGCAGGGCGCCCCCTTCCAGGAAGTCGTTGGGGTCGGTGCTGGGCCGGCCCTCCCGGTCCACGACGTAGCCCTCGGGCAGCGGCACGCCGGTGTCGCGGGCGACCATGACCTTGCCGCCGGCGATCGTTGTCGTGGCGTAGTCGAGCAGCAGCGTGCCGGCCGAGCCTCCCGGAAAGGCGAACGACATCGGGTTGGTGCCGTAGATCGCGCTGCGCCCGCCGTAGGGGACGGCCGCCCGGGCCGCGCCCAGGCCGCCCAGCCACAGCATGCCGACCAGTCCGGCGGCCGCGGCCCGCTCGGTGTAGGTGCCCAGGCGGCCGAGGTGGGTGGCCCTCAGCAGCCCGGCCGCGCCGAGGCCGGAGCGGCGCGCCCGCTCGCAGGCGGCGTCCATCGCCACGACCGCGGCCGGGTGGCCGAAGCCCCAATCCCCGCTGAACAGGGCGGCCGCCGGCTGGTCGCGCAGCAGTCGCGGCCTGGCGTCGGGCCGGATCCAGCCCCTCCTCACGTCATCCAGGTACCAGGGGATGCGGATGACGCCGTGCGAGTCGTGGCCGGCGAGATTGGCGGCGACCAGGTGGTCAGCGACGTGCCCCGCGATGTCCGGAGGGGCGCCGGCCGCCTCGAAGATGCGCCGGCCCACGTCGCGCAGGTACGCGGGCACGAACTCAGGCATGGGACCAGGGTAGGTCGAGGGTGCGGCTGCCGCGGTGCTGCAGGCGATGGGGGCCTCGCTGGCCTGACCCGGATCCCCCCAGACCGGGGACCGGCAAGGCCCACCACCTCCTCTCTCCACCCCCGGGACCGGCCCGGGGGTTGAGGGGGATTGTAGGGACCGTCCGAAGGGCCGTCAAGCGTTGCCTGGGGATTCACACGGCGAAAGGGGCGCCCGGACGGCGACCGCAGCGGGGGTGCCGTGCGTAGCATGGTCGAGGGTTGCCAGGGAGGCTGACGCTGAGAGTTCCCGAGAGGCGGGCGCGGGGAAGGGGCGTGGCGGTGATCCCGGAGCGGATCCGCCAGGCACGCCTGGAGCGCGGGCTGAGTCTCGCTCAGGTGGCCGGCCAGGAGGTCTCGCGGGCCTTCATCCACCTGGTCGAGCAGGGTGTGGCGCGACCGTCGCTGCCGGTCCTCGAGCTGATCGCGGCGCGGACCGGCAAGCCGCCCAACTACTTTCTCAGGGCGCGCCAGGCCGAGCGGGGGGACGACTCGCCCCCCTTACCGACCGACCGGACCACGCTGATGCGGAGCCTGGAGCAGCTGCGGCGGGTGGTGTGTCCCGAGGGCCCCGACGCCGACGGCTGCGGCTGCCGGCTGGCCAACCGGGGCGACGACGGGCTGCCGGTCGGGGAGGACGGGTGCACGGGGTGCGCGGACCTGGAGATGACGATCCGCGTGCTGGCGATGATGACGGACACGGCGTTCGTGCGACTGGCGCGGACGGGCGCCAGGCTGCAGCTGCCCCGCCACGAGCGGGAGCTGTGAGGGCGGTTCTGTCAGGGCGACTTGACGCGCATTGTCCGAAATTTGTCCGCCCTGTCAAACTACGCTCTTGCCGAGACGCATATGAGGCTGTTGGGGGGCCGCTGCGGGCCACTGGTTGCACTGATACTCGGGTTGAGCGCCTGTCAGGGCGCGGCGCCGCCGCACGCCCACGGCGGCCCGACCCCGACGGCGGCCGGCCAGGCCACGGCTGACCCCCAGCGCTGCGCCCGCCTCGCGAAGCGAGGCTTCACCCCGTGCCCGCCCACGGCGGACCGGCTGCACCTGCCCCCGACGACGATCCGAAACGCCACGAACGGCGCGATCCCCGACGCGACGGCCCAGACGTGGGGCCGGGCGTTCCAGCTGGCGCAGGCGTACTACTACTGGGCGATGCAGAACAACGCCCGAGGGGCGTTGACGAGCGGGGTCCTGGCGGACCCCTCCCCGGGTGCGATGGGCAACCTGTTCGGCCAGGACCTGGCCGACCTGGACAGCGCCAAGCAGGCAGGCGGCGCACTGGTCTACGAGCCGCCCCGTATTGCGACGACTCAGGTTGTAGTCGTGCCGGCTGACCTCCAGCAGGCAATGGCGAGACAGGGCCTGACGGCTAAGGGGTACGGCATTGCCGTCCGCCTCGTCGGTCCGACGAGTCGTGTAATACGCCTCGCCGACGGCTCAACCCGACCCATTGCGGCTGGAGACGCCAGCTATGAGGCAGACGTCGTGACCTGGGGTGAGCTGCGACAGGACGCGGACATGGGGTCGCTGTGGTACGAGTACGGCTACTACGGCTGCGATGGGAGTGTGCGTGGTGTCTGTCAGCTCTAAGCGGTACATGTCCGTCCTGGTCGGGCTCGTCGCGATCATATGCACCGTCCAGCCAGCGGCAGCCCTGGACAAGAGGCCCGGGGCGAGCCAACCAAGTCCAAACGACTGCGTCCGCATCTACGTCGGCGGTTCCAACGGCAGCAGCGGGCTCCTCGACTATCAGGCCGGGTCGCAGATCACCTGCCGCTGGCCCGGCAACAACTCGCCCTACGGGCCCGCCGCCGCCCGTACCGTGCCC
>JBKPCH010000013.1:0-33982 GCA_046727275.1 Candidatus Dormiibacterota bacterium
GCCTGGTCCAGGCCGGCCGGCACGCGCAGGCGGTCGCGCACCCTGCCGGCGACCTGGACGACCAGGGTGACCTCCTGCTCGGCAGCCGCCGCCGGGTCGTACTCGGGCCAGGAGGCGTCCGCGACCAGGCCCGAGCCGCCAGTCCGCTCCCACAGCTCCTCCGCGATGTGCGGGGCCATCGGGTTGAGCAGCCGGACCAGCGCCCCGACCGCCTCCTCCCACTCGCCCGCGCGCTCGCCGCCGGCGGCCAGGTAGTCCTGCATGGCGTTGGCCAGCTCCATCAGCGCCGCCACGGCCGTGTTGAAGCGGAAGCTCTCGTAGTCGTCGGTGACGCGCCGGATCGCCTGGTGGACCGCCCGTCGGAGCGCGGAGGGGTCGCCGCCCGAGCCGGTCACCGGCACGCTCTCGGGTTCCAGCGCCAGCCGCCACACCTTCTGCAGGAAGCGGACCGGACCGGCGATCGCCTCGTCCGTCCACTCGGCGTCCTCGTCGGGCGGGCCGATGAACATCTCGTAGATCCGGCCGGCGTCCGCGCCCTCCTTGGCCACCAGGTCGTCCGGCGCCACCCCGTTGCCACGGGACTTGGACATGACCTGGCCGCCGCGCGTGACCATCCCCTGCGTGAACAGGCGAGTGAACGGCTCGATCGCATCGACCATCCCGGCGTCGTGCAGGACCTTCTGGAAGAAGCGGGCGTACAGCAGGTGCAGTATCGCGTGCTCGATGCCGCCCGTGTACTGGTCGACCGCCATCCAGTGGTTGGCCAGCTCGGTGTCGAACGGCCGGGCCTGGTCGCGCGCGCTGGTGTAGCGCAGGAAGTACCAGGACGAGTCGATGAACGTGTCCATCGTGTCCGTCTCGCGCCGCGCGGGCCCGCCGCACTGCGGACACGTGGTCTCGTAGAACTCGGGCTGCTCCGACAGGCGGAGGTAGGTCGGCGGCAGCAGGACCGGCAGGTCCTCCCTGGGCACCGGGACGATGCCGCACTCCGGGCAGTGCACCATGGGGATGGGCGTGCCCCAGTAGCGCTGCCGGGAGATCAGCCAGTCGCGCAGACGGTACTTCGTCGTGCGCCGGCCCAGGCCCTCTCGCTCCACGAAGTCGGCGACCGCGTCGAAGCCCGCCTGGCCCTCCAGGCCGTCGAACCGACCCGAGCGGACCATCGTCCCCGGGCCCGTGTAGGCCTCGCTCAGCTCGCCCCGGGGGCCCGACGGCGGCGCGATGACCTCGCGGACCGGCAGGCCGAAGCGCCTCGCGAACTGGTAGTCGCGCTCGTCATGGCCGGGCACGGCCATGATGGCGCCGGTGCCATAGCCCATCAGGACGTAGTCGGCGACCCAGATCGGGACCCGCTCCCCGTTCAGGGGGTTCACGGCGTAGGCGCCCGTCGGCACGCCCGTCTTGGCGCCCTCGGTGGACATCCGCTCGATCTCCGTCTCCCGGCGCGCACGCTCGACGTAGGCGCGGACCTCCTCCCGCCGCTCGGGCGTCGTGACGCGCTCGACCAGCGGGTGCTCCGGCGCCAGCACCATGAAGGTGACGCCGAAGAGGGTGTCAGGCCGGGTCGTGTAGATCCGCAGCGGCTCGTCCAGGCCCTCCACGGCGAAGTCGACCTCCACGCCGTGGCTGCGCCCGATCCAGTTGGCCTGCATCACGCGGACCTTCTCCGGCCAGTCCTCCAGCAGCTCCAGGTCGTCCAGCAGCCGGTCGGCGTAGTCGGTGATGCGCAGGAACCACTGCTCCAGGTCGCGCTTCTCGACCGGGACGTCCGGGTGCCGCCAGCAGGCGCCGTTGACGACCTGCTCGTTGGCCAGCACCGTCTGGTCGACGGGGCACCAGTTGACGGGCGCCTTGGCCCGGTAGGCCAGGCCCCGCTCGTAGAACAGCAGGAACAGCCACTGGTTCCAGCGGTAGTAGTCGGGCCCGCAGGCGGTGACCTCGCGGCTCCAGTCGTAGAGCACGCCCATCATCGCCAGCTGCTCCTTGGCGCGGGCGATGTTGGCCCGGGTCCAGTCCCGCGGATGGATGCCGGCCTTCATGGCGGCGTTCTCGGCGGGCAGGCCGAAGGCGTCCCACCCGAAGGGGTCGAGGACCTCGTAGCCGCGCATCCGCTGGAACCGGGAGTACAGGTCGCCGATCACGTAGTTGCGCATGTGGCCCATGTGGAGGTCCCCGCTGGGGTAGGGGAACATGACCAGGTTGTAGAACTTGGGCCGGTCCGAGCCGTCGTCGGCGTTCATCACGCCGCGCTCGGTCCAGAGGCGCTGCCACTTGGGCTCGATATCCTGCGGCACGTAGCCGCGACGCTTCGTCACCGCCATGAGAATCTCAAATGTTAGCGTCGGGGCGATGCGCAACCTCTACGCGCCGTGGCGCATGGAATACATCGCCAGCCCGCCCGCCGACGACTGCCTGTTCTGCCGGGTCCGCCAGGCCCCCGTCGAGGAGGACCGGAAGAACCTGGTGGTGCACCGCGCCGAGGAGGCCCTGGTGCTGATGAACCGGTTCCCGTACAACAACGGCCACCTGATGGTGGCGCCCCGGGCCCACGTCGGCTCCCTGGTCGACCTGGACGATGGCCGGACGCTGGCGCTCATGGCCCTGGTGCGCCGGTCGCTGCGCGTGCTGGAGAAGGTGATGGCCTCCGAGGGCTTCAACGTCGGGGTCAACATAGGTCGGGTGGCCGGGGCCGGGATCCCGGACCACGTCCACGTGCACGTCGTACCCCGCTGGGGCGGGGACACAAACTTCATGCCGGTCCTGGCCGAGGTCAAGGTGGTCAACGAGCACCTCGACCGGACGTGGGAGAAGCTCCATGCCGCCTTCGCGTGAGGCGGGCGCGGCGTGGGCTTCGGCGCACCGGACGCGCAGCTCCGCGGATGCCATCGCCCCGGGGGCGCTGCGGTCAGGTGTGCGCCTCCCCTCGTCGAGAGCGCTCGCGGCATCCGTCCGCATTGTCCGTCCGTTGGCCTTGTGTTCTCCCCCGGCCGCCAGCAGTCTCTTCATCAGCGGTTAACCGCAGAACGCGAGGAGGCGACATGGGAAACGGCAAGGAGCTGCTGCAGAAGGGCGGCGCCGGCGGCTACGACATTTACGTGGACCCCGAGGCGCTGCGCGCGACCGCCAGGGCCTTCAGGTCCGCGATCGAGCGGTTCGCCGGCCCGACGCAGAGCTTCACTGCCGGGAGCCAGCTGGGAGGCAACGCGTTCGGCGAGCTGCCCGAGGCCCGCGGCCCCTACCAGGACTACGTCAAGTCCCGTGGGGACGCGCTGAAGGGCCTCGACGACCTGACCAGGCTCGCCCACACGATCGCCGACCAGCTCGACCAGTCCGCCGCCAACTACGACGGTGCCGACCAGGCCAGCGTGGCCCACTGAGGAGAGGGGATGGACATCATCGGCGAGGTCCAGGCCGTCCTCCACTACGCCTCGAACATCGGCTACCTGGGAGGCGATTGCGACGCACTGGAAGGTGCCTCGCAGGGCTGGTACGGCCACCAGAGCGCGCTGACGGCGCTCGCCGACGAGCTGGATCGCGCAGTGCGTTCCAATCTCACCGGCGGGCGGGGCGGAAACTGGAACGACCCCGCGGGCGATGCGTTCCAGAAGTTCTGGCAGCAGACGCGCCAGGACGTCACGGACCTCGCGTCGAAGTACGGCCAGATGGGGAAGGCGCTGCACGACGTCTCGGCCGAGGTGAAGAACTTCAACGACGCGACCACCTCGGTGATCGTGGAGCTCCTCGTCTGGGTCGCGATAACCGTGGGAATGTCCTGGATCCCGTTCGCCGACGTCGGCGAGGAGGCGGTCGCGGGCGTCCGTGTGGCCTGGCTTGTGGAGCGCTTCTGGAGCCTGCTCCGGGTGTTCATCCTGTTCCTCAACGGAGTCAGGAAGGCGTTCGCCATGAACCTCCTGATCTTCTACGTCAGCCGGCTGGCCGAGCGCGCGATCCTCAACCCCGTCAACGACCCGACCAAGGGCTGGAGCAAGTACGACGCCCAGCAGATGCTCTGGGGCAGCCTGATCGCCAGCGGCATCAGCTCGGCGTTCGCTCTGCCCGGGACGATCGCGAGGGTGGGGGCGCTCAGCCGTCTCAGTGCCGGCCTCAGGACGGGCGCGATCGACGAGGGCAGCACCGTCGCCGCCGACTCGGCGACGGCCAAGCTGCTCCAGCAGGGCGGGTTCAAGCTGAGCAGGCTCCAGGTGGTGGGCGGCGCGGTGCGCGTGCCGACCCGCGGCGAGGTGCTAGACCTGCTGTCGAAGAACTGGGTGATGTCCTCCGGGATGGCAGCTCGCATCGGCGCGATGAAGGTCCCCAGCGTCCTGGACGGGAGGATCTGGTTCTCGAGGCTTCCGCTGATCAGAAAGGTGCCCTTCTCGACCCGCTGGGCCCAGCTGTTCGATGCCAGCGTCCAGCGTCCGCTCCTCTCCCTCTCCACCGCCAACGCCTTCAACCTGTTCAACCGGGCCGTGATCCAGGGGTTCGGCAAGCCCTACGGGACCGTGATCCTGACCGGCACGCTGTCCACCGCCCTCCCCGCCGGGATCGTCACCATCGGCGGGTTCGCCGCCGGCCTGGCCGGAAAGACGCTGCCCACCATGGCCACCATGCCGGTGGTGCTCGGGACGAACGGGGTGCTGGAGGTGCTGTTCCCCCAGGTGCGCGAGGCCCGCGGCCTCCATTTCGACTCGCACATCACCGAGGTGACCGGCATGGATCCCGCCGGCTTCCTGCTCACCCCGCGCGGGCCCGTGCCCGTCGGCACGCTCCCGATCCACGGCGTGGTGTCGGGCGACAACCTGTGGAACATCGCCCGGCGGGAGTACGGCAACGGCGCCGACTGGCAGGTGATCGCGAAGGCCAACCACCTGCACGGGACCCTGATCCGGCCCGGCCAGCTGCTCTGGCTCCCGCCGCTGCCGGCGGCGCGCTGACCGGGGTGGCGGAAGGCGGGACTGAGCGCCGATCCCGATCCGTTCATCCGGCTGGCGGCGGGGTTCCCAGCGCCACACCAAGGCCGCCTCGGCGGCGGTCCGGCTGGGCCTGCGTCACTCGCTCTGCAGCGCCGCCGCCCGCCGCTCCTGCTGCCGTCGCCACCAGTACCTGGTCGTGCCCCGCGGCTTGTACACGTTGAGCACCGTGACGACGAGCAGCAGCGCCAGGCCACCCGTCGTGTGGACGAGGTGGCCGGGATCCTTCAGCATCGCGAGATCAGCGCTGGAGAGGTCCGGCAGTGCCGCCAGGACCGCCATCCCGCGGAGCGACAGCGAGTACTCCGTCAGGACGAAGACGCCGAATACGGTCAGCAGCAGGCTGAACAGCACCCAATAGTGCCGGAACAGGCCCCACGGCGTCCCCACCGACAGCACGAGCCCGGTCAGCAGCGCGGCGAGAGCCAGCGGAATGATGACGAACCAGTCGATCGACGCCATCACGAGGATCGCGTCGCGCACGGTCCTCGCGTCCTGACTCGTGAGAACGACCACAACCAGCGTGAGATACGCGGCTGCCGCGCCGATCCAGCCGATCGACGCGGTGAGATGGACCGCAAGCACGAACTTGCGGAGAGGCGCCGGCATGCTCATCAATGGTGGCCGAACATGGTGAAGCGGAGCGCAACGAACAGCAGTATGACGAGCGTGACGATGGCGCCGAACACCTTCACCCAGAGCGGCGTCGAGTAGGTCATCGCTGCCACGCTACCGGCGTGCACTGCGAAGGCGAAACGCCCGGCGAGGGGATCTTCGTCGTCCCCATGGTGTCGAGATGGATCACCCGCCGGGGGGACTCGGAGCGCGCTCTTGCGCGCGTAGGCTGGGTCCATGTCAGCGGCGGCCACGGTGCAGAGGCGCTTCGCGGCTCGGACGAGCCGGGAGGTGCTCGTCGACGTCGGCGTCGCGGTCGCCACCATGGCCGGCACGCTGGCGCTGCTCGCGCACGGCGGCTTCGCCCCATCTGACCCGGGATCCGGCGGATTCCACCCGATGGGCGTCGTGCTCGCGGCGGGCTCGACGCTGCCGCTGATCGCCTGGCGTCGCCTCCCGCTCGGCGTGTTCGCGGCGACCGCGGCGGCGACCGTGCTGCTGGCCGGCCTCGGCTACCCGGCCGACCCCGTCCTCGGCCCCACGGCCGCGCTCTATCTGCTCGCGTCGAGCCGCGATCGACAGCGTCCGTGGACGTGGCGCACCGCCGCCATCGTGGCCGGGCTGCTCGTCGCGTACTTGGCCGCCTCCGCCGCCGCGCAAGGGGGCTTTCCGCGCCTCGAGCTCCAGCACGCCGGCCTGGGCTGGGCCGTCGCCTGGTTCGCCGGCGAGCGAACGCGTCTGCGCCGCGAGCAAATGGCCGAGCTCAGGGAGCGCGCTGCGCACGCCAGGCGCGACGCCGAGCGCGACCGCCGCCTCGCGGTCGCCGAGGAGCGGGCCCGTATCGCCCGCGACCTCCACGATTCCGCGGGCCACGCGATCAACGTCATCGCTGTGCGGGCAGGCGCCGCCCGCCTGCGCCACGCCGAGCGCCCCGACCGCTCGCTGCTCGCGCTTCAGACGATCGAGGAGGTGGCGCGGCAGACCGCACGCGACATCGACCAGATTGTCCACTCTCTGCGCGAGGGCGGCTGCGCCGAAGGAGGTCCCGCGATGCCATTGGGGCTGGCCTCCCTCGACACCCTCGTTGCCCACTACGCGCAGGCGGGCCTCGAAGCCACTGTGCGGAGCAGTGGCGATCGGCGGCCGCTCGCCCACAACGCCGACCAGGCTGCCTATCGCATCCTTCAGGAGGCGCTCACGAACGCCGCGCGCCACGGAGTCGGCGTGGCCGAGATCGAGCTGGACTTTCGGGATGTGGTGCTCGAGCTCACCGTCACCAACCCGGTGGTGCACGGCGTGCAGCTACGTTCCGCGGGCGGCCACGGGCTGATCGGCATGCGCGAGCGGGCGATGCTGCTCGGCGGCACCCTGGAGGCCCACGAGGAGAACGGCGCCTTCCGCGTCCTGGCCCGGATCCCGTACGGAGGCTGAGACGGGTGACGCGGGTCCTGATCGCCGACGACGAGGACCTCATGAGGGCTGGGCTCGCCGAGCTGCTTGCGAGCGATCCCGCTATCCACGTCGTCGGCGAGGCCGCGAACGGACGCGAGGCCGTCGCCATGGCGGTCCGGCTGCGAGCCGACGTGGTGCTGATGGACGTCCGAATGCCGGACCTGGACGGGATCGCGGCCACCGCCGAGCTGGCCCGCGCCGCGCCGCACGCGAGGATTCTGATCGTCACCACCTTTGAGGAGGACGACTACATCTTCCGAAGCCTGCGCGCAGGCGCCTCGGGCTTCCTGCTGAAGCGAACCCGGCCCGAGGACCTGATCGCTGCGGTGCACACCGTCGCCGCTGGCGATGCGCTGCTCTCGCCCTCCGTCACCCGGCGGGTCATCGACCGCCTGGCCCGGCAGCCGACACCCGGGCCAGCCGATCACGTCAGGCTCGACGGGCTCACCCCGCGCGAGCGTGAGGTGCTGGGACTGATCGCCCGTGGCCTGTCGAACCGCGAGATCGCGTCTGCTCTGACCGTAGAGGAGTCGACGATCAGGACCCACGTCAAGCGGATTCTCATGAAGCTCGACGTGCGCGACCGCGTGCAGGCGGTGATCTTTGCGTACGAGACGGGTCTGACCCAACCCGGCGCCGCCGCACGCTGAGCGACGCGATGCGCGACGCGCATGTGGCGTCTCCGGGCGGCGTCGGCCCCGAGCCCGCCGGCCAGCTCGCCAGCTGCGTCGGCTGCGGGCGGAAGGGGGGACGAGCTCCCCCCTCCCTTACAGCCGGGGGTCGAGTGCGTCGCGCAGGCCGTCGCCCACCAGGTTGAACGCCAGCACGGCGCCGAAGATGGCCAGCCCCGGGTAGGTCGCGAGGTTCGGGTCCGAGAAGATGTAGTTGCGGGAGGAGCCCAGCATGGTGCCCCATTCCGGCGTCGGCGCCTGGACGCCGAGGCCCAGGAACCCCAGGCCGGCCGCGATGAGGATCGCCGCCCCGAGCTGCAGGCTGGCCTGGACGATGACCGGGGCCAGCGAGTTGGGGATCACGTGCCGGAAGAGCGTCACGGCGGATGGCACGCCCAGCGCCCTGGCCGCCTCCACGTACGGCAGCTCTCGGACGCTGAGCGCGGAGGCGCGGACCAGCCGGATGAAGATCGGGATGGACGTGATGCCGACCGCGATGACGACGTTCTGCAGGCCGACGCCGAGCGCCGCGACGAGGGCGAGCGCCAGCAGGATGTTGGGAAAGGCCAGCAGGACGTCGGTCAGCCGCTGGGCGAGGAGGTCGATCCAGCCCCCGCGGTAGCCCGACAGGGCGCCGAGGGGAACGCCGGCCAGGAGGCCGAGCGCCACGGCCGCCAGCCCCAGCACCAGCGTGTAGCGGGCGCCGTACAGCAGCCGCACCAGCTCGTCGCGGCCCAGGTCGTCCGTTCCCAGCGGGTGTGCGCCCGAGCCGGGCAGGAAGGCGTCGGACAGGTTCTGCCGCACCGGGTCGTAGTGGAAGACCAGCGGGCCGAGCAGGCTGGCGACCACGTAGAAGAGGAGAATCGCCAGCCCGACCATGGCGCTGGGGTGCCGGCGCAGCCGCGCCCAGACGCGGCTGCCGCCCTCGGCGGCGGCCGCGAGCTCGACGTCCGGCGCAGCCTCAGCTGTAGCGGATACGGGGATCGACATAGGCGTACACCAGGTCAGTGACGAGGTTGATGGCGATGAAGGCGACCGACAGCATCAGCACGACGCCCTGCACCACCGGATAGTCGCGGGCCGAGATCGAGTCGACCAGCAGCCGGCCTATTCCCGGCCAGGCGAAGACCGACTCCGTCAGCACGGCTCCGCCGAGCAGGGCGCCGAACTGCAGCCCGATCGTCGTGACGATCGGCAGCAGGGCGCACCTCAGCGCATGCCTGATCAGCACGACCCGGCGCGGCGCGCCCTTCGCCCTCGCCGTGCGCACGAAGTCCTGGCCCAGCACCTCGAGCATGGCGGAGCGGGTCTGCCTGGCTATGAGGCCCATCGAGAAGAGCGCCAGCGTGACCGCCGGCAGCAGCAGCGATACGGCCCCCCGGTCGGCGCCGGCGGCCGGCAGCCAGCGAAGCCGGACCGCGAAGACGATGACGAGCATCAGGCCCAGCCAGTAGGTCGGCATCGAGACGCCGAACACGGCCGCGCTCGAGACGCTGAGGTCGCCGCCGGTGTTGCGGCGGGTGGCGGCGAAGACGCCCGCCGTGACGCCGAGTGAGATGGCGATGACCAGGCTGGCGATGGCCAGCTCCACGGTGAAGGGCGCCCGCGTGACGATCTCCTGGACCACCGGCGCCCCGGTACGGGTCGAGGCGCCGAGGTCGCCATGGAGCAGACGGCCGAGGAAGCCCATGTACTGCGCCCACAGCGGCAGGGTCAGGCCGAGTTGCTCGCGGATGTGCTGGATGGTCTCGGGCGTCGCCGTCGGTCCGGCGATGATGACCGCCGGGTCGCCCGGCAGCAGGCGGAGCAGCGAGAAGACCACGGTGGCGACCCCCAGGAGGGTGGGGATCGCCACCAGCAGCCGGCGCACGATGTAGGTCAGCACGGGCCGCTCCTCCCCCGCGTCGCCCCCCTCCCGGCAGCCGCTGGAGGGAGGGCCGCAGGGGGAACGGCCGGTTCCCCCTGCGCCGTCAAGCGGGAGACGCCCAGGTGGTGACGAACTTCTCGTTGGGCAGGCCCGTGACGCCGCTCACCTTCGAGGAGGTCACCAGCGGATACTTCTGGTTGTAGAGGAAGATCCAGGGCGCGTCGTTCCAGACGGTCCTGGCCGCCGTGCAGTAGTCCTTCTGCCGCTGGCCCGAGTCGATCTCCGAGTTGCCCTTCTCGATCAGGGCGTCGACCTCCGGGTTCCTGTAGTACGAGCTCTCCTGGCCGGCCGGCGGGGTCCGCGGCGAGTAGAACTGCTCGAACTGCTGCTGTGCGTCCAGGTACGACGGCGCCCAGCCCAGCAGGTGGAGGTCGGTCCTGGCCTGGCTCGGCGGGGGCAGGACGTAGGTCGGGACGTACGTCGGCCAGTCGGTGGTGCCGGGCCCGTCGACCTTGAGGCCGGCGTCCCGCAGGTAGCCGGCGACCGCGTTGGCGACCTGGATGTCCTGCACGTAGCGCCCGGTCGGCGAGACCAGCTTCACGCTCATGCCGGTCGCCCCGGCCGACTGCAGCAGCGAGCGCGCCTTCGTCACGTCGTACCGGTAGCTGCCGACGGAGCAGTAGCCGAACAGCGTCCTGGCCATGGGCGCGTCCAGCGGCGTGGCGGCGCCGAACATGACCTTCTTGATGATCGTGTCCTTGTCGACGGCGTAGTTCAGGGCCTGCCGCACCTCCGGCTTCTGGAGGAGCGGTTGCGCCTGGTCCTGGGTGTTGATGACGACCTGGATGGTGCGGTCGCTGGGGCCCATGACGACCTTCACCGTCGAGTCGGCCTGGAGCGCCGGGATGTCGTTGGCCGGGGGCAGGTTGATGACGTCGACCTCGCCCGACTTGACCAGCGCCTCGCGGCTGGCCGCCTCGGGCACGATCTTGAAGAGCTGCGTGTCGTAGTTGGGTTTCGTGCCCCAGTAGTCGCGGTTCGCCACCAGCGTGAGATGGTCACCAGCCACCCGCTCCTTGAACTTGTAGGGGCCCGTGCCCGCGGGCTGGGCGATCACCTCGGGCTTGTTGGGGGCGACGCTCACCGAGGCCGGCGAGACGATGGCCGCGTTGGTCATGGTCATGGCCGAGACGAACGGGGCCAGCCTGGTCTTGAGCGCGACCCTGACGTGGGAGTCGTCGACCACGTCGGTGTGGTCGATCCCGGTCTTGCCGCCCAGGATGCCGGGCTGGGCCTTGAAGGTCTTCGGATCGATCAGGCGGTCGAGGCTGAACTTGACCGCCTGCGCGTTGAAGGGAGTCCCGTCCTGGAACTTGATGCCCTGCCGCAGGGTGAACGTGTAGCTGAGACCGTCCGCGGCAGGCTCCCACTTCGTCGCGAGCAGGGGCTTCAGAGCGCCCTTCTCGTCGACGGTCACCAGCGTCTCGGCCATCATGTCCACGATCTGCGACGAGGTGGTCGTGGTCTGGGCGGCCGGGTCCAGCGTGTCTGGATCGATGCCGATGGCCACCTTCAGCGTGTCGCCGTGCCTCGGCCCCCCGCTGGTCTGCTGGCCGCCGTTCGTCCCGCAGGCCACGCCCGCGAGGCAGACGGCCATGACCAGCGCGATCATGTGTCTCATGGCGATAGGAACCTCCTTCGTCCTCTCCGTGCATCTGCCGGGACCCCTCCGGCTGCTGGTATTCTATTAGTCCAGTGAACCACTGGTCCACTGGTCCACCGGGCTCTCTGCGCGGACATTTGGCGGACGAAGGCGAGGTGTTCGACCTGGCGCGCCTCGGGCGCCTGACGAACGCTCCTGCCTGGCAGCTCGTCGCGGACGACCTGCGCCGCCGGATCGCCCTCGGGCTGTACCGGCCCGGCGACCTGCTGCCCGCCGAGCGTCAGCTGGCGGAGGGCATGGGCGTCTCCCGCATCACGGTGCGCGAGGCGCTGCGGGTGCTGCAGGGCGAGCGCCTGATCGAGACGCGCCGGAGCAACGCGGGCGGAGCCGTGGTGTGCACGCCGCGGAGGCGCCCACCGGCCGAGGTCCGAGAGGAGCTGAGGCGGGACCGGGCGCGCTTCCTCCACATCCTGGACTGCCGGCTGGCCAACGAAGCGCTGGCGGCCCAGCTGGCGGCCGCCGTGCGGACCGATGCGCACCTGGAGGCGCTAAACGCGACGATCACGGCGATGGACGCCGCCTCGCGGTCGCTGGATGACCTGGTCGGCCCAATCGACGCCGGGACGGGAGAGGAGGCCGAGGCGGCACGCCGCCAGAGCGCGCACGCCGCCGTCGATTTCCGGCGGCAGGACTCGATCTTCCACCTGACCGTCGCCTCGATCCCGGGCAACCCGTACCTCTACCGCACCATCGAATGGCTGCGCACGGAGTTCTTCACCCCGCTCGATCTCATCGAGCGCAGTCGGAACCGGCAGGACTCCGCCGGTGAGCACGCGGCGATCGTCAGGTGCCTCCACCGCCGCGACGGCGATGGTGCCGCGGCGGCGATGCGAGTGCACATCGAGTCCACCCGCCGGTCACTCGACAGCCTGCTGGAAGACGCCTGACGGCGCCTCCTCGCTGCGGCACGCAGCCCCGCGCTAAAGGCCGTAGCTCCTGGCGATGATCTCCTTCATGATCTCGTCGGTCCCGGCCCCGATCCGCGAGAGCCGGGCGTCGCGCCACGCGCGCTCGACCGGGAACTCGGACATGTAGCCGTGGCCGCCCAGGATCTGGATGGCGTCGTCGGCGACGTCCACCGCGACCTGGGAGGCCAGCAGCTTGGACTGGGAGATCTCCCGGACCGGGTACTCGTCGCGGTTCCAGCGATCGCACGTCTCGTAGACGAGCGCGCGGACGGCGGCGATCCTGGTCGCCATGTCCACCAGCCGGTGCTTGATGACCTGGAACTGCGCGATGGGCCTGCCGAAGGCCGCCCGGTCCCTCGCGTACTGCATCGCGTACTCGAAGGTCGCCTGGGCGCCCGCCACCTGCCCGCAGGCGGCGATCAGGCGCTCGCCCTGCAGCTCCCACATCAGCTCCGTCCAGCCCTCGCCCTCGGTGCCCAGCCGGCACTCGGCCGGCACCCGGCAGTCGTCGAAGACCAGCTCGGCCGTGTCGGACGAGTGCATGCCCAGCTTCTTGAGCGTCCGCGCGACCTCGAAGCCGGGCGTGCCCCTGGGGACCACGAACAGCGAGAACCCCTTGTGCCCGGCGCTGGAGTCGCTCTTCGCGACCACGAGGCACCAGTGGCAGCGCCGGCCGTTGGTGATGAAGATCTTGCGGCCGTTGATCACGTAGTCGTCGCCGTCGCGCCGGGCCGTCGTCCGCATCCCGGCCAGGTCGGAGCCGGCGTCCGGCTCGGTCATCGCGATCGCCGCGATGCCCTCGCCGCTGATGGCCGGCGCCAGGAAGCGCCGCTTCTGTTCCTCCGTGCCGAACCGGGCGACGGGCGGCGTGGCCATCTCAGCCTGCACGGCCACCGCCATCCCGAGGCCGCCGCAGTGGGCGCGCGCCATCTCCTCGGACAGGACCACCGCGGAGAAGTAGTCGCCGCCCTGGCCGCCGTACTCGGGTGGATAGCGGAGCCCCAGCAGGCCCAGCTCGCCGAAGCGCCTCATGATGGAGTCCGGGAAGGTGGTCTCCTCCCACTCCTCCAGGTGGGGCACGACCTCCGCCTCCAGGAACCGCCGGATGTGCAGGCGCAGCTCCTCGTGCGCATCGGTGAAGTGCATCGACCCGGATTCTATGGGCGGAGAGGCCGCCCCGCGCCACCGTGCCGAGCCGCTCTACGCTATGATTGCGCGCGGCTCGTGGGGGTTGGGCCACTCCCAACCCGTCAGTCATGCACGTACAGGAGTTCGCTTGGGTTCGGTCATCAAGAAGCGGCGCAAGAAGATGCGGAAGCACAAGCATCGCAAGATGCTGAAGAAGACGCGTTGGCAGCGGAGGGCCCACGCGTAGTGCGGTGCCGCGCCTGACCCGCCGGCCGCGACGGGTCAGCGCGCCTTCACCCATTCCGCCAAACGGCATTCTGTCGTCTCGCCGGGCGGTACGATCGCACAGTTAGCTGACGGGCCCGAGCCCCGGCCGCCCTGCTGAGCGCGGCGGCGGTGGGCGGCGCCATGAGCGCCAGCCCGAGCCGCCAGTAGTCCCCGAACCGGTGTCCGGCGGGGCCCATCACCATCATGTTCGCCAGGGTGGCGACCGGAGTGAGGAACGAGGCGGCGCAGCCGACGCCAGAACGGCCAGGGCTCGCCCGGGAGAGGGGGCGCCCGGTGCAGCCCCTCAACGGACGAGTGGTCAGGCTCCGCCGCGGCGCAGAGCCAGACTGATTGTCGCCGCGCGAGCAGCCGCGGGCGGACTGCCACGCGCGGCTCGGCGCCGGGGCGGTACGCCTTGGCAGCGCCGAGCGCACGCGTAGAAGGGCTTCCACACCGGCGCCCTCGGTCAGCCACCGGTAGACCAGTCCTGCTCGAAACGGCGGGCGAACGCTGCTGCCGCCCGGGCGTCGTCGGACTCGAGGTCCAGCTCGTGGTTGACCGACAGGCCGCTCTGGCTCCAGTTGGCCGAGCCGACCAGGAGCCGGCGGCCGTCGAACAGCCCGGCCTTGGCGTGGAGCTTGGCGCCTGCCGGCACCGGGTACCAGCGGACCTCCACGCCCGCGGCCCGAAGCAGGTCGTGAGGGGGGCGGTTCACGTCCTGGTTCGGGTCGAGGAGCACGCGCACCCGGGCGCCGCGGCGCCGGGCGGCGGCCAGACTGGCGATGACGTCCGGGTCGGTGAGCACGAACACCTCGGCCTCGACCGAGCGCCTGGCCGCGCGCAGGTCCACGTCCAGCCGCATGCGGACCTCCTCGCCCGGGCTGGTCTGTGCCGCCGGCCCGGCCGACGGCGGCAGCGGCGCCGGCTGGCCGCCGGCCAGCGCCCAGTCCTGCTCGAAGATCGCACGCAGGCGGCGCAGTACGTCGCCGGACCAGGCCTGGAAGGCGTAGTCGTGGTTGGCCGCGCTGGCCCGTCCCCAGTTCATGCCGCCGACGACGGCTGACCCGGCCGTCAGCAGCAGCTTGACGTGGTCGATCTGGTGCCGGTGGTCGTCGACCGGGTAGGCCCGGACGGCGAGGCCGGCGGCGGCCAGGCGATCGGCCGTGCGCGCGCTCTGCGGAACCGTGCGGTCGACGATGACCCTGACGTCGGCCCCGCGGTCGCGCGCCTGCCGGAGCGCCAGCGCCAGGTCGGAGCGGCCGAACTCGTACATCTCGACCCAGAGCGGCTGGCCGGCCCCGGCCCCGGCGAGCAGCTGCCCGACGCACGTGAAGATGGACGCGTCCTGCCACAGGGTGAGGTGGTCGCCGGCGGCAGCCGGCGGCGCCGGGCCGGCCGCGGGGCGGGCGCCACAGGCCACCACGAGGAGGGCGAGGAGGACGAGGAGAGAGGAGCGGTGAGGCATGGTGCGACCCAGCCTAGGTGGGTGGGGGACGGGCGCCAACAGGGGGTATTAAGAGGTCGCGGTGTGTGGCTACAAGAGCCGCAGCGGCGTGCCCGGGCGGGCCTCCAGCCGCTCGTCCGCCCGGCCCCTGCGGACGCCCACCTCCACGAAGCCCATCGAGCCGACGTAGAGGAACGGCGTGTCCGGAGTCGCCTCGTCGAAGGTCCGCGCCGTCGCCCGCACCGCCCGGCCGTTCACCAGGAGGCCTGCGACGGGCGGCCTCACGTTGGTCACCAGGTTGCCGAACCGGTCCACCCAGAGCACGACCAGCCCCGTGACCGGCAGGGGCGCGAGCGCCGCGCCCACCGGCCGGCCCACCGACTCGAGCGGCACCCCCGCCGCCAGCGCGGCAGCCGCCGGCGCGAAGGTGTCGCGCCCCTCGAACGTGGGTGAGGCCTCAGGTGGCCGGGCCAGCTCCACCGCCCGCACGGGCGCCCCACCTGCCTCGGCCAGCACCAGCCCGAAGAGGCCGTTGTCCGGGCCCACGTACGTGGAGCCCGCTACCTCCAGGGCGACCGCGCGGCGGGTGCCCCCCACCCCCGGATCGACCACGGCCAGGTGCACCGCCCCCGGCTCGAAGTGGCGAGTGCCCGCCCACAGGACGAACGCACCGGCGACCACGTCGAAGGCGGGCACCGCGTGGCCGACGTCGACCAGGATGGCGGCCGGGCAGCCGGCCAGCAGCCGGGCCTTCATCGCGGCCACGTAGGGTGAGCCCTCGCCGAAGTCGCTGGTGAGGGTGATCACGGGGCGGCCTACCAATAGCGCTGCTCCAGCCAGGGGTCTGCGTCGTCGTGGTAGCCCCGCTGCTCCCAGAAGCCCGGCCGGTTGCGGGGCATGAACTCCAGCCCGCGGAGCCACTTGGCCGACTTCCAGGAGTACTTCTTGGGGACCAGCAGGCGCAGCGGGAAGCCGTGCTCCGGTGTCAGGTCGCGGCCGTTCCAGCCGTGGCAGAGGAGCACGTCGTCCTCGTCGAGCACGTCGAGGGGGACGCTGGTCGTGTAGCCGAACTCGCAGTGGGCCATCACGTGGGTCGCCTCGGGCAGCGGCCGGCAGCGGGCCAGGACCTCCCGGATGCCGGCGCCCGTCCAGGTGTCGCCCAGGCGGCTCCACCCGGTCACGCAGTGGATGTCCGCGGTGATCTCCCTGCTGGGCAGGGCCCTGACCTGGTCGTAGGTCAGGCTTAGCTCCTGCTCCACGAGCCCGAAGACCTTCAGGTCCCACGACGCCAGGTCGGTGCTGGGGACCGGGCCGAAGGTCAGGACCGGCCACCGGTCGGGAGCGGTCAGCGTCTGGCCGGGCGGGACCCGCTCCGAGGACATCGCAGTGAGGCGGCCTACGGAGAGACGACCGTGAACGACCAGCGGCGTGAGAAGTCCTGGCCGTCGATCGTGCCCTGGACCTCTGCCGTGTAGTGGCCGCCCGGCCGCAGCGGCTGCTTCGGGACCAGCGCCCACTGCGACTGCCCGAGCCGGTCGCCCGGCGGCAGCGTGTAGCTGGGCACCTCCAGGCCCTCGCCGTCGAGGAGCCGCCCGGTCTTCACGACGAGCTTCTGGGCGCCCCCCACCTCCAGCGTCACGGGGTAGCCGGCCGGCGTGAGCGCGCCCTGCGGCAGGGAGCTGGGGACCTCCTGATCCGTGAAGGCGGCCGGCACGCCGGCCTGCGCCGCCGGCGGGTAGGTGATGGGATCGCCGCTGGCCCGCGGCCCGCTGCCCAGGTCCAGCACGGAGATGCTGATCCCACCCACCCGGGCCAGGCCGTAGCCGGCGCCCGTCGCCTCCCGGTCGAGCAGCGGCAGGCGCTGGAGCACCGAGTCGGTCCACGTCCCCACGCCCGCCTGCGGCGTCACGGAGTGGTCCACCAGCTCGGCGGCCCGGCTGCCCGAGTAGCCGAAGTGCCGCTCCCGGTCGAGCGCCTGCGCCCCGGTGAAGCCGGGGAGCGACGGGTCCTCGGCGTAGATGCCGACGCCGTTCAGCTGGGGCTGGCCGAGGTTGAACAGGACGTAGTAGGCGTGGGCGGTCGCCGACTCCGTCAGCGCCGGGTCCGCCTGGAGGGCGGGCACTCCGGCGGCGGCGCGGCGGGCGTTCGCCTGGTCCAGCGCGGTCCTCCGGTCCGCGGCCACCTCGTCGGGCGGCTGCGGCGCGATCGGCCCCAGGTCCGCGGCCGGGTCCTTCTTGAGGGCGAGCAGGTCCACGTAGCGCAGGAACTGGTAGACGGAGCTCGATCCCGGGCTGCGCTTCAGGGCGTCGACGAGGCGGTCGTGGGCGCTGCCGAAGTCGTGGCTCACGACGATGTCCAGCAGGGCCAGGCCCGCGGCCGGCTCGGGGCTGTCGGGCCGGGACTGGGCGGCCGCCCGGTAGAGCGCGGGCGCCCGCACCCCGTCGCCGCCGCTCAGCGCGGCGTCGGCCACGGCGAGGAGCAGGCGGTAGTCGCGCGGGTGAGCGACCAGCATCTTGTCGGCGATCGCCCTCGCGGTGTCCGGCCGCTGGTTGTTGTACCGGTAGCGGATGAGGTCCAGCTGGCGCTCCGGGAACGCCGGCTGCGCCCTGGCCGCCAGCTCGCTGTAGTTCAGCTCCGACTGGCTGTCGCCCCGGCCACGGTAGTAGTTGGCCCACTCCCGGTCGATCTCGCCCTGGACGAAGGCGTCGCCGCCGGCGTCCTCGGCGGTGCGCAGCTCCGCGGCCGCCGCGTCGAAGCGACCGGCGTCCGCCAGCGCCTCGGAGTAGTAGACGTGCGCGAGCGGCTCGACGGGGGAGGCGGCGACGGCCCTGGCCCCGGTGGCGACGGCTCCGTCGATGTCCTGCGACCAGTCCAGCGCGCGGGTCAGTCGCGCCAGCGAGTCCGAGTCGGCGTGCGCGGCGACCCCAGCCTGGGCCTGGCTCACCGCCTCGCCGAACCGCCCCTCATAGGCGAGGAGGGTCGAGAGGTGGGCGGCGGCGCCGGGCACGCGGCCGTCCAGGAGCGTTCGGTACGCGGCCTCGGCGGCGTCGTAGTCGCCCTTCAGGACCTTGTTGTCCGCCGCCGTGAGGCGGGCGTCCTGGGGCGGCGAGTGGGACGGGTTGGGCCGGCTGGTGGTCAGCTGGCAGCCGGCAGCAAGGAGCACGCCGGCCAGGAGGAATGCGAGAAACGGCCCACGCCCGACCACCAGGGAGATTCTAGCCGTCGTCGCTATACTGGCCCTGCCGACACGGGGCGATAGCTCAGTTGGGAGAGCGCCTCCCTCGCACGGAGGAGGTCCGGGGTTCGAATCCCCGTCGCTCCACCACGTATTCGATCTGCAACCCCTTTTCGGGAACAGTTCACGAACCCCGGCTTCCGCATCCACCGGGCAGGCGCCGCTGTCGTGGGTGGTCGGCCGCCTCCAGCGCCTACGCGCTGAGCCTGCGAGAGTACGGGTTGTCGTTCGAGCAGTGGGCCGGGAGTGGCTCTTGGTCACGCCAGGTCGGCCAGCAGCAGGGCCACCGACTTAGAGCTCATCGAGGCGCCCGATCGGCGTAGATGGTGAGCTGGTCGCGCTCGATGCCTTCTTGCGGATGCTGTCGGCCAGCAGGCGTTCGGCCAGGCTGGCGGACTCCAGCGTGGCCAACATCCAGCCCACCACGTAGCGGCTGTAGATGTCGAGCACGACGTACAGGTAGTAGTAGGTCCACTTGACCGGGCCCCGCAGCTTGGTGATGTCCCAGGACCAGACCTGGTTGGGACCGTCGGCTACCAGCTCGGGCTTGACGTACGGCGGATGGACGGCCTGCCGCCGTCGCTCCCGCACCTCGTCCACCGAACGCAGGATCCGGTACATGGTGGGCACCGAGGCCAGGTAGATCCCCTCGTCCAGCAGGGTGGCGTAGACCTCCGACGGCGCCATGTCGACGAAGCGCTCGGAGTGCAGCACCTCGAGCACGCTCTGCCGCTCCTCCTCACTCAGGGCACGGGGCTGCGGCCGGGGCGGCTTCGGCGCCGGCTGCGGCCGAGGCGGGCTCTTGCGGTGCAGGCGGTAGTGCGTGGCACAAGCCCGGCCTACCGCCGCACAGGCCGCCGCGGTGCCCACCACCGGCGCAAGCTCCGCGATGGCTTGGTCGATCATCTGGTCGGCTCGCTGGCCGCATCCGCGCTCTCGGACGCGAGCTCCTCCAAGAGCGCGGAGAGTTCCCCCTGGACACGCGTCACCTTGCGCGCCTTGGCCAGCTCGCCGAGCAGCCGCTGGTTCTCCCGGCGCAACCGCTCGTTCTCCCGCTCCAGCGGGTCCGCCGGCGGCCGCCCTCGCGGCGGCGAGAGCGCCTCCAGGGTGCCCTTGTCCGCTGCTTGCGCAACTCGCTGATCAGCGAGGTGTACAGCCCCTCGCGTCGCAGCAGCGCTCCCTTGCCCTGCTTGTTCAGCGACTCGTACTGATTCAGGATGTCGAGCTTGTAGCGTGGGCTGAAGGTCCGGTTCCGCGCCCACTCGGGCACCTCCGGGTCCGGCGCCGAACCCACGTGCTGCATCGTTGCCATGACGTAAGGCTCCTTCCCGCCCTTTCAACTCATCATTTACGGCCGAGTGGGCGTCGCGCCAAGGTAGACTCAAGAGCGGAACGCGCGAGGAACCTGTCCATCGCCGTTTACCGATCGACTCGATCGGTCCGGCCGATCACCCGGGAGGTCGCGCTGGTTGCCGCCCTCGAGCAGCGCTCTGGGCCCCATGCATATCTTGTGGATAAGCCATGTCGCACTACTTCCGCACCCCAGCGTCCGGGACGAGCAGGCCGGGAACGGTGCGCCTGGAGGTCTCGAACCAGACGCTGGAGCTGGCCACGGATGCCGGCGTCTTCTCACGGACCAGGATCGATCCGGGCACGACCGTGCTCCTTGAGGTGCTGCCCGACCTGCCTCCGACCGGGGCGATGCTCGACCTCGGCTGCGGCTACGGTCCCATCGCCCTGGCTCTAGCGATTCGGAGTCCTCACGCCGAGGTCTGGTCCGTGGACGTCAATGAACGAGCGCGCCGTCTCTGTGCGCAGAACGCGCTGAGCGCAGGACTCATGAACGTGCACGTATGTGCTCCCAATGAGGTCCCACAGGGCGTCATGTTCACCAGCATCGTGTCCAACCCCCCAGTCCGAATTGGCAGGGGCGCGCTGCGCGACCTTCTATTGCATTGGCTGCGCAGACTCGAGCCAGGAGGCGAGGCGTATCTCGTGGTTCAGAAGCACCTCGGCTCGGACTCCCTGCAGCAATGGCTTAACTGCCAAGACTGGCCAACCACGCGAATCGCGTCACGCCGAGGGTTCCGTGTCCTTCGCTGCCGGATGCCGGACGTCCGATAAGTTCCCGCGCCCCGCGCCGATGCGCCGCGTGGAAGCGAGTCTATAACCGTGTAGCACGGTCCGGCAGCATTCTGCCCAAGACGTCTAATACTACAGCGCGGGTTGCAGAAGGCGCGTCCGAACCTGTAGGGTTCTCCGTCCAGCGCCGCCATCCAAGCTGACGATCCACCCGGCGGCGGGGAGAGCGAGCCCATGCTGACCCGAGACGACCTGAACGCGATGCTGCCCAAGCTGGAGGAGTTCCACGCTCGCTTCGGCCGCTTCTTCCCGCGTTCGGAATCCCGAGCCTGGAGTCACAAGTACCTGGTCGGGCTGGCGCTGCCGATCGAGCGGAAGAACGTGGAGAACATCGCCGAACAGGTGGGTGGGTCGCCGCGGCGGCTGCAGGAGTTCCTGAGCGACTCGCCCTGGGATGACGAGGGCTGCATCGTGGAGCTGCAACATCTGGTCGGAGAGGAGCTGGGCACCGACGACGGGGTGCTGATCCTGGACGAGACGGGGTTCCCCAAGAAGGGGATCTGGTCAGCGCGAGTGGGACGCCAGTACTCGGGAACGCTGGGTCGGGTGGACAACTGCCAGGTCGGGGTCTTCCTGAGCTACGCCAGCAGCCGGGGCCACACGCTGGTCGACCGCCGGCTGTACATGCTGGAGGGGTGGTTCGCCTCGACCGAGGCGGCCAGAGCCCGGCGCGAGCACGCGATGGTGCCAGAGGACGTCCGGTTCAAGACCAAGATCAAGCTCGGCCAGGAGATGCTGGAGGCGGCGCAGGGCAACGGACACCTGCCGTTCGACGCGTTCGGACGCGACCCGGTCGGCAGCGATCCGACCCGTCGTCCACCGGCCCTGGGAAGGCTCGTGGCGGCAGCCGGCAGCGACTGGTTCCGGCTGACCTTCGACCCCTGCAATGCCTTGTTCGCCGGTCTCGATCCCGTGGCGGACTTCTGGGAGCTGCTCTGGCCGTTCGTGGCGTACGTGCACGTCAAGGACGGCCGCCGCCTCGCTCCGGGCGAGGCGGGCCCGTCTGGCTGGCGCCGCTTCGAGGATCACGGCGAGACGTTCACGACCTGCGAGCTGGGGGCGGGATCGGTCGGCTGGCCCCGTCTGCTCGCCCACCTTCGCGAGCGCCACTATCAGGGCGTCCTCTGCCTCGAGCCCCACGCGGACGTGTCAATGCTGGAGGCGGCCTGGCGTCAGGCCGCCGGCTGGCTCCGCTGTGAAGGCACGCCGTGAGAGTGCTCGGCTTCATGCACGCCAAGCTGGACGTCACCGACATGGCCAGGTCGGAGTGGTTCTACCGCGACGTGCTCGGACTGGTCCAGGGCGCGCGGTACCGTCTGGCGCAGGGAGAGATCGCCCAGTATCTGCCGATCGGGTCCTCCAGCGGTGTCGAGCTGTGGTACGAGAGCGACCGCGAGGTGGCAGCGCCCACCCGGTGTCACATCGCCTTCCAGGTGGACGACGTGCTGGCCTGGGCATCGTACCTGCGCGAGATCGGCGTGGACGTGGCCGAGGAACCGTTCGACATCGGCCACGAACGGATCATGTTCCTGCGCGACCCCGACGGCTACCTGATCGAGCTGAACGAGCAGCGAGCGGGAGGCGATTGATGGCAGGGCCCGGGCACAGCTTCCTCGGTCAGGAGGAGGCGCGACTCGTTCGAGAAGTCCTGAGCAGTTGGCAGCTGAGCAGGTACCGATTCGACGCGGACGAACCTGGTGAGCCGTCGATGGTGTATCGGTTCGAGCGTGAGATGGAGAAGCGGCTGGGCGTCCGCCACTGCCTGGCGGTCAATAGCGGCACGTCGGCGCTGCTGACGGCGTTCGCCGCGGCCGGCATCGGGCCCGGAGACGAGGTGCTCGTCCCCGGGTACACGTTCATCGCCAGCATCGCCGCCGTCGTCTACTCCGGCGCGGTGCCAGTGCTGGTGGAGATCGACGACAGCCTGACGTTGGATCCGGACGACGTCGCCGGCCGGGTCACTGACCGCACTCGAGCCATTCTGGCGGTGCACATGCTGGGAGGCGCGTGCGACCTGCGCCGGCTTCGTTCGATCGCAGACCGCAACGGGCTGCTCCTTATCGAGGACGTGGCACAGGCGGCCGGCGGCAGCTATCTCGGCCAGCGCCTCGGCACGATCGGCGAGCTCGGCGCGTTCTCGCTGAACACCTTCAAGGTCATCACGAGCGGCGAGGGCGGTTGGCTGGCGTGCCAGGACGACGAGCTGTACGAGCGCGCGTTCGCGTTCCACGACCACGGGTTCCGGCCGTTCCGTGCCGGTGTCCAGGAGGGCGACAGCCTCTTCGGCCTCAACCTGCGTATGAACGACCTGGTGGGCGCCGTGGCGCTCGCGCAGGGACGCAAGCTCGATGACGTGCTGCGCGCGGTCCGCGAACAGCGCGACCGCCTGCTGTCGGCGCTGGACGGGTTGGAAGGCGCGCGACTTCGCCGGAGCAACGATCCGGACGGCGACTGCGGGACCGTCGTGGTACTGATCCTGAAGGACGAGGCCGGAGCGAGGAGGCTGTCGGAGCTGTTGGGCACGCGGACGCTGATCGATACCGGCCGGCACTACTACGGCAGCATGCCCCAGCTCGCGTCTCTCAGGCTTCCGTCCCCGCACGCGTGCCCGTTCCACTGCCCGAGCCGGCCCTGGGCTCAGGATTACCGGCGCGGCGCCCTGCCCGAGACCGATGGGCTGCTCGGCCGCTCCATTGCGCTGTCCGTCGGCGTGGTGGACACGTACCTTGGCCCCGGCTACGGGCTGAACGTGCGTTCGCGCCCGGAGGAGGCGGCGGACGTCGCCGAGCACGTGCGGCGAGCGCTCGCCAGCCTGACGCCGTGAGGCTGCACCCTCGCATCGCGGTGTTTTGCGGTGCCAACTCCAGCCGCCGGTCACCCTATCGGGAGGCCGCGAGCGCGCTGGGCCGTGCACTGGGAGCAGGTGGCCTGGGCCTGGTGTACGGCGGCGCCGCGATCGGACTGATGGGTATCCTGGCTGACTCGGCGCTGGCCGCCGGCGGCGAGGTCATCGGTGTGATCCCCCGAGCGCTCGTTGAGAGGGAGATCGCGCACCAGGGACTGACCGAGCTCCACGTCGTGTCGTCGATGCACGAGCGCAAGGAGCTGATAGGCGAGCTCGCCAGCGCGTTCCTGGCGCTGCCGGGCGGTCTGGGAACGCTGGACGAGCTGTTCGAGGTCCTGACGTGGAAGCTGCTCGGCATCCACGACAAGCCGGTGGCGCTGCTCAACGTCGATGGGTACTTCGACGGACTCCTGGCGATGCTCGAACGGGCCCGGTCCGACTGCCTCGTGCTCGCCGAGCGCAGCGACTACTTACTGATGGACTCCGACCCGGATCGCCTGCTCGGCGCCGTCTCGAGGATGCTCGGCGTCTGATGTCCGCTCGAACGGATTCCGAACCGGAGCGTCGGCAGGGCCTGGACCTGCTCGCCCAGCTCGGCGAGACCTACCTGTGCATCGGCGCCGTCCAGGCGGGCTTCGAGCTCGGTGTCTTCGAAGCGCTGGCGGCGGGCGCCCGGACGCCGGCCGAGCTCGCCCGCCGTCTGGGCGTCGACGCTCGGGGCCTCGCCATCCTGACCGATTGCCTCTGTGCAATGGACCTGCTAGGCCGCGACGGCGAGCGTCTGCAGCTGAGTGCCGCCGGCGCCGCGTACCTGGCCCCGGGCAGTCCCGCCTACATCGCTGACAGCCTGAGGCGAATCACGCTGTCGGCGTCCGCGATCGGAATGCTGGCCCAGGCGGTACGGACCGGTCGTCCGCTGGCGTCCACGCAGGGCGAGCCCGACGCCGACCTGCTATGGGCCCAGGATATCGCGCCGTCCCGGCTGGACTGGCCGCGACAGGCTGCGGCCGCCGAGCGCCGGTGGGGCCCGGTCACGCCAGGTCTCCCCCGCGGCGCCCGCGTCCTCGATATCGGCTGCGGGTCGGCGGTCAAGGTCCTCTGGCTGCTGACCCGGGACCCCGATGCGAGCATCGTCGCCGTGGACAGCCGCGCCGAGGTGCTCGACGTGGCTGCCGGCGTCGCCGAGGCCATGGGCGTGCGGAACCGCGTCGAGCTGAGGCTAGGCGATCTCCTAGCGCTGTCGCAGGCAGACGCCGTCTACGACGTGGTGCACTCTGCCGCGGTGCTGTACTTCTACGGCGCGGACGAGATCGCCAGGGTGCTGACGTGGGTCGCCAGGGCCCTCCGTCCCGGCGGCGTGTTCGTCTCCGACCACCTCGTGGCTGACGACGAGCGCTCTCGTGATCTGCCGGCGTTGGTACGCGCGCTCCAGCTCTTCCTGTTCCATCAACGCAGCCACGTGCCGGCGCGGCGAGAGTTCGTGGCCGCCCTCCAACGCGCCGGGTTCCAGCGGATCGATACCGTCGACGGCGAGCTGATCGCGGCCTATGCGTGAACGAGGGAGCGCCGCGCCGCCTCAGCTCGCGGAGGCGCGCCCGACCACCTGAATGTAGCGATCGCCGGGGCCCGGCGACCGGCCGGGGTCGAAGCTGCCGTACACACTGACCGCCTCGAGCCCCGCCATCCTGAACAGCGAGGCCAGCTCGGCTGCCCCGTAGAGGCGCTGACGTGACACCCTGGCTTCAGCGCCCTCACCCTCTGTCGTGTACCGCTGGGTGAGCACGGCGGACGCGTAGTCGAGCTCCTGTTCGATCAGGTGCTCGCGATCCGTTCCCTGGACCGTGATCCGCGGCGTGAGGTGATCGCGAATGTAGTCGTAGTTGGCCACGTCGATGCACAGGTAGCGGCCACGTCGCAGTCCCCGGACCGATCGTCGCAACAGGTCGGCATTCTCGATGTCCGAGAAGAAGCCGAATGTGTTCTGGAGGATCAGCACGAGATCGTAGCCGCGCTCCGCGATCGGAATGACGCGCATGTCCGCCTGGACGAAGTCCGCGGACAGGCCGCTCGCGGCTCGCCGCGCCCGATCCAGACTGTCGGCGTTGGCGTCGACACCCGTGACAGTGAGACCACGGGCGGCCAGCGCCAGGGCATGCCGGCCGCGGCCGCATCCGAGATCGAGACAGTTCCAGCCCGGCTCGGCCCCGGTGACGCTGACGACGAAGTCCGTCTCGGTGCGGGTTCGCTCCGCGGTATACGTCTCCTCGGCGAAGAGCCAGAAGGCGCCGTCGAAGAAGGTGAGGCTCCAGTGCTCGTCCGGGTTCATCGGCGCATCCCGGAGGTCCGCGCGGCCCGACCGGCTCTTGCCTCCAGCACGACGTGCGACGAGCTGGGGAACGTGCTGACGGAGAGGCCAGCGGTCTCGAGCTGTCGGGCGTACCGCGATTCGAGGCTCAGGTGAACGACGACCAGGAGCCGTCCCGTCCGGGCGCGGCGTGCGAGCGCGTCCATCAGGTGCGCGGTCTGGACGCGATCGATGTGAGTGGGGATGTTGCACACCGTGAGAGGCGTCGCCGGCAGCCTCGTCGGGTCGTCAGTGAGCTCGACGTGCAGCGGGATCTCGTTGCGTCTGGCGTTCTCGAGCGCCAGCCAGAGCGACAGCGAGTCCACGTCGCTGGCCACGGCGTCCTCGGCAACGTGGTTCGCGACCAGGCCGATCGCCAGCGGGCCGTAGCCGATGCCGACGTCCGCCACGGTGCCCACCGAGGGACCGGCGAGCGCGTGTCGCAGGAGCTGCTCGGTCCCGGCGTCCACTCCCCCGGGAGAGAACACTCCATAGTCGGCCAGAAGCACCATCCTACGACTGCCGAGCCTGACGTCGATGCTGGCGGGCGTCGGTCGGACAGCGGCCTGCGGCCTCCGTCCGCGAAGATGGACCGCCCGTCCGCTGCGGCTTCGGGTCAGGGTCCAGCCCTGCTCCTGCAGCCGCCGCTGCACGGAATCAGGTCCGCGCTGTCGATCCACGTTCCAGGTCACGACAGCGTCCGGCACTGTCAGTCTCTCGACGACCAGCCACGACAACAGCGGAATCAGCGCCATGCCGCGATATGCAGGGAAGTGGATCTCGGCCCGGTCCGCACGGGGGATCTGGCTGTCGATCGCCGTGTGCAGCGGCACCACGGTCTCACCCTCAGCGGCAGGTCGAGCATCGGCGAGCGTCAGTGCGATCACACCGTCACGTTCACCGATTCCAGTCGACGGACGACCGATGTGCCAACGTTCCAGGGCAGGTCCAAGCATGCAGTTTCAATGATACTGACTGGTCTCGGCCCTCGACCCTCCTGTGCGGTTAACCCCTTTGCGTCACCTCCTCACCGTGGCCCAACGGTATTCGTGGATGAGGCCGCCGAGGCGGTCGCGGCGCTCGACGTGGCCGGTTGCCATTGGGGTCGTCGGGACCATATCGGCGCGTCCATACGGCGTTCGTTGATCAAGGCCTTGGGTGCGGACGCGCCCGGTTGCAGTGGGTGACGAACTCGATCAGCACCTGCTCCAGATGACGCCGGCCGAAGATCAGCAGGAGGTCTGGCGGCACCTCATCGTTGGCCTGCAAGCTGCTCGATGGCAGCCCGACTCGGCCGGCGATAGTGTCCCGGCGGCCGACCAGGGAGCACCCGGCGAGCGGCAACCGGGCCACCTCACCGGCCATCCCGTCGCTCCCCGGTTCGGCATCCCGGCTCCGCCAAGTCGATCGGGCCGGGCTGGAGGGTGGCGGCGGGGTTCGTATTCTGTGACCCCGGGTCCACCAACTCGACCATAGGCAACACAAGTCAAGCCGCGGCTGTACAGCCCAGAGCTCCGGAGGTGCTGGCCGTGGCAGAGCGCGGACGCCGTGGCCGCGTGCCCGCCAGCGTCGGCATCCGCGCGGCCCGTCGTCCCCAGGGTAGGCCCGCCGGCAGCGGACCCAGCAGGGGCCGACACGCCGGCTGGGGAGCACGTGGACGAGCAGCCGGCCATCCTCCACCTCGATCGCCTCGACCCCTGACGGCGCCCATACCGAGCAGTCCTTGCTTGCCGTAACCCTGGAATCGCAACACGAAGCACTGTCTTCAGGCAACCGCGATCGCACGTCGGAGCGGCGTGCACGCTCGTTCCAGCTCAGGTCTCTACCGACCTAGCCATTGGTCAGGAGGCCCAAAATCGAGACCGTCAACAGCTGTCACAGTGCCGCCACCCGGAATCATCGCGGCCGATGCTGCAGCCGGGGCGCCGGGCTGACCGCGTAGCCCTCATCGGCGAGCCAGGCGCGACACCGTCCGCGCTGGCGTTCGTCCGAGAACGCGAACCAGCGGCGCAGCTCCTCCGGCCACCGGGACAGGACGTCCTTGAACCGGCGAAACGCGCCCATCGGCGACGCCGCTCAGCAGGCCGTCGCGTAGATCGAGGGCTGCACGTACATGCTGGGGTCGCCGGTGTACTCGGAGGCCGCCGGACGTCGGCGGCCACCTCGTCCGGCGCGGCACGCTTCACTTCGGGTGATGGGCGATATGGCTATCCCCTCGGTCAACCACTCCAGGCCCGTCGCCGGGTCAGCCGGTCCCGAATGCGTTTGCGTCATCCGGCTTGACCGGGATCTGGTCGGAGCGTCGGCTCGGCCCCTCGTCGGCAACACGAGATAGCATCGAGCGCGCATGAACGACGACGGAGTCATGGGCATGAGCCACGGATCTCGTGCCCGGGTGAGGTTCTTGGGCGGAGCCTCGGGTATCGGCGCCTCCAGCGTCCTCGTCGAGTTGGGCCCGTGCGCGGCGCTGATCGACGCCGGCGTCCGAATGGACGTCGGAGACCGGCTCCCCGACCTGGCCATGCTGGAACAGGTCCAGCCGGCCTGCGTCTTCGTCACCCACGCGCACGCCGACCACATCGGCGCGCTGCCGCTGGTCCACGAGGCCTTCCCCGGCATCCCGATCTACGCCTCGACAGCCACCGCCCGGCTGATGGCGGTGATGCTCGCCGATGCCACGCGGGTGATGGCCCGACGCGCCCAGGAGGAGATGGAGCTGCCGCTGTACGACGGGGACCTGGTCGCGCGCACCCTGCAGCGCCTGCGACCCGTCCCGGCGTCGGGCACCTTCACGGTCCCCGAGCTGCCTCAAGTGATGGTGCACACGGCGCCGGCCGGCCACATCGCAGGCGCGATGTCCATGGGCCTGGAGTCCCCGCACGGACGCGTCCTGATCTCGGGCGACCTCTCGCTGGCCCGCCAGCGCACGATCGGCGGGGCCGTGACGCCCGGCCTCCAGCGCCCGGACCTGCTGGTGCTGGAGTCCACATACGGCGCGCGGCTCCACCCCAATCGCACGGCAGAGGAGATGCGCCTCGCGAGGGCGGTCACCGCAGCCGTCGAACGCGGCCGTTGCCTCATCCCCGCCTTCGCCCTTGGCCGGGCCCAGGAGATCTGCCTGATCCTGAAGGCCGCGCAGCGAGACCGGGTCATCCCGGAGTTCCCCATCTACCTGGACAGCCTGGTGCGCACCGTGTGTGCCGCCTACTCGACCATCCCCGAGTCGCTGGCACCGCCGCTCGCCCGGCAGGTGCGACGGGGGCAGCCCGTCTTCGTGGGCGGGTCCGTGCGCGAGGTCGCGAGCCCCGAGGAGCGCGAGCGCGTGATCGCGCTGGAGCACGCCTGTGTCATCGCCTCCAGCGGCATGCTGACCGGCGGTCCGTCGGCTTTCTACGCAGCCCGGATCGCAGGAGACGAGAAGGCAACGATCATGATCACCGGGTATCAGGACGAGGAGAGCCCGGGGCGTCGCCTGCTGGACCTGGCCGAAGGGGACGAGGGTGAGCTGGAGTTCGAAGGCCGCCCGGTGCGGGCGCGCTGCCGCGTCGAGAAGTACTCGCTCAGCGCCCATGCCGACGCGGCCGAGCTGACGCGCTTCGCCCGGATGCTCCGGCCCCGGCAGGTCGCGCTCGTGCACGGCGACCCGGAGGCGCGTGCCGCTCTCGGGGCCCGCCTTGGCGATCTCACTGTGGTCCGCTTCCCGGAGGACGGCGACGACCTGGAGCTGGCGGATGCGCCGGCACGCCCTACCCGGCGCGTCCCGGAGGGCGCCGGGCAGGGCCGGCCGTTTCTGGCCCGGGATGCCTGGGAGTGTCTGGGCGACGGAACCGGCCTGCAGGTGCTGGCGCTCGCCGAGCTGGTCCGGGCCTGGTTCGGCAGCTCGGCCGGAGAGGACGAGCTATCGGTCGTCCGGGCGGCGCTGGCCGGTGACCAGCCGTGGATGCAGCCCGTCCCCGAGCTGGAGGGCAGCTTCCGCCTCGTCGCTCCGCGTGAGCTCCGACCTTCGAGCCGGGAGCGGCGGCGGGGAGTGGCGCCGCCCGACGCGCGGGCGGACGGCAAGCGAATCGACCAGATGGCGATCCAGGCGGCCGTGGACCGTCATCTCGGCGACGCCTCCGGCCTGTACCGGCGCGGCGTCGATCCGGAGACCGGCGGCGTCACCCTGTACTTCCACTTCCCCGACCAGGCGCGCGAGGTCCACGCGGACGCCATCGCCGCCCTGCGCGGCGAGACCCGCGTCGAGGTAACGCTGAACCCGTACCCGCACCAGGTGGAGCTGGAACGGCTGGCTCGCGAGCTGGTCCCGGCCAGCCTGGTGGTGCTGAAGGACGCGTCGTTCCTGCCCGAGCTGCGGGCCGTCCGCCTCAAGGTCGCGGGCGAGGCGGCGCACGGCGCCCTGGCGGCAGGCCAGGCAGAGTTCAGGCGGCGAACCGCCTGGGAGCTGCTGGTGGAGCGGCGCGAGGAACCGGGAGCCGCCGCCCCACTCCCATCCGGAGAGGGCGTGCTCGACCAGGAGCGAGCACTGCAGGTGGCCCGCGAGGTGCTGGCCGACAAGGGTCTGTATCGCGTGGGCGCCAACTCCAGCGCGCGGCGTCTCCAGCTCCGCTTTCGCTTCCCGGCGGTTGCCCTGGCCGCGGCCGCGCCGGAGATCCGGGAGGTGGAGCGGCTCACCGGCTGGAAGGTGGTCGTCGACCCGCATCCGCACCAGCAGGCGCTGGAGCTCCTGGCCGTGCAGTGCCTGCCGCCAGGCACTCGCAAGCTCGGCTCCCCGAGCCTGCGACCGGCGCAGCGGGAGATGGTGCTGCGCGTGGCCGGCCTGGAGGGAGTGGCCGACACGGAGCGCTTCGAACGGGAGAGTGGCTGGCGGCTCGTGCTGGAGGGGCGCGGGTGACGCGGTCCCGGTCTGCCCGGCGCAGCGCGTCCTAGCCTCCCTCAACCGTCGCTGGTACGCGGCATCGACACAGAAGGTGCTCCCTCCGGGGCCGCGTCGCGCACCGTCACGTCACCGCCCTGGCGCCGGGCCAGCGCCCGGCAGATGGCGAGCCCCAGGCCTGCGCCGTTCACCTCAGAGGCCGTGCGGGCATCGTCCCGCCCTGACCACTATCGGCTACGCGTACGCCAACGGCTGGATGGTGGTCGTGCCGCCAGTCGCGGTGGGGCCGGGATTGGCTCGGCGGTGACGGTGGGCGGGGTCGCGGGCCTGTATCCGGCCCTGCGAGACGCGGGCCTGTCACCGCCCGAGGGCCTACGGGGGGCGTAGGGCAGGGACGCGGGGGGCTAACTTGTCCTGGTGTCCGCTTCCCGGCGAGCCTCCGCCGCGACTGCGACGGCGTCCACTGGCGGCAGGCCCGCTGCGATCTCCCTGAGCCTGGCCAGGGCGGCCAGCGCGCGAGCTCGGTTGCCGGGGGAAGCCGCCCGCACGCCGGTGAGGCTGCTGCGCAGCAGCACCTTCGCAAGTGTGCCGGGGCGCATGCCCAGTTGCGCTGCGGCCTCTTCGAGCCGCTCGTAATCCGTCCCGTCGAGACGGACCGTCAGAGGCTTCGCTGCCATGCGCACAAGTCTGGCAGCGAATCGCAGCGAACCGCATCGCTTCCCTCCCGGCCGTCCAGCCATTTAGCCGTCCGTCGCCAGCTCCCCGCCCCTTCGGCGGCCGGTCGGCCGGGCCTCAGGCCCGCCTCGCCCGCCGCACCAGCTGGAGGGCCCGGATGCGCTCGACCGCCTGCCGGTCGCCGGCGGTGCCGTCGTAGAAGGCGGCCAGGTCGGCCTTGAGGGCCGTGCGGGAGCTGCCGTCGAGGTAGACCATGTGTCCTGACGGGTAGTGCCTGACCGTCAGGTTCTTGCGGACCGAGGGGTCGATCAGCGGCATCCGCTGGAGGTCGGCGGCGGTCTGCGAGAACGGCGTCACCGAGTCGAAGTAGCCGTTGGCCGACAGCACCTTCAGGTCCACGTTGAGGGCCATCGTGGCCGCGAGGTCGCCCGCCGTGTACAGCACGACGTTGCCGTCCACGTCCTTGCCCTTCTGGGCGCCGGTCGGGTCGACGTGCCCGAAGTCCCAATTCAGGAACGTCTGCCGGTTCAGGTCCGTGAACGCGGACGTCGACGTGAACCGGAGCCCATCGTTGAGATAGCTGTTCCACATGGCCGTGTAGGCGCCGTTGACGGCTGTCATGGTGGCGTCGTTGCCGCCCGACAGCGGGTCGACGGCGGCCGCGATGCCGGTGTCGATGCCGAGCACGCGCCCGTCGTAGGCGCCCAGCACCCTGCCCTCGGCGCGCATCAGCGCCGTCAGGAAGTGCAGCGTTCCCCGGCTGTCGGTGTCCGCCACGTTCAGGCCATCCCAGCTCGTCAGCACCGTCGGCGAGATGCCCGTATAGCTGCTGAGCGTCTGCACCGTCGCTGGATCGGCGTCGGGGAAGGCCGCGAGCGCCCTGGCGTAGTCGCGCTGCGCGAAGGGGACCACCACGCTCATGAACGAGGGCAGGTCGGCCGGCGCCGGCGCGACTGTGAGCTTCTGGTGGTACCACGCGTCGGCGCAGAGCGTCGGCAGCAGGCCGACCGGATTGCCTGCCTGCGAGTAGTCGAGAATGGAGGAAAGCAGCGTCACGCCGTTCAGGTCGACGCCGTCCTCGTGCAGCATGTAGGCCAGGACGCAGCTGCGGGCCGTCCCGTACGACTCGCCGAACAGGAACTTGGGCGAGTTCCAGCGATCGTAGCGCGTCAGGTAGCGCTTGATGAACTGGCGCAGCGAGGCCGCGTCCTGGTCGACGCCCCAGAAGTCCTTGTTCACCCTGGGGGCGATGGCGGCCGAGTACCCGGTGCCGACCGGGTTGACGAAGACCAGGTCGCTCCTGTCCAGGAGGCTGTCGGGGTTGGGCTCCATGGTGTACGGGGCCGGCGGCGTGAACGAGGGCATGGCGGTCTTGATCCGCATCGGCGCGAACGAGCCCAGCAGCAGGTACACGGACGATGAGCCCGGGCCGCCGTTGTAGAAGAACGTGACCGGCCGGTCTGTCGCGTTCGGGCCGTCCTCGGTGAAGGCGACGTAGAACACCTTGGCCGCCGGCTTCGAACTGCTGGGGTCCACGGTCACCAGGTGCCCGGCCGTGGCCGTGTACGGGATCTGCCCTACCCCGAGCGCCACCGTGTGATGGGTGACCGCGCCGTCCTCGGTCGCGGCGGTGATCGAGTCGCCTGGCCCGTTGCCGTACGCTGTTGTGTCGGAATAGGGCTGGTCGGTACCGGCCATGTCAGCCTCCCTGTCAGTCACGCCAGGTCGACGCAGCCGCGTCGCGATCGCGAGTCTACCACTCAGCTGAGCGCGGTCCGTGGGTCATCCGCCCACGCCGGCTGGGCCACACAGACGTGGACCGCGACAGACCTCACGGGACGGCCGGCGGCATCCTCGTCATGTCATGGGCCGGCATTCGACGACGTACGCACCAGACCGCTGCGCGCCCGCCGCCACCACCTCCAGGCCGGCCTCGCGCGCCAGCTCCCGGAACTCGGCCAGCGTGTTGGTCCTGCCGCCCACCAGCACCATCTCGATGACCAGCGTGCGCGGCGCGTCGTCGGGCGAGACCCCGCCCATGACCACGACGCGCCCGGCGGGACGCGCCGCCTCCGCGCAGCGCCGGAGGATGGCGACCGTCTCGCGGTCGGGCCAGTCGTTCAGCACCTTCTTCAGCAGGTAGAGGTCCGCCCCGGCCGGCAGCGGGTCGAAGAAGCTCTGGCCCGCGGTCGTGACGCGGTCCGCGACGCCCGCGGCCCGGAACGTCTCGGGGGAGCGGGCCACGGTACCGGGCAGGTCGACCAGGATCCCGCGCACCGCCGGCCGCGCGCGCAGGATCTCCGCCAGCATGGCGCCCGTCCCGCCGCCCACGTCGACGACCGTCCGCACCGGCTGCCAGCCGCCCGTGACCTCGATCTCCGGGTCGGGCGTGCCGTGCCCGGCCGGCCCCATCAGCGCGTCGAACTCGGCCGCCAGCTCGGGGTGGGCGGCCAGGTCCTCCCAGAACGGCCGGCCGAACACCTCCTGGTAGCCCGGCCGGCCGGTCCGGACGTACGCCGGCAGTGTGCTCCAGGCGTAGGCCACGCGGCCGCCGATGCCCGACAGGTCGAGGAACTGCGAGGCGTCGAGGAGCTGCCGCGCGGCATCGTTCAGCGCGAAGCGGCCCGGTGCCGGCTCCTCGAAGACGCCCCTGCTCACAAGATGCCCCAGCACCGCGTGCAGGGCGCCGGCGTCGCAGCCGGCCGCGGCGGCGAGGTCCGCTACGGTGGCGGGGCCGGGGGCGAGGCGCTCCGCGATCCGCAGGGTCGCCACGACGTGGACGCACCAGGGGGTCCGGAGGTCGGTCAGGGTGTCCAGGTCGAC
>JBKPCH010000014.1:0-7089 GCA_046727275.1 Candidatus Dormiibacterota bacterium
GTCCCGTCCTCCGCCGGCGCGGGCTCCGCGCTCTCGGGCTGCGTCACCTCGGCCGGCCGCTCCGCGCCGGCCGGTGGCGCCGCCTGGGCCCGGAACAGCTCGAGGGCCAGCTCCGGGAACATCAGGTAGGTCAGCACCTGCTCGTCGGTGCCGTCGAAGCCTCGCTGGCGCAGCCGGGCTCGGCCGGTCTCGACCTGGGGCTCCAGCAGGTCCGCCGGCCGGATGGTGATCGGCTCGTCGTGGCCGAGCACCAGCCGCCGCAACTCACGGTCGGCCGGCCGCGGCGGCCGGCCGTACAGGCCCTGGAGGTAGTCCTTCAGCTCCTGCGACACCGTCTCGTAGCGCTCGCCGCCCAGCACGTTGTAGACGGCCTGGGCGGCGATCAGCTGCCGGACCGGCGCCACCAGCGGCGGGCAGCCCAGCTCCCGCCGGATCCGCGGCACCTCCTCGAGCGCGTCCCGGAACCGGTCGAGCGCGTCGTGCCCGTCCAGCTGCCGGTGGATGTCCTCCAGCATGAAGGCGGGCATCTGGTAGCGCAGGATGTCGGAGTCGATGCGGTCGGCGGCCGGCGACAGGTGCTCCAGGTGCCGGGCCTTCAGCCGGTCCAGCTCGATCTTGATCTCGACCAGCTGCTCCAGGTCCAGCCCCGTGTCGTAGTCGCCGCCGGCCAGCGCCGCCACCACGCTCTCGGTGGCGGGCTGCGAGGCGCCCCAGGCCAGCGGCGACATCGCCGTGTCCACCACGCTGGCGCCCGCCTCGACGGCCGCCATGTAGGCCATCGGCGCCATGCCGCTGCCGCAGTGCGAGTGGACGACGACCGGCAGGTCGGCCGTCTGCCGCAGCACGGTGACCAGCTCCGACGTGGCCTGCGGGCTGAGCAGGCCGGACGTGTCCTTGATCACCAGGTCGTCGGCGCCCAGCTCGGCCAGGCCCTTCGCCAGCGAGCGCCAGAGGCCCAGGTCGTGGGCGGGGCTCGTCGAATAGCAGAGCGCGCCCTGCACCCGCTTGCCGGCCGCCCGCGCCGCCCGGATCGCGACCTCCATGTTGCGGACATCGTTGAGCGGGTCGAAGACCCGGAAGACGTCGACGCCGGCCGCGGCCGCGGTGGCCACGAACAGCTCGACGGCGTCGTCCGCGTAGTTGCGGTGGCCGACCAGGTTCTGGCCGCGGACCAGGGCCTGGACCGGCGTGCGGGGCGTCGCCTCGCCGAGCCGGCGCAGGTACCGCCACGGGTCCTCGCCGAGCGCCAGGTAGGTCTCGAACGTGGCCCCCCCGAACGCCTCCAGCGCGAAGAAGCCGATCGCGTCCAGCTTGCGGGCGATCGGGAAGATCTCCTCTCCGCGCAGGTGGCCGCCCAGCAGCGACTGGTTGCCGTCGCGAAACGTCGTGTCGGTCAGTCGCAGCCGGGGTCGCTCGGGACTAGCGATTGGCCAGCGCCTGCCTTTTCTCCAGGTGGCGTCCGGCCACCCCGGAGTCGCTGACGCCCAGCACGCGGGCGGCGAACCAGGCCGCGTTGCGGGCGCCGGCCTCGCCGATGGCCATCGTCGCCACCGGGATGCCGGCCGGCATCTGGACGATCGAGTACAGCGAGTCGACGCCGCCCAGGTGCTGCGTCGGAACCGGCACCCCGACGACGGGCAGGTCCGTCCAGGCGGCCACGACGCCAGGCAGGTGGGCCGCCCCGCCGGCCGCGGCGATGACCACCTTGAGGCCACGCCCGCGGGCCGAGCTCGCCCACTCCATGACGCCCGCCGGGTCGCGATGGGCCGAGCAGACCTTCAGCTCCGCCTCCAGGCCGAGGTCTTCCAGCTGCGCCAGGCACACCTGCATCAGCGGGAGGTCGGACCGCGAACCGAGGATGACGCCAACGTCAGGCACGTACCGCTTCCTGTGCAATGTCCTTCCGGAAGAAAGCCCCGGGAAATCGTACGCGGACGGCTCCGGACAGCGCCGTCATGCGGGCCTCCTCCACGTCCGCGCCGGTCCCGACCGAGGTCAGGACCCGGCCCCCCGACGTCACCAGGCCGCGCCCCGCCACCAGCCGCGTGCCGGCGTGGAAGATCAGGACGCCCGGCGGCACCGAGTTCAGACCCTGGATCGGGAAGCCGGTCTCGTAGCTCTCGGGGTAGCCGCCCGACGCGACCACCACGCCCACCGCCGGCCGGTCGCTCCACTCCACCCACGGCCGAACAGGGAGGTCGCCGAGGGCGGCGGCCAGCATCAGCGGCACCAGGTCGGAGCGCAGCCTGGGCAGGATGACCTGGCACTCCGGATCCCCGAAGCGGGCGTTGAACTCCAGGACCCGGATCCCGTCGGGGGTCAGCATGAGGCCGGCGTAGAGGGCGCCCCGGTAGTCGTGCCCGCGCCGGGCCAGCTCCTCGACCGCGGGGCGGAGCACCCGGTCGGTGGCCTCGGCGACCAGCTCGTCCGTCACCCCCACCGGCGGCGAGTAGGCCCCCATGCCGCCGGTGTTCGGGCCCTCGTCGCCCTCGCCGGCGCGCTTGAAGTCCCGGGCCGGGACCAGCGGCACGACGCTGCGGCCGTCGCAGATGCCGAAGACCGACAGCTCCGGCCCCTGCAGCCGCTCCTCCACCACGATCGTGGAGCCGGCCCGGCCGAACGTGTGGGCCACCAGCATGGCCTCGATGGCCTGGTCGACCTCCCGCGCGCCGCCGCAGACGATCACGCCCTTGCCCATCGCCAGGCCGTCGGCCTTGACGGCGACGTGCCAGTTCAGCCTGCGGGCGAACTGCCGGGCCGGCTCGACCTCCGTGAAGACGCCGTGCTCGGCCGTCGGGATGCCGGCCGCCAGCATGATCTCCTTGGCGAACGACTTGCTGCTCTCGATCCGGCCGGCGTCGCGGTCTGGCCCGAAGACCGGTATGCCGGCATCCCGGAGCGTGTCGCCGACGCCGGCCGCCACGGCCGCCTCCGGGCCCAGCACGGCCAGGCCGATCTTTTCCTTGCGCGCCAGCCGGGCCAGCCGGAACACGTCGTCGGCCTGGATGGGCACGTTGCGGGCGATGGCCGCGGTGCCGCCGTTGCCGGGGGCGACGTAGACGCGCTCCGCGAGCGGGGAGCGCAGGCACTTCCAGGCGAGCACGTGCTCCCGCGCTCCCGAGCCGACGATCAGGATGCGCACGGGCGGCCGGAATCAAGCGTGGGCATGGTGGTCGGGAAAGCCGGAAGTGTACGGCGTCGGGGCGCCCCGGGCGGCAGCGTCGCGGCTCCGGCGCCTACTCCCACTCGATCGTGCCGGGGGGCTTGCTCGTCACGTCGAACACCACCCGGTTGACGCCCGGCACCTCGTTCACGATGCGGTTGGAGATGCGGGCCAGCACGTCGTAGGGCAGCCGCGCCCAGTCCGCGGTCATCGCGTCCTCCGACGTGACGACGCGCACGGCCACCACGTTGGCGTACGTCCGGTAGTCTCCCATCACGCCGACCGTCTGGAGCGGCGTGAGCACCGCGAACGACTGCCACACCTGGCGGTAGAGGCCGTTCTTCTTGATCTCGTCGACGACCACCCAGTCGGCGCCCCGCAGCACCTCCAGGCGCTCGGCCGTGACCTCGCCCAGGCAGCGGATGGCCAGACCGGGACCGGGGAACGGCTGCCGGAAGACCATGTCCTCGGGCAGGCCCAGCTCCAGGCCGACCTGCCGGACCTCGTCCTTGAACAGGTAGCGCAGCGGCTCGATGAGCTGGAAGCGCAGGCCGGGGGGGAGGCCGCCGACGTTGTGGTGCGTCTTGATCTTGGCCGCGGACGCGGCGGTGTCCGCGGAGGTCGACTCGATGACGTCCGGGTAGAGCGTGCCCTGGGCGAGAAAGCCGATCTCGCCCCCGGTGGCGGCGAGGTCCCGCGCCTGCTCCTCGAACACGCTGATGAACTGGCGGCCGACCACCCGACGCTTCTCCTCCGGATCGAGGACGCCGCGCAGCGCGCCCAGGAACCGGTCGCCGGCGTCCACGAACCGGATGTCGAGGTCCAGGTTGCCGTGCAGGACGTCCAGCACGCGCTGGCCCTCCTCGCGCCGCAGGAGGCCGTTGTCGACGAAGACGCAGGTGAGCTGGTCGCCGATCGCGTGGTGCACCAGCGTGGCGGCGACCGCGCTGTCGACGCCGCCGGACAGGGCGCAGATGACCCGCCCGCCGCCGACCCGGGCCCGGATCGACCCGGTCGCGCCGGCGATGAACGACCCGGCCGTCCACGTCCCGGTGCACCCGCAGACCCGGTACAGGAAGTTGTGGAGGATGTCGCGGCCCTGCGGCGTGTGGTGGACCTCGGGGTGGAACTGGATGCCCAGGATGCCGGCGCCGTCTCCGATGGCCGCCACGGGCGCGTTGGTGCTGCTGGCGAGAGCGCGGAAGCCGGGCGGCAGCCGGAGCACGTGGTCGCCGTGGCTCATCCACACGGGCAGCTCGCGGGGCAGGTCCTCGAAGAGGCCGCCGGGCTCGTCGACGGCCAGCAGCGCCGGCCCGTACTCCCGCTTGGTGGCGGGCGCCACCTCGCCGCCGAGGTGGTGGGCGATGAGCTGCATGCCGTAGCAGATGCCGAGGACCGGCACGCCCGAGCGCAGCAGCGCGGGGTCGACCTGCGGGGCGCCGGGATCGTAGACGCTGGCCGGGCCACCGCTGAGGATCACGCCGGCGGGGGCGCGTGCCTCCAGCTCGGCCCAGGGCGTCGTGCCGGGGACGAGCTCGCAGTACACGCTGGCCTCGCGGACGCGCCTCGCGATCAGCTGTGTCGTCTGGGAGCCGAAGTCCAGGACCAGGACCAGCTCGGCGCGCGCGCCACCGCCCGGCCGGGGGAGGCGCGCAGCCGGGGCCGTGGTCGCCGTCAGCGTCCCATCCCGACGTGCTGGGAGCGCTGCAGGAGCTTGCCCTCGCTCGTGATCTGGGGCGCGATGACCATCTCGACCTGCTGGAACTCCCGGATGTCGACCGCGCCGCAGACGCCGAGGGAGGAGCGGAGGGCGCCAGCGAAGTTCTGGGTGCCGTCGTCGACCCGGGCTGGTCCGGTCAGGATCTCCCGCAGCATCGCCCGGACTCCGACCTCGATGCGCGTGCCGCGCGGGAGGTTGGGGTCGGGCGTCGCCATGCCCCAGTTGAACCCCCGCGAGGCGGACTCGGCGGCGCCGGCCAGCGGCGAGCCGATCATGACCGCGTCCGCGCCGGAGGCGAACGCCTTGCAGACGTCGGCACCGGTCCGCATGCCGCCGTCCGTGATGACGGCTACCCGCCGGCCTGTACGGGCGAAGTGCTCGTCCCGGGCCGCGGCCACGTCGCACGTGGCGGTGACCTGGGGCACGCCGACGCCCACCACGCCGCGCGTGGTGCATGCGGCGCCGGGACCGACGCCGACCAGCACGCCGGCGACGCCGGTCTCCATCAGCTCCAGGGCGGTCTCGTACTGGACGCAGTTGCCGACCACGACCGGGATGTCGATCGTCCCGCACAGCTCCTCGAACGACAGCTGGTGGTAGCTGCGGGAGCGGTGGCGGGCGGTCAGGACCGTCCCCTGCACCACGTAGACGTCCGCGCCCGCGGCCTCGACCAGCCGCGCGCGCTCCTGGGCGCGGGCCGGGACGGTGGAGACGGCGCAGGCCACGCCGGCCGCCTTGATCTCGCGGATGCGGGCCTCGACCAGCTCCGGCCGGACCGGCGGGCGGTAGGCGTCCCTCAGGACCTGGTTGACCTCGCTCCGGTCGGCCTCCGCGATGCGGCGGATGACGGGCGCGGGATCCTCGTAGCGGGTCTGGACGCCGTCCAGGTTCAGCACCGCCAGGCCCCCGAGGCGGCCCATCGCGATGGCGAAGGGGACGTCGACCACCCCGTCCATGGCCGAGCCCCAGAAGGGGATCGGGACCTGGAGGTCGCCCAGCCGGAAGGCGATGTCGACCTCGTCCGGGTTGACGGTCACGCCGCCCGGGACCAGCGCCACCTCGTCGAACCCGTACGCACGGCGCGCCCGTCTCCCGATCCCGATCTCCGGGCCAGGTGCCGTGCGCTGGGTCAGGGTCTCGATGGGTATGAGGGCTCCGTGGGGGCGGATGGTTCCGCCGATTATAGCTTCGGGGGCGTCCGTGCCGGCGCCGAACGCCGCGGCCTATGCTGTGTGGGCACCATGGCGATGAAGACGCTCGAGTACCTCCGCGGCATCTCGGCCGAGGACGGCCGCAAGCTGCGCCAGCGGGGGATCCGCCACACCAACCAGCTGCTCCACGCCACCACCCTCGAGATAGATCGCCAGCGGTTGTCCTCCCGCACCGGCATCAGCGAGGGGCGCCTGCTCGAGTTCGGGCGCCAGTGCGCGCTGCTCGAGATCTCCGGCATGGAGCGGTACCTGCCCGTCATCCGCCGGCTGGGCATCACCAGCCTCAAGCTGCTGAAGCGGACCGACCCCGCCGAGCTCCACGCCCAGGTCGTCGACGCCGTGGGCCTGGCCGGTGCCCCCACACGGACGATGGTCGAGTACTGGGTCAGCCAGGCCCGCACGTGCGACACCCTCGAGGAGCCCGACGAGACGCCGTCCCAGTGGGACAGCCCCAACCTGCTGACCAGCATCCCGGAGTCGCTGCGCACGACCGGCTGACGGCGCCGGCCTGGCGCTGCCGGCTGGCGCCCGGCGCCCGCCTGAGAAGCGTCGACGGGCGCACCTTCCTGGTCAGCGAGCGGCCCCTGGCGGTCCTGGAGATCCGCGACCGCGGCGCCCGCCTCCTGGCCCGCCTGTCCCCCGGCGAGGAGGTCGGCCTGGCTGGGCCGCGGCCGGCCGAGCTCCGCTTCCTGCGCCGGCTGACGGAGCTCGGCGTCATCGACCTGCGTCCAGAGCCGCTGCCCGAGACCGCCTGGCCGCGGGTCTCCGTGATCGTCCCGGTGCGCGACCGGGAGGCGCAGCTGGCGGCCTGCCTGGCCTCGCTGGCGCGGCTCCGCTACCCGGCCGGCCGCCTGGACGTGATCGTCGTCGACGACGGCTCCGTCCGGCCGGCGGCGGTGCCGGCCGGGGTCCGGCTGGTCCGCCGCGAGCGGGCCGGCGGGCCGGCCGCCGCCAGGAACACCGGCGCCTCGGGCTGCCGCTCCGAGCTGCTGGCC
>JBKPCH010000015.1:0-15163 GCA_046727275.1 Candidatus Dormiibacterota bacterium
CCGCACGGCACCGCGGACCGGTCCCGCCGGCCGGCCCCGCGGCCGCCCCTCAGCGGCGAAGCACCTCCGCCAGGCGGGCCGGGCGCGGGTCCCGGCGCAGTTCCTCCAGCGAGACCGGCAGCGCCAGCGACCAGTTCGGCCACTCGGATGTGGTTCCCGGCTTGTTCGGCCGCTCGGCGACGCCCAGCGCGTCCTCCAGCGTGGCGGCCACCAGGCGCGAGGGGCTCGTGGCCAGCGCGCGGTAGGCCGCCTCGGTGACCTCCGAGACCGGCCTGTCGTCGCTGACGCCGGCGTGCCGGCGCAGCCGCTCCCGGACCGAGACGTCGGGGTCGGTGCCCTCCCAGATGCCCGCCACCGTGGGCAGGTCGTGCGTGGTCAGGGCCGCCAGCGACTCCCGCACGTAGCCGGCCGGGGGCACCTCCTCGAACCAGAGGAGGCGATACGAGAGGATGCGCCGGCGGGCCATCTCCTCCCTGACCAGGCTCTCGACCGTGCCCAGGTCCTCGCCCACCACGAAGGCGCGCGCCCGCTGGCTCTCCAGGGCCAGCACGTCGAGCAGGTCCTCGTGCGGGTAGCGGACGTACACGCCGTGCGCGGGGCCGCTGGCGGCCGGGATCCAGAACAGCCGGAACAGCCCCATGACGTGGTCGATGCGGAGGCCCGCGCCGTGGCGGAAGGCGGCGCGGACCGTCTGCACGAACGGCTCGTAGCCGGCCGCCCGCAGTCGCCACGGGTCGAACGGGGGCACCGCCCAGTCCTGGCCGGCGGCGTTGAACGGGTCGGGCGGCGCCCCGACCGAGACGCGGCCGGCGAACACGTCCTGCCAGGCCCAGGCGTCGGCGCCGTCGGCCTGGGCGCCGATCGGCAGGTCGTGGACGAGGCCGATCTCGGCGGCGGCCGCTGCCAGCTGGCGGTCGAGCAGCCACTGCAGCCACTCGTGGAAGCGCACCCGCTCCCCCCTGTCCGCGCGGAATCGGCGGACCGCCGGCGAGGCGGGGTGCCGCAGCTCCTCCGGCCACGTCCGCCACGGGCCGCCGTGCACCTCGGAGAGGGCGCAGAAGGTGGCGTAGTCCACGAGGCCCTGCCCCTCGCACGCAACGTAGGCGTCGAACGCCGCGCTGCCGGCGAAGCCCTCGAACAGCTCCTCCAGCGCGCGCAGCTTGAGCGGGTAGACCCGGTCGCGGTCGATCAGCCGCCGCTGGTTCAGCCGGTGGCCCGCCTCGGCCAGGCGCGCCAGCCGCTCGCCCAGCCGCTCCGCGCCCGGCACCTCCTCGACCCGGATGTAGATCGGGTTGCGGAACCGCCGGCTGGACGGGTAGTAGGGGCTGGCCTCCTGCGGGACGAGCGGCAGCGGCGCGTCCAGCGGGTTGAGCAGCACCGCTCCGGCCCCCAGCCGGGCCGCCCACCGCCCCAGCTCGCGGAGGTCGGCCAGGTCGCCGACGCCCCAGCTCTCGCGCGAGCGGACGGCGTAGAGCTGCGCCGCCCAGCCCCACGCGCAGAGATCAGGCGGCAGGTGGCAGGCGCCGGGGCTGACGATCAGCCGGCGCTCCCTGCCCGCCCGCGGCTCGCGCAGCGTGTGGTAGCCGGGCGCCAGGTCCGCCGGCACCGAGCCGTCCGCGGTCAGCAGGGCGCCGTCCTCGGTGAGGACCTCCACCGGCCCGTCCAGCGCGGGCCTCTCTCCGGTCCGCACCACCAGCACCGGCGGCTCGGGCGGCTCGTCGCGGTCGGCGCCCATGGCGGCCAGCACCCGGGCCACCGTCTCGGGGTCGGCGGAGACCCAGTGGCCCCCGATGTCGTGGTACCCGGCGGTCACGCCCCAGGCGGCCGCCCGCTCCGTTCCTGCCTGCACGATTCCTTAGGGTAGGGGCGGACCGGCGCTGCGGCGCCGGGCAGTTCGCAGGTTCGGAGGCGGCCGCCGCCCGACGCCCGGAGCGGCCAGCGGGTAGCTTAGGTAACCCGACATGGAGATCTGGCCAGGCGAACCGCATCCGCTGGGCGCGACCTTCGACGGCACCGGCACCAACTTCTCCGTCTTCTCGGAGGTCGCGGAGCGGGTCGAGCTGTGCCTGTTCGACGAGGACGGTACCGAGACCAGGGTCGACCTGCCGGAGCAGACCGCCCTCTGCTGGCACGGCTACGTGCCCAACTGCCGTCCCGGCCAGCGCTACGGCTTCCGCGTCCATGGTCCCTACGACCCCCGGCGCGGCCATCGCTGCAACCCGGCCAAGCTGCTGCTCGACCCCTACGCCAGGGCGATCGAGGGCAACGTCCGCTGGAACCGGACGATCTTCCCCTACGCCCTGGGCGACCCCGACCTCGACCTGTCCCCGGACGGTGCGGACAGCGGGGCCTTCATGCCGAAGTCGATCGTCGTCAACCCCTGGTTCGTCTGGGACGACGACCGCCGGCTCCGCGTCCCCTGGCACGAGACGGTCATCTACGAGGTCCACGTCAAGGGCTTCACCCAGTGCCATCCGGCGATCCCGCCCGACCTCCGCGGCACGTACGCCGGCCTGGCCACGCCCGAGGCGATCGAGCACTTCCAGACCCTGGGCGTGACCGCGATCGAGCTGCTCCCCGTCCACCAGTTCGTCCACGACCACGTCCTGGTCGAGCGCGGCCAGCGCAACTATTGGGGCTACAACTCCATCGGCTACCTGGCGCCCCACAACGAGTACAGCTCGGCGGGCCAGCGGGGGGAGCAGGTCCAGGAGTTCAAGCGCATGGTGAAGACCCTGCACGCGGCCGGGATCGAGGTGATCCTGGACGTGGTCTACAACCACACCGCCGAGGGCAACCACCTGGGGCCGATGCTCTCCTTCCGGGGCATCGACAACCAGGCCTACTACCGGCTGATGGACGATCCGCGCTTCTACCGGGACTACACCGGCACGGGCAACAGCCTGAACATGCGCAACCCACACGTCCTCCAGCTCATCATGGACAGCCTCCGGTACTGGGTCCTGGAGATGCACGTGGACGGCTTCCGCTTCGACCTGGCCGCCACCCTGGCGAGGGAGCTGCACGACGTCGACCGCCTGTCGGCCTTCTTCGACCTGGTCCAGCAGGACCCGGTGTTATCCCAGGTCAAGCTGATCGCGGAGCCGTGGGACGTCGGCGAGGGCGGCTACCAGGTCGGCAACTTCCCGGTCCAGTGGTCCGAGTGGAACGGCAAGTACCGCGACACGGTCCGCGACTTCTGGCGCGGCCAGCCGGCCACGCTGGCCGACTTCGGCTTCCGCTTCACCGGGTCGTCCGACCTGTACCAGGCCGACGGCCGGCGGCCACACGCCAGCATCAACTTCGTCACCGCCCACGACGGCTTCACGCTGGCCGACCTCGTCTCCTACAACGAGAAGCACAACGAGGCCAACGGGGAGGACAACAAGGACGGCGAGAGCTACAACCGCTCGTGGAACTGCGGCGTGGAGGGGCCGACCGACGATCCCGAGATCCTCGCGCTGCGGGATCGCCAGCGGCGCAACCTGCTGGCGACACTGCTGCTCTCGCAGGGGGTGCCCATGATCTCGGGGGGCGACGAGATCGGCCGGACCCAGAGGGGCAACAACAACGCCTACTGCCAGGACAACGAGCTGTCCTGGTACGACTGGAGCCGGCGCGACAACGACCTGCTCGGCTTCGTGTCCCGCCTGATCCGGTTGCGCCGCGACCACGCCGTCTTCCGCCGCCGGCGCTGGTTCCAGGGCCGCTCGATCCGCGGCGAGCAGCTGACGGACATCGCCTGGTTCAAGGCGGACGGCGGCCAGATGACCGAGGAGGACTGGCGCAACGGCTACGCCCGCTCGCTGGCGGTCTTCCTGAACGGCGAGGACCTGGGCGCCCCCGACCCGCGGGGCCGGCGGCCCCGCGACGACTCGTTCTTCCTCCTGCTGAACGCCCACGACCAGCCGCTGCGCTTCACGCTGCCGCGCGGGCCGTACGGCCGCCGCTGGATGCGCATCCTGGACACGGCAGACCCGCTGCCGCGGTTCTACCGCGCGGCCGGCCAGGTGCCGGTCGCGGCCCGCTCGCTGGCCCTCCTGCGCAAGGTCGAGTAGCCGCTCCCGGCCCGGCGGCCGGGCCACCCCGACCTGTCAACTGGCGACTGGACGATGAGCAAGCTGCCACGACGCACAGCCGGCAACCCGAGCTCGTCAGGCTACGGACCGTAGTCAAGTGCCCGTCAACGTCAAGCTCTCTTAACGCATAGGAATTTCGAGGCTGAAGAGTTATCCTTCGGCAGTAGTGGGGGAAGGAAGGAACGGCCACCACCGGACGACGGTCGACCTGCTGCGAGGCCTGGCCGCGAGCCTCGACGCGCTGACCAACGCCGCCTCACCCCACGCGGGCCTCAACCGCACCGACATGCGGGCCCTCGACATCATCAACATGCAGCAGGGACTGACCGCCGGGCAGCTGGCCGCCAGGCTCAGGCTGACCACGGGCGCCATCACCGGCGTCCTCGACCGCCTGGAGCGGGCGGGCCACGCCCGCCGCACCCACGACCTCGAGGACCGCCGGCGGGTGGTGGTGCAGCCGACGCCCGAGGCCAGGCGCTTCGGCAGCGTCGTGTTCCGCCAGCTCGGCCGCGACCTGGACGAGCTCATGGCGACGTACTCGGAGAACGAGCGCGAGGTGATCGAGCGGTTCCTGGTCTCGGTGACCGAGATCGTCACCCACCGGGCCGACGAGCTGAGCGCGGTCGAGCGGCGCGGCGCCTGACGGAGCGCCCGCGCGCCTCCCGGGACCGTCCGAACGGCGAGAGTAGCATCTGCAGACATGGACACTCGCCGCCGCCTGTCCGGCACGGAACTCGACCACCACTCGCTCCCCGAGGCCGGGCGGGCCGGCCTCGGCGACGTCGAGCGGCTCCCCATGACCGTCAAGGTCCTGCTCGAGATGCTGCTGCGGGGCGCCGAACGAGGCGACGTCTCCGAGGCCAGCGTGCGCGCGCTGGCCGCCTGGCCCAGCCCGCCCCCGGCGGCCGCGGAGCTCCCGTACATGCCGGCCCGGGTGCTGCTCCAGGACCTGACCGGCGTCCCCGCCGTCGTCGACCTGGCCGCGATGCGCTCGGCCATGGAGCGAGCCGGCCGGGATGCCGGGCGCATCGACCCCCGCATCCCGGTCGACCTCGTGATCGACCACTCGGTGCAGGCCGACTTCTTCGGCACCGCGCGCGCGTACCACGCCAACATCGAGCGCGAGTACGAGCGCAACGGGGAGCGCTACGCCCTCCTGCGCTGGGCACAGCAGGCGTTCCGCAACTTCACCGTGGTGCCGCCCGGCATGGGCATCTGCCACCAGGTCAACCTGGAGCATCTGAGCCGGGTGGTCCAGGTGCGCGAGGACGCCGGGGGCCGGATCGCGGTCCCGGACACCCTCGTCGGGACGGACTCGCACACCACGATGGTCAACGGCCTGGGCGTCCTGGGCTGGGGCGTAGGCGGCATCGAGGCCGAGGCCTGCATGCTCGGCCAGCCCATGTACCTGACGAGCCCGGTGATCGTGGGGGTCCGCTTCTCGGGCGAGCTGCCGACCGGAGCCACCGCCACGGACCTGGTGCTGCGGCTGACCGAGATGCTGCGCCAGCACGGGGTGGTCAACAAGTTCGTCGAGTTCTGCGGCGACGGCCTCGCGGGCCTGTCGGTCGCCGACCGGGCGACGCTCTCCAACATGTGCCCCGAGTACGGCGCCACGTCGGCCCTCTTCCCGGTCGACGAGCAGACGCTGCGCTACCTGGAGATCACCGGGCGCGACCGCGAGCACGTCACGCTGGTCGAGCGCTACTGCCGCGAGCAGGGGCTGTTCCGCGTGGCCGGGGCGGAGACGCCGCGGTTCACCGAGCTCCTGGACCTGGACCTCTCGACGATCGAGCCCAGCGTGGCCGGTCCCAAGCGGCCGCAGGACCGGGTGCCGCTGCCCAACGTCTGGGAGAGCTTCCACAACGTCTTCCACCCGGACGAGGAGGTGCCGGGCGACGAGGAACTGACCCGCTTCAACGGCGAGGCCTACCTGCCGGGCGCCGGGTCGTCGGGGGGCGCCGCCGTGGCCGAGCGGACGGACGTGCACGTGCGCAACGGGTCAGTCGTCATCGCCGCGATCACCAGCTGCACCAACACGTCCAATCCCTCGGTGATGGTCGCGGCCGGGCTGCTCGCCCGCAACGCAGTGGCCGCCGGACTGACGGTCCCGCCGTACGTCAAGACGTCGCTGGCCCCCGGCTCCCGGGTGGTGACCGATTACCTGCGCCAGGCCGGCCTGCTCGAGCCGCTGGAGCAGCTGGGCTTCTACCTGGTCGGCTACGGCTGCACGACCTGCATCGGCAACTCCGGCCCGCTGGCCAGCCCGGAGGTCGAGTCCGAGGTCCAGGACGGCGACCTGAGCGTCGTCGCCGTCCTCTCGGGCAACCGCAACTTCGAGGCGCGCATCCACCCGCTGGTCAGGGCCAGCTACCTGGCCTCGCCGCCGCTGGTCGTCGCCTACGCGCTCGCCGGCACCATCCGGCGGGACCTGACCGAGGACCCGCTCGGGTACGACGGCGCGAGCGGCCGGCCGGTGTACCTGCGGGACGTCTGGCCGAGCCCCGATGAGGTCTCGGCGGTGGTCCGCGACGCCGTGCGCCAGGAGATGTTCCAGCGCGAGTACTCCCGCATCTACGACGGCGACGAGAACTGGCAGCGGATGGAGGCGCCCACGGGCGCCAGCTACGACTGGGACCCGGAGTCGACGTACGTCCAGGAGCCGCCCTACTTCGAGGGCTTCGGGCCGGAGCCGCCGCCCCTCCGCGACGTGCTCGGCGCTCGCGTCCTGGTCATGGTCGGCGACTCGGTCACCACGGACCACATCTCGCCGGCCGGCAGCATCCCGGCCAGCAGTCCAGCCGGCCAGTACCTGCTCTCGAAGGGCGTGCAGAAGCCGGACTTCAACTCGTACGGCGCTCGCCGCGGCAACCACGAGGTCATGGTGCGGGGCACGTTCGGCAACATCCGCCTCCGCAACGAGCTGGCGGGCGGCAGGGAGGGGTTCTGGACCCGGCACCAGCCGTCCGGCGAGGAGATGACGATCTACGACGCCTCCCAGCGCTACCGCGCGGAGGACGTTCCGCTCGTGGTCATCGCCGGCAAGGAGTACGGGACCGGCTCGTCCCGCGACTGGGCGGCGAAGGGCCCGAACCTGCTGGGCGTCCGGGCAGTCATCGCCGAGTCGTTCGAGCGGATCCACCGGTCCAACCTCGTCGGCATGGGCATCCTCCCACTGCAGTTCGCCGAGGGCGAGGGCCGGGAGTCGCTGGGCCTCACCGGCGCGGAGGAGCTCACCATCCGCGGCGTGGAGGCCGGCCTGAGGCCCCGTCAGGAGCTGGAGGTCGAGGTCAGCCGCGACGGCGAGGTGAAGCGGTTCCGCGCGGTCCTGCGCATCGAGAACGACACGGAGCTGGACTACGTCCGGCAGGGGGGCGTGCTGCCAGCGGTCCTCCGCCAGCTGATGGGCTGAACCTTCTCCCTCCCCCCTCGCGGGGGAGGGGTGGGGTGGGGGGCGAGTCAGCCAGCTGTGCCGACCCACCCCCACCCTGCCCTCCCCCGCGAGGGGGGAGGGTTCCGATGGCTGGCTGGTCGGCCGTCGCAGGCGGAATTGGCTGGCTCTCTCCCCTATGCCTCCCAGCCGGCCTCCAGCCAGTCGATGATGCCGGCCACCTTCTCCCAGTCGCCGGCCCGGCGGGCGGCGGCCAGGTCGCGCAGCGCGATCGGGCCCAGGGCCAGCAGCGCCTCCGAGCCCGAGGTCGTCCAGCGCACCAGCGCGTGGTGGACCAGGTCGTCGACCGGCACCGAGGTCAGCTCCGACAGCCGGCGCAGGGCCGGCATCGGGTCGACCAGCCGCGAGGCGGCCACGTCCTGCCGGAAGGCGGCGTGCGGATCCTCCTCCATGCCCGCGAAGGATAGGTAGCGTTGGCGGGGATGCGCCTCGTCCTCGCCTCCGGCTCGCCGCGCCGGGCGGCCCTCCTGCGCGCGGCCGGCTGCGGGTTCGAGGTGCGGCCCAGCGGCGCCCACGAGTGGCCTTACGACGGCGGCGACCCGGCCGCCTACGCCGAGGCGCTGGCGAGGGCCAAGGTGGCTGCGGTCGAGGGGGACGTGGTCCTGGGCGCCGACACGATCGTCGTCCTGGACGGGGCGGTCCTGGGAAAGCCCGACGGACCGGCCGGCGCCGCGGCCATGCTGCGGCGCCTCTCCGGCCGGACACACGACGTCGTCACGGCGGTGGCCGTTCGGCGCGACGGGCGGACCAGCGCGGGCCACGCCAGGACGGCGGTCACGTTCCGGCGGCTCACGGATTCGGAGATCGACGCCTACGTGGCGACCGGCGAGCCGCTGGACAAGGCTGGCGCGTACGGGTACCAGGGCGGCGCGGCCGCCTTCGTCGCCGGCCTGGAGGGCGACGCCGACACCGTGATCGGCCTCCCGATGCGGCTGGTCACCGCCCTGCTGGCACTGGCCGGCGCTCGCTGACCCGGCTCAGTTGTACGCCCGGACCAGGTGCAGCACCACCGACTCGTGCGCCAGCGCCTCGTGGGCGTCCGCGCCGGCCGCGGCCCGGGCCGCCGCCCGGCGGGTCGCCGCGTCGTCCAGCTCCGGGAACCGCTCGCGCATCCGGTCCACGGCCTCCTGCGCGCTCACCGCTTCTTCCATCCGAATCCTCCTGGTGCCGAAAAATGAAAACCCCGCCCCGGCTCCCGGGGCGGGGTCTCGCCGCTCGCTCTATGGCGTGCGCGACCCCGCCCCCGGAAGGAGGAGGATCGAGATCACGCCCAGCCCGACCTGTCGCCGCCCCATCAGGTCGCTCCGAGGGGGAAGACGCCGCGGAAGCCGTTCACGTCGCCCCCATCGGGCTGCACGTTGATGGGCAGCCTGCGCTCGAAGCCGCAGTCGGGGCAGGAGTACACGGCCAGCACCTGGTCTGGCCGGGCCCGGTCCGAGTGCAGCGTCCGCAGGAGCATCCGCACGTCGCCAGGATGGCGCGGACACACCGGCGCATCCTCCGTCCCCATGGACCGTCCACACTAGGCCGGCCGGGGCACCTGGAACTAGTAGCGCGTCCACAAGGACACACCGGCAGCAGTTGGAGGCGGTACACATTGCTACCCTGAACGTGCGGAATGACTGTCCCGCAGGTCACACCGGAGCCGGACCACGGCCTCGAGGTCCCGCCGCCCGCGGTGCGAGAGGCCATGACCTTCGGCGGGTTCGCCGAGGCCACGCTCGTGGGCGGGCGCGACGGGCTCGACCGGAGGATCGAGTGGGTGCGGGTCATGGAGACTCCGGAGACCCCGCGCCGGCTGCGTGACGGCGAGCTGCTGCTGACGACCGGGTTCCCGGTCAAGGACGACCCGGCCGCCCTGAGCGAGCTGATCGACGACGTGGTCAGCAGCCGCGGCTCGGGCGTGGTCGTCAAGCTCGGCCGCTACATCGACGCCGTGCCGGAGGAGATGATCGCGGAGGCCGACCGGCACGCGCTGCCGCTGTTCACGATCGACCAGGACGTGCCCTGGAGCGACCTGATGCAGCCGCTCCTGGAGCGGATCATCAACGCGGAGCACTGGCGGCTGAAGCGCTCGCTGGAGATCCACCGCCGCTTCACTGACCTGGTCCTCGACGGCAAGGGCGTCGACGAGATCTGCCGCACCCTGGCCGACCTGCTGGACAGCGACGTGGCCGTGGAGGACGCCTCGTTCCACCTGCTCGCCCACGCCGGGGACTCCGGCGTCGACCCCCACAGGCGCGAGACCATCGCCCGGCACGGCACCCCGCCGCGCGTCCTGTACGACCCCCAGATCCAGCGGATCCTCCGCCAGGTCGCGGAGAGCCGGCGGCCGATGAAGGTGCCCGCGTTCCCGCACCTTGGCATGAGCCGCGAGCGGATCATCGCCCCCATCCTGGCGGCCCACCAGCTGCTGGGCGTCATCTCCATCCTCGACCACCCGCCGGACAACGAGGAGCTGGTCCTCATGGCGGTCGAGCAGGCCGCCCTCGTGATGGCGCTGGCGCTCACGAAGGAGCGGGAGGTCGCCGAGGTCGAGGGCCACGTGCGCGGCGAGTACCTGGACGACCTCGTGCAGGACACGTACGGCGACGAGGCGGCCGCCCAGCGCCGGGCCCGCCACGTCGGCTACCCGCTGCCGGGCCGGCACGTGCTGATGGTCGTGGACATCGACGACTTCCGCGGCTTCCTGCGCGGCCGGCAGATCGGCGAGGACGCCATCCAGGCGCTGAAGCGGGAGTTCCTGCGGCGCGTCGCCGGCGTGGTCCGGGCGAGCTATCCCCGGGCCCTGCTGGCCGCCCGCTCCGACAGCGTGGTGACGCTGCTGCCGCTCGGGCTGGACGGCTCCGACCCGCACTCGCGGATGCACGCGATGGGCGTCCAGCTGCGCGAGGCGGTCGCGGACTGGAAGCCCGGATTCACCGTCTCGGTCGGCTTCAGCGCCCCGGTCGACGCGCCCGGCGGCGTGCCCACGGCCCACCGAGAGGTGCGGGCGGTCCTGGACACGCTGGCCCGCTTCAAGCGCTGGAGCCAGGTCGTGGCCGTCCCCGAGCTGGGCCTCACCGGGCTGCTGGCCGGCGTCAGCGACGACCGCCTGGTCGAGTTCGTCAACCGCCACCTGGGCGCGTTGGTCGACCACGACCGGGCCCGCGGGGGCAACCTCATCCCGACGCTGAAGGCCTACCTGGAGGCTGGGGAGCAGCAGGCGGCCGCCCGGCGCCTCCGCGTGCACCCGAACACGCTGCGCTACCGGCTGGACCGGATCCGCGAGATCTCCGGGGCCGAGCTGGACGACGCGGAGACCCGCCTCAACCTGGCCGTCGCGCTGCGGGTGCAGGGGCTGCTGGGGCTGTAGCTTCCGCGGCCCGCACGATCGCCTCCAGCGCCGCCACGTGGGACGCGAAGGCGCGGCGCCCGGACGCCGTGAGGGACAGCCACGTGCGCGGCCGGCGGCCGACGTAGCCCTTCTCGACGTGCACGTGGCCGGCCTGCTCCAGCGTGGCGACCTGCCGGGACAGCACGGAGTCGCTGACCTCCACCAGGTCCCGCACCAGCCCGAACTCCGCCGGCTCGGTGGCCGCCAGCTGGGCCACGATCGAGAACCGCACGGGGTGCTGGAGCAGGTCGTCCAGCCCGTGCCGGGGATGGCTCATCGGAGCCTGTCGACCAGCGCCCCGGCCGCCCACGGCAGCGCCGCCAGCACGCCGGCGATGGTCCAGACGTGCGGCACCTGCCGCGCCGCCGTCGCCGCCAGCAGGACCAGCGCGACGTACGAGGCGGAGCCGGCCGCGACGGTGAGGACGTAGCGCCGGGTGCCGCCGCGGGGGACCAGCCGCCGGTCCGTCGCGTAGATGGCCACGCCCGTCGAGAGCACGACGGCGCCCACGGCCAGGATGGTCGCGGCCACCGGGACCGGGACGTAGTCGAACCAGGGCAGCGTCAGGAGCGGCAGGGCGGCCCACGCCAGCAGGATGCGCCGGCCGCGGTGACCGGCCTCGGCGACCTGGCGGTGCCGCCGGCGCACCTCGTCGAGCGCCGCGGCAGCCGATTCGCGATTCGTCGGATCGGGTTCCACGAGGCCAGGTTAGCAGGTTTGGAAAGTACATTCCAAATCGGAAAGATACAGGCTATGCCATTGTCACCTGGCAACGAGCATCGGGCGGCGCTTTTGGTGTCGAGGAACTAGTACGGGCGCCGAAAGGGTCCGTAGCCTGTCCGCACGGATGCCCTTCCTCGCCTCGTCCGCACGCGCCCCCTGGCCAGGTCGGCTGCCGGAGCACCGCGCGGCCTGTGGCATGGGATTCGTCGCGACGCCGGGTGCCCCGGCCAGCCACCGGGTGGTCGAGCTCGGCGTCACCGCGCTGGCCCGCCTGTCCCACCGGGGCGGGCTCGACGCGGACGGCAAGAGCGGCGACGGCGCCGGCCTGATGATCCAGCTGCCCCGGCGTATCTTCGGCGGCGACACAGCGGTGGCCGTCCTGTTCGAGTGGGACGAGCGCGCCCGCCCCGAGCTGGCGGCGGCGATGCTGCAGCACGGGATGTGCGTGCTGGAGTGGCGGCGGGCGCCGGTGGACCCCGACAGCCTCGGCGTCCGCGCCCGAGAGCGAATGCCGGCCGTCTGGCACGCGGTCATCGCCCGGCCGGACGCCACCGACGAGGAGTGGGAGAACCGCCTCTGCCTGGCCAGGCGGCTCGCCGAGCGGCGGGCCGAGGCCCGGGGCATCCGAATGTACGTCGCCTCGTGCTCCTGCCGGACCCTGGTCTACAAGGGCCTCATGGCGGGCACGCACCTGGCCGACTTCTACCTCGACCTGCGCGACGAGCGGGCCGAGAGCCAGATCGCGGTGTTCCACCAGCGCTACTCCACCAACACGCTCCCCGACTGGCGCCTGGCCCAGCCCTTCCGGATGCTGGCCCACAACGGCGAGATCAACACGGTGAGCGGGAACCGGGCGTGGATGCGCGCCCGCGAGGCCGAGCTGCCCGAGGCGCTGCGGCCCGTCATCTGGCCCGAGGGGTCCGACTCTGCCAGCCTCGACAACGCCCTGGAGGTGCTGGTCCGCCGGGGCTTCGACGTGGCCGAGGCGCTGATGACGCTGGTCCCCGACGCCTGGGAGGGCCGCGGCGACATGGCGCCCCAGGTCCGGGACTTCTACCGCTTCCAGTCCACCCGCTTCGAGCCGTGGGACGGTCCGGCGGCCCTCGCCTTCTCGGACGGCATCGTCGCCGGCGCGGCCCTGGACCGCAACGGCCTACGGCCGGTTCGCTACCAGGTCACGCGCGACGGCACGGTCGTCGCCGCCTCCGAGGCCGGGGTCGTCCCGCTGGAGCCGGCGGACGTGGTCGAGCGGGGCCGGCTGGGGCCGGGCCAGCTGATCCTGGTGGACGTCCGCGAGGGCGTCAGCTACCGGGACGACGAGGCCAAGCGGCACGTAGCCGCCCGCCACGACTACGGCCTGCTGGCCGACCGCGTGCTGGTGCCGGTGGAGCGGCGGCCGCTGCAGGCCGACGTGCCCGACCACCTGGCCCGGCTGCAGCGCATGCACGGCTGGGGCGCCGAGGACGTCCGGATGGTCGTCCAGTCGATGTCGGAGACCGGCCTGGAGCCGACCTATTCGATGGGAGACGACATCCCGATCGCGCCCCTCGGGCGCACGCCCCGCCGGCTGACCAACCACCTCCGGCAGCGGTTCGCCCAGGTCACGAACCCGGCCATCGACTCGCTGCGGGAGCGCTCCGTGATGTCGCTGCGCGTCACGCTCGGCGCCCGCGGCCGCACGCTCGGCCCGGAGAACCAGGCCGGCGCAGACATGGCCCGCCGCCTGCACCCGGCGACCGCGGTCTCGGGCCAGCCGCTGCTGGAGCTGGAGTCGCCCGTGCTGGGCGCCGGCGAGCTGGCCCGCGTGCTCGAGTCCGCGCTGGTGCTGGACGCGACCGCCGGCCCCGGAGAGGACCTGCGCGGCGCGCTGGAGCGCCTCTGCGCCGAGGCCGAGGAGGCCCCGACGGGCATCGTCGTCCTGTCCGACCGCCGGGCCGGCCGCTCACGGCTGCCCCTTCCCATGGTCCTCGCGGTCGGCGCCGTCCACGAGCGGCTGCTGGGCACAGGCCAGCGGATGCAGAAGGACGTCGTCGCTGTCACCGGCGACACGATCGACGTGCACGACCTGGCCTGCCTAGTCACCGCCGGCGCCAGCGCGGTGCACCCGTACCTGGCCCTGGCCGTGGCCCACCTGCAGGAGGGCGAGGAGACCGAGCGCCACTACCGGCACGCCCTGGAGCACGGCCTGCTCAAGGTGATGGCCAAGATGGGCATCTCCTGCGTCGCCTCCTACTGCGGCGCGCACGTGTTCGAGGCGCTGGGCCTGGGCGCCGAGGTGATGGAGCTGTGCCTGCCGGGCGTGCCGAGCCGCATCGGCGGCGCCAGCATGGCCGACCTGGAGGCCCGGCTCCGGCAGTGGCACGCCGAGGCCTGGGAGCCGGAGGCCGAGCCGGCCGGCAAGGACGCGCTGCCCGACCACGGCCGCGTGCGCTTCCGCAAGGCCGGCGAGTTCCACGCCTACAACCCGCTGGCCGTGCGGGCCGCCCAGAAGGCCGCCCGCACCGGTGACGAGGAGCAGTACCAGCGCTGGCTGGAGCTGTCGACCATGGGCCCACCGCAGGACCTGCGCGACCTGCTGGAGATCCGGCCGGCCGCGGAGCCGGTGCCGCTGGACGAGGTCGAGCCGGCCGCGGCCATCCTCCGCCGCTTCGTCTCGACGGCCATGTCGCTGGGCGCCCTCTCGCCGGAGGCGCACAGCGCGCTGGCCATCGCCATGAACGAGGTAGGCGCCCGGTCCAACTCGGGCGAGGGCGGCGAGGACCCCGATTTCTACGGGGCCCCGGGCCCGCGGCGCGACAACAGCGTGAAGCAGGTCGCCTCGGCGCGCTTCGGCGTGACGCCGGAGTACCTGCGCAGGGCGGAGGAGCTGGAGATCAAGATCGCCCAGGGCTCCAAGCCCGGCGAGGGCGGCCAGCTCCCCGGCATCAAGGTCACCAGCCTGATCGCACGGCTGCGCCACTCCCAGACGGGCCAGCAGCTCATCTCGCCGCCGCCCCACCACGACATCTACTCGATCGAGGACCTGGCCCAGCTCATCTACGACCTGAAGGCCGCCAACCCGCGGGCGCGGGTCGGCGTCAAGCTGGTGTCCGAGGCCGGGGTAGGCACGATCGCCGCCGGCGTGGTGAAGGCGAGGGCCGACTACGTGCTGGTCAGCGGCCACAACGGCGGCACCGGGGCCTCGCCGCTCTCCTCGATCAAGAGCGCCGGCTCGCCCTGGGAGCTCGGGCTGGCCGAGACGCAGCAGGTGCTGGTCGAGCACGCACTGCGCGAGCGGGTCTCGCTGCGCACCGACGGCGGCATCCGCAGCGGCCGCGACATCGTGGTGGCGGCGATGCTCGGCGCGGAGGAGTTCGGCTTCGGGACCGGCGTCCTCGTGGCGCTCGGCTGCGACATGGCCCGCCAGTGCCACCTGAACACGTGTCCGACCGGCGTCGCCACCCAGCGTGAGGACCTGCGGGCCAAGTTCACGGGCGAGCCACAGCATGTCGTGAACTACCTGATGCTGATCGCCGGCGAGGCGCGCCGGCACCT
>JBKPCH010000016.1:0-5216 GCA_046727275.1 Candidatus Dormiibacterota bacterium
CGAGGTGGGGACCGAGGGCAAGCTGGGCGGCCAGGCCGACGTGCGCGGCATCTCCGGGACCTGGAAGGACCTGACGGACAGCGTGAACACGATGGCGGCGAACCTGACCTACCAGGTGCGGAACATCGCCGACGTCACGACGGCGGTGGCCCGCGGGGACCTCTCCAGGAAGATCACCGCGGAGGGCCGCGGCGAGATCCTGGAGCTGAAGGACACGATCAACGTGATGGTGGACCAGCTCAACGCGTTCGCCTCGGAGGTCACGCGGGTGGCCCGCGAGGTGGGGACCGAGGGCAAGCTGGGCGGCCAGGCCCACGTCCGGGGCGTCGACGGCGTCTGGAAGGAGCTGACGGACAGCGTCAACCTGCTGGCCGCCCAGCTGACCAGCCAGATCCGCAACATCGCCGAGGTGACGGCGGCCGTCGCCAGCGGGGACCTATCCAGGAAGGTCACCGTTGAGGTACAGGGCGAGATCCTGGAGTTCAAGAACACGATGAACGTGATGGTGGACCAGCTCAATGGGTTCGCCTCCGAGGTGACGCGGGTGGCCCGCGAGGTGGGCACCGAGGGCAAGCTGGGCGGCCAGGCCCACGTGCCCGGCGTGTCCGGCGTCTGGAAGGACCTGACCGACAACGTCAACTCCATGGCCGAGAACCTCACCGACCAGGTGCGCGGCATCGCTAGGGTCGTGACGGCGGTGGCCAACGGCGACCTCAAGCGCAAGCTGGCCGTCGACGCCAAGGGCGAGGTGGAGGCGCTGGCCGAGACGATCAACGAGATGACCGACACGCTGGCCACCTTCGCCGACCAGGTGACGACGGTGGCCCGCCAGGTGGGCGTCGAGGGCCGCCTGGGCGGTCAGGCCTCGGTGCCGGGCGCGGCCGGCACGTGGAAGGACCTGACCGACAACGTCAACCAGCTCGCGGCAACGCTGACCGACCAGATCCGCGCCATCGCCGACGTGGCCACCTCCGTGACGGAGGGCGACCTGACGCGGTCCATCGGCGTCGAGGCCTCCGGCGAGGTGGCGGTCCTCAAGGACAACATCAACGAGATGATCCGCAACCTGCGCGAGACCACGATGCGGAACATGGAGCAGGACTGGCTGAAGACCAACCTGGCCCACTTCACCCGGCTCCTGCAGGGCCAGCGCGACCTGCTGACGACCTCCAGGCTGATCCTGTCCGAGCTGGCCCCGCTGGTCAACGCGCAGCACGCGGTCTTCTACACCATGGACCTCGCCGACCCGGACAGCCCGGTGCTGCGCTACCAGGCCGGCTACGGCTACCGCGAGCGCAAGAACCTGTCTCAGATGTTCCGCATCGGCCAGGGCCTGATCGGCCAGTGCGCCCTGGAGAAGGAGCGGATCCTGCTCCAGCACGTCCCGGGCGACTACGTGACGATCAGCTCCGGGCTGGGCGAGGCGGCACCGCTCAGCATCGTGATCCTGCCGATCGCCTTCGAGGGGCAGGTCCTGGCGGTGATCGAGCTGGCCTCCTTCGAGCGGTTCAACGTGGTCCACCTCGACTTCCTGGACCAGCTCACCGAGTCCATCGCCATCGTCCTCAACACCATCGAGACCAATACGCGGACGGAGGACCTGCTCGAGCAGTCCCAGCGCATGGGGGACGAGCTGCGGGCGCAGCAGGAGGAGCTGCGGACGACCAACGAGGAGCTGGAGGAGAAGGCGAGGCTCCTGGCCGACCGCAACACGGAGGTCGAGCGCAAGAACTTCGAGGTCGAGCAGGCGCGGCGCTCGCTGGAGGAGAAGGCGGAGCAGCTGGAGATCACCTCGAAGTACAAGAGCGAGTTCCTGGCCAACATGTCGCACGAGCTGCGGACGCCGCTCAACAGCCTCCTGATCCTGGCCCAGCAGCTCGCCGAGAACCCGGACGGCAACCTCTCCGCCCGGCAGGTCGAGTTCGGCAACATCATCCTGGCCAGCGGGCAGGACCTGCTGCACCTGATCAACGACATCCTGGACCACTCCAAGATCGAGTCGGGGACGGTGGCGCTGGAGGTCGGCGAGGAGAGCTTCGGCAGCCTTCGCGAGCAGGTCGAGCGCAGCTTCCGGCACGTGGCCGAGGCCCGCGGCCTGGCCTTCGCGGTGCGCCTCGACGCGGACCTGCCGAGGTCGCTGCGGACGGACGCCAAGCGCCTCCACCAGGTGCTGAAGAACCTGCTCTCCAACGCCTTCAAGTTCACCGAGCGGGGCCGCGTCGACCTCCGGGTGCGGCTGGCCCCGGACGGCTGGGACCGCGGGCTGGAGTCGCTGGCGCGGGCGCCCCAGGTGGTCGCCTTCGAGGTCGCCGACACCGGGATCGGCATCCCGCTCGAGAAGCAGCGGATCATCTTCGAGGCGTTCCAGCAGTCGGACGGGACCACGAGCCGGAAGTATGGCGGCACCGGGCTGGGGCTCTCGATCAGCCGGGAGCTGGTCCGCCTGCTCGGCGGCCAGATGGACCTCCGGAGCGAGCCCGGGAAGGGCAGCACGTTCACCGTCTACCTCCCGGTCGAGCACCCGTCCGCAGGCCTGCCGGCCGGCGCCGCCGCGTCGGCCCGCCTGGTGGCGCTCGCGCCGGGACGCGAGGTGGCCGACGACCGCGACCGGCTGGCCCCCGGCGACGCCGTCGTCCTGATCGTGGACGACGACGTCAACTTCTGCCGGGTGCTCCTGAACCTGGCCCACCAGAGCGGGTTCAAGGGCGTCGTGGCGCTGGGTGGCGGAGAGGCGCTGGCGCTGGCCCGCGAGTACCGGCCGGCGGCGGTGACGCTGGACATCGGGCTCCGGGACGTGAGCGGCTGGAAGGTGCTGGAGTCGCTGCGCGGCGACGAGGCCACGGCCTCGATCCCGGTCCACATCGTGACGGTGTTCGAGGACGCCCAGGACCGCGGCGGGGACCGCGGCGCGCTGACGTTCCTCACCAAGCCCGCCAGCAAGGACCAGCTCGAGGACCTGTTCACCAGGATCCAGAAGTACGTGCGGGCGGGCGCGCGGCACGTGCTGGTGGTCGAGGACGACGACGTGCAGCGGGCCGAGGTCGTCGCCGCGGTCGGGAAGGGCGACGTGGTGGTGCACGAGGCGGCCTCGGTCCACGACGCCATCGCGGTGGTCGAGCAGCAGCCCGTTGACTGCGTCGTGCTGGACCTCCGCCTGCCCGATTCCAGCGGCTTCCGGCTGCTGGACCACTTCCGCCTCGACCCGCGGCTGCGGCGCCTGCCGGTGGTCGTCTACACCGCCGCCGACCTCACGCTCAACGAGGCCGAGTCCCTGCGGCGGGCGCAGTACGGCGTCGTCGTCAAGGGCAAGGAGCACGCGGCCCAGGACATGCTCGACCAGGTCGGGCGCTTCCTCGCCAGAGTCGGCGAGGCCGTGGTCACCCCGGCGGACCGGCCGCCGGAGCCGCCCCCTGACGCGCCTGCCGCGGCCGCTGCGCCGGTCGCCGCCGGCCCGGGCCTGGAGGGGCCTGCCAACGGCCGGGTGGCCCAGCCGGTGCCGGTCGAGACGCTGGCCGCGAGGCCGGAGCCGGCCGCTCCCCTGGACGGCGACCTGGCGGGACGGACCGTGCTGGTGGTGGACGACGACGTCCGCAACGTGTTCGCGCTGACGGCGATGCTGGAGCGCCACGGGCTCCTGACCCGGCCGGCCGAGAGCGGCGAGGACGCGCTGGCCGCCCTGGAGGGAGCGCCCGACGAGATCGACGTCGTGCTGCTCGACATGATGATGCCGGACATGGATGGGTACGAGACGCTGCGGCGGATAAGGAGCCAGCCGAGGTTCGGGCAGCTCCCGGTCATCGCCCTGACCGCCCACGCGATGAAGGGCGACCGGGAGCGCTGCCTGGAAGCGGGAGCCTCGGACTACATCGCCAAGCCGATCGACCCGGCGGAGCTCGTGAGGATGCTGCGGACGTGGCTGAGCGCGCCCTGAGCCAGCGCCGGCAGCCGGCCAGCCTCCTGCTGGTAGACGACGAGCCGGCCAACCTGGCCGCGCTGGAGGTGGTCCTGGCGCCCCTCGGCCAGCGGCTCGTCATGGCGCGCTCCGGCCGGGAGGCGCTGCGCCACCTGCTCCGGGACGACTACGCGGCGATCCTGCTGGACGTCCGCATGCCCGGGATGGACGGGTTCGAGACGGCCGAGCTGATCCGGGCCCGGCCCGCGTCCCAGAGCACCCCGATCCTCTTCATCACCGCCTTCCCGGACGCCGAGCAGGACCTCCAGCGCGCGTACCGGATCGGCGCCGCGGACGTCATCTTCAAGCCGTTCGTGCCCGAGTTCCTGCGGACCAAGATGGGCGTGTTCGTCGAGCTGTACCAGCAGCAGCGGTCCATCCGCGAGCTGCTGGCGCAGGCCCAGGAGTCCAGCCGGGCCAAGTCCGAGTTCCTGAACATGGCGGCGCACGAGCTGCGGACGCCGCTGGCCGTGCTCGTGGGCTACATGTCCATGCTGGCCGACGGCACCTTCGGCGAGCTGACGGCGGACTGGCAGCGCGTGCTCCAGATCCTGAGCCAGAAGGGCGACGAGCTGAACCGCATCGTGGACAGCCTGCTGACGGCCGCCCGCATCGAGGCCGGCACCATGAGCAGCCGGCTGGTCGAGTACGACCTGCGCGAGGTGGCCAGGCAGGCGCTGCGCAAGGCGACCCCGCAGGCCGAGCTGCTGGACGCGGAGCTGCACCTGGACCTGCCCGACCAGCCGCTGTTCGTCCAGGCCGACCCGGGCCACCTGTCCCGGATCGTGGACAACCTCGTGAACAACGCGCTGGCCTACTCGCGGGGGCGGCCGTGGGTGCGGCTGGCCGTGCGCGGCGGCGAGCACGCGATGCTCACCGTGGAGGACCACGGCGTGGGCATCCCGCCAGACGCGCACGAGCGCATCTTCGACCGGTTCGTGCGCCTGGACTCGGTCGAGGAGCCGCTGCAGCCCGGCACCGGGCTCGGCCTGTACATCAGCCGGGAGCTGGCCCGGCGCCAGGGCGGCGAGCTGGAGGTCGTGGACTCGCAGCCGGGCCGCGGCACCACGCTGGCGCTCCGCCTGAAGCTCGCGCGGCCCACCCTAGAGCCGTCGCCGGCCTGAGATGAATGATTCCGAATCCCGACGGATCTTCGGCGCCCATGCACCCCATCTCGCGGCCCGGCTTCTGCGGTCCTCGCTCACCCACGACGAGTGGGCTCGCTGCGGTCCTCGGCGCCGGACCACGATCTGGGGCACCTGGA
>JBKPCH010000017.1:0-7848 GCA_046727275.1 Candidatus Dormiibacterota bacterium
GCCCTGCGCGCCGCTGCTGGTGCTCGGCCTCCGGGGCAGCGGCGACGGGCTGGCCGGCGACGCCGGCATGGGTGCGGACGTCCACGCGGTCGTGGACCGGCTGGCCGGCCGGCTGGCGGGCCGGGTCGCGTTCACCCGGGCCGGCTACCCGTACGACACCGGTCCGGTCTGGCGGGTCGCGGACCACGTGACCGCCGCGTCCCGCGAGCTGGACGCGTACCTTGCCGCCCGGCACCGGCGCTGCCCGGCGGAGCGGGTGGTGGCGATCGGGCAGAGCGAGGGCGCGGCGGTGCTGCACCTGGCCCTCCCCGCTATCGGACCGCAGCTCGCGGCGGCCGTGCTGATGGGCGACCCGGCCCGGGTGGCCGGCGCGCCATACGACCGGGCTGGCGGTCCACACGACGGCGTCCTGGCCCGGACCCTGCTCGGCCCGATGGTGCGCGACAGCGTCCCGGCCGCCCTGGCCGGCCGGGTGCGCGCGTTCTGCCTGACGGGCGACCCGGTGTGCGACGCCAGCGCGCCGTCCCTGCTCTGGCAGGTCCGCACCCACGTCCACACGAGGTACCGGCTCGACGCCCAGGGCGTGGTGGACGCGGCCGCGGCGTTCGCCGCGGAGCGGGCGCTCGCCGGCCGGGAGTGACCGGGCGGGCGGCTGCACGCCCTGTCCGGCCCGGCGCGCCAGGCCGCAACCACGTGGCGCCGTCACGTTAACGACCCGTCTTGACACCCCGCCTGGACGCCGCCAACCTGACGAGCAGCACTTGTGAGGCAACCCCCGGGCGGGGGGACCATTCTGGATGGAGGGCGGCCGGCACCTGTCGAAACGGCGAAGGCGGCAGGCTGCCTCCTTCCCGCCGCTACTCGATGACCGCCAGGACCTGGCCCTCCTGGACCACGTCCTGCTCCTTCACCCGGATCTCCCGCACCCTGCCCGCCGCCGGCGCCGTGACGGGGATCTCCATCTTCATCGACTCGAGGACGAGCAGCACGTCGTCCTCCTCGACCTGGTCGCCCTCGCGCGCCTCGATCTTCCAGACGTTCCCCACCAGCTCGGCGACGACCTCGGTCATGCGTTCCTCCTCAACGGATCACTGAAGCCCCAGGAGGCTCCGGGCCTCGGCCGGCGACGCGACCTCGCGGCCCTGCTCCCGGCACATGGTGACCGCCTTCTCGACGAGGTCGCCGTTGCCGCGGGCCATGCGCCCCTCCTCCAGGTAGAAGTTGTCCTCCAGGCCCACCCGCACGTTGCCGCCCAGGCCGATCGCCGCCGCGACCAGCGGCCACTGGCCCAGCCCGATCCCGATGACCTGCCAGTGCGAGTCGGGCGGCAGCGAGCCGACCTGGTGGACCAGGTTGCGCGTGGTTCCGGGGATGCCGCCCAGCACCCCCATGACCAGGCTGAACTGATAGGGGGGCCGCAGCACGCCCAGGTCGATCAGCGGCGCCGTGTTCCCGATGTGCCCGCAGTCGAAGCACTCCATCTCGGGCCGCACGCCGGCCGCGTTCATCGTCTCCAGGAAGAAGCGGATGTCCGCGAACGGGTTGGCGAAGACGTGGTCGTGCTGGAACGCCTTGCGCCGCGACGAGTAGATGGCGTAGTTCATCGAGCCCATGTTCAGCGCCGCCATCTCCGGCCGCAGCTCGCGGATGTGCGCGATCCGCGCCTCGGCCGGGATGCCCACCGCGCCCGTCGAGAGGTTGACGATCACGTCGCTCCGGGCCCGGATCCCGGCCACGATCTCGGCGAAGGTGTCCCGCGACCACGTCGGCGACCCGTCCGCCTCCCGGGCGTGGACGTGGACGATGGCCGCCCCCGCCTCCGCGGCCCGGCGCGCCTCCTCCGCGATCTCGACCGGCGTGTAGGGGATGGCGGGGCAGTGCTCGCGCCGCGTGAGCGCCCCCGTCAGGGCAGCCGAGACGACGACCGGGCCGGCGCCGCTCAAACGGGGATGTTCCCGTGCTTGCGCCACGGCCTGTCGATGCGCTTGCCGCGCGCCTGCTCCAGGCCCTGCACGATCACCCGCCGCGTCTCGGCCGGCTCGATCACGTCGTCGATCATGGCCCAACCCGCGGCGATGTACGGGCTGATCGTCTCCCGCACCTGCTGGACCAGCTGCGCGCGCGTCGCCTCCGGGTCCTCGGCCGCCTCCACCTGCTTGTTGAAGATGATGTTGACGGCGCCCTCCGGGCCCATCACGGAGATCTCGGCCAGCGGCCACGCCACCAGCAGGTCCGGCTGGTAGCCCCTTCCGCACATCACGAAGTAGCCGGCGCCGTATGCCTTCCGCATGACGACCGTCATTTTCGGGACCGTCGCCTCCGAGGTCGCGTACAGCATCTTGGCGCCGTGCCGGATGATGCCCTCCTTCTCCACCGCCGACCCGACCATGAAGCCGGGCACGTCCACCAGGTAGAGCAGCGGCACGTTGAAGGCGTCGCAGAGGCGAATGAAGCGGGCGGCCTTGTCGGCGGCGTCGACGTCCAGGATGCCGCCCTTCTGCATCGGCTGGTTGGCCACCATCCCTACCGCGTGGCCGGCCATCCGGGCGAAGCCGGTCACCAGGTTCTTCGCCCACGCCGGCTTGATCTCGAACCAGGAGTCCCGGTCGGCGACCAGGCGCACGACGCGCCGGACGTCGTACGCCGCTCGTGGGCTGGCCGGCACGATCCGCTCCAGGCCCTCCAGGGGCCGCTCGGCGGGGTCGTCCGTGGCGACGAACGGCGGCTGCTCCAGGTTGCTGGAGGGCAGGTAGGAGAGGAACCGGCGCACGGCGGCGATGCACTCGGCGTCGTCCGCCACCTCGTTGTCCGCCACCCCGGACTGGTAGCAGTGGACCTGCGAGCCGCCCATGTCGTGGTCGGTGACGTCCTCGCCGGTCGCCGCCTTGACGAGCCGGGCGCCGCCCAGCGACATGCTGCTGGTGCCCTTCACCATCGGCACGAAGTCGGAGAGGCCTGGGATGTACGCCGTGCCGGCGGCGCAGGGCCCCATCATGGCCGCCACCTGGGGGACGACGCCCGACATCGTCACCTGGTCCGCGAAGAGGTGGCCCGAGCCGGCGAACGTGGAGCCGGCGGCCTCCTGGATGCGCGCCCCGGCCGAGTCGAGCAGCCAGACGATCGGCTTGCGGTAGCGCAGCGCCATCTCGCGCACCCGGGCGCACTTGTACTGCTCGCCCACGGCGCCCATCGAGCCGGCCATGACGGTGAAGTCGTAGGCGATGACCCACACCTGGCGGCCGTCGACCAGGCCGTGGCCGGTCACCACGCCGTCGGCCGGCGTCTTCTCGGGCTCGGCCACCGTGCTTCCCCGCACCGGCTGCTGGTGGGCGAGCAGGCCCAGCTCGACGAACGAGCCCGGATCGAAGAGGAGGTCCAGGCGCTCGCGGACGGTGAGCTTGCCCCGCTCGTGCTGGCGGGCCACCCGCTCGGGACCGCCCATCTCCAGGTTGCGGGCCCGGCGCCGGCGGAGGTCGTCGACGCGGGCGGCGAACTCCTCGGCCACTGCGGTGGATTGTATGGGCGGGCGGCTCACGCGCGGCGGCGCGGCGATGAGGCCACGAACAGGCCGGTCGCCTTGCGGATCCGGAACACCCCTTCGCGCTCGATGACCGCCGCCGCCTCGCGCCGGAGGCCGGCCGCATCCACGCCGCCCCAGAGGCGGGTGGAGCTGGCGTAGGCGAGCAGGGCCTCGGGGTCCGTCACCTCCAGGCCGTCCGGGTACGGCCGCAGTTCGACCTCGGCGAACGCCTCTCGCAGTTGGGGTGCGCCGTTCTCGAGCGTGAAGCCGGCGCCGAGGACGGGAGGCGGCGCCGGCGACCACCGGCCGACCAGGTCGCGGAGCTCGGCCAGGTGGCCCTCGCCGTTGGTGGCTGCGTACAGACAGCCGTCCGGCCGCAGAACGCGGGCCAGCTCGCGGAGGGCCCGGCCGCGGTCGGGCACGTGATACAGCATGTGGCTGGCGACGGCCACATCGAAGCTGCGCGCGGGATGCGGCAGGTCCTCGGCGTCGGCCACCTCGAAGAGGAAGCCGCCCGCCGGCAGGCGCCGGCGCGCCGCCTCGACCATGCCGGGCGAGAAGTCGGCCAGGACCGTTCGGCCGCCGGCGGGCAGCCGGGCGGCGTTCGCGCTCCAGAGCGCGCCCGGCCCGCAGCCGATCTCCAGGACGGCGGCCGCCGGCGGCAGGTCCAGCTGGTCGAACAGCCAGCGGTGGAAGCCAGCCGGGTTCGTGCTGAAGCGCTCGTGCAGGGCCGCCCGGGCCCGCAGACGGCGGTCGTCCCGGTATTCCTCCGTACGCAGGTACAGGCGCTCGCTCATGTTCCGCTGGACAGGCCACAATTATTGTGATACCATCGGCCTAATCTTTTGGTTTGAGGAGACGGGAAAACGATGATAGTCTCGCTCGTCCTCATGGTCTTGTTCGTCTTCGTCCTGGGCGTCTTCGCGGCACAGAACAACGGCACGCACGATGTCGTGCTGTTCAACCTGGTGTGGTCGCAGGTGCCCCTGTGGGTGCCAGCGGTCCTGAGCGCGGCGGTGGTGTTCGTGCTGATGCTCCTCTATGCGGGCTACGCGCGGCTCCGCCACACCGTGGGCCGCCTGACCCTGCGCCGGCGCATCGACGGCAACGAGGCCATGATCGCCGATCTGCGCGCCGAGAACGAGCGGCTCCACGGGGAGCTGTCACGGCGCGTGACAGTCCGCCAGGAGCCGGCGCGAGAGCCGGCCAGGGGGATAGGAGACCCCACTTCCTGACGGCGGGAGACCGTTGCGGCCCGGGGGCGGGGGGCCCTCGGGCCCTCTTCTTTTTCGCTGACCTCTGGAGGCGACGAGGCCGGCGCGGGGCTCCCGCGCCGGCCTCTGGCATTCGCCCGGCGCGCTCCTCGATGACACAAATAGCGATAGCTACGCTGTCAAGAAGTCATCAAGTCCGCTCTCTCCCCCCACAGCTCCATGAAGCGGTAGTAGTTCCGCCGGGAGCGGCGCTCGCGCTCCTCATCGGGCAGGGCCTCCCACAGCCGGTGCTCGTGGCGCTCGACCGGCAGGCCGGGCACGACCACCGCCCGGCCGCCGAGCCTGTCGCGGAGGCGGAAGCAGAGGTCGAAGTCGGCAAGGCGGTAGAAGCGGAACTTGCGGTCGAAGCCCCCCGCCGCGACGGCCTGCTGCCTGCGGAACGCGAGCACATAGCCCTCCAGGGCGTCCACGACCGGCCCCGCGCTGGCGTGGAAGTGGCCGACGCGGCCCTCGGCGCGCACGCCGGAGGCGCCGGCGGCCACCACCTGCGGGTCGGCCAGCGCCGCCAGCAGCGGGCTCGCCGCGTCGCCCCGCAGCTCGACCCCGGGGTCGAACAGGACCACGACGTCGCCCGCTGCCGCCTCCAGGGCCTGGTTGGCGGCCTCCGCCCAGCCCTCTGGTGGCTCGATCGTGAGCATCCGCACGCGGTCGCCGCGGCGCCCGGCGAGCCGGGCGGTCAGCGCCGCATCGCCCCCGTTGTCGACCAGCAGCGCCTCGAAGTCGTGCGCGGCCGTGTAGGCCAGCACGCCGTCCAGCCAGCGGTCGACGTCGTCGGGCCAGCCGTGGACCAGGGTGACCATCGTCACCGCCCTGGGCGTCGGGGGCGCCTCGACCTCCCGAAGCCGGGACCCCTCCCGGGTGTCCACCACCTCCCAGCCGCCGGCGCGGAGGCGCTCGCGGACGGCGTCGGCCGCCGCGAAGTCCCTGCCCTCGCGCAGCCTCGCCCTCTCGGCGAGCAGCTCTTCAGCCCGCTCCCGGTCGATCGGTTCTCCGTTCAGCCTCGCTTCGCCTTCACCGCCTCGGTCAGCTTGGGCAGGATCTTGAGGGCGTCGCCCACGACGCCGAGGTCCGCCATCTTCAGGATGGGGGCGTCGGGGTCCTTGTTGATCGCCACGATGACCCGCGAGCTCTTCATGCCCACGGTGTGCTGCATCGCCCCCGAGATGCCGGCCGCGATGTAGACGCCGGGCCGCACCGTCTTGCCCGTCTGTCCGACCTGGAGGGCGTAGGGCACCCAGCCGGCGTCGACGATGGCCCGGCTGGCGCCGGCGGCCCCCCCGAGAGCGTCCGCCAGCTCTTCGACGAAGTGGAAGTTCTCGGGACCGCCCAGGCCCCGGCCTCCCGAGACGACCACCGCCGCCTCCTCCAGCTTGATCTTCTCGCCGGCCTCGGTCCTGGTCTCCAGCACCCGGGCGCGCTTCGACTCGTCGCGGACCGAGGCGGGCACCTGCACGACCTCGGCCTCGCCGCCGCTCTCGCTGATCTCGAAGGACTTGGGGCGGATGAGCACGATGGCCGGACGGCCGTTGGCCCGGCAGCGGGCGACCTTGGCCCCGCCGAAGTACGGCACCTTCGCGGCGAAGCCGCCGTCCGCCGCCTCGACGTCCAGGGCGTTGGAGACCAGGCCGATGCCCAGGCGGGCGGCCAGGCGGCCCGCCACCTCGCGCGAATCGGCGCTGAACGCGAACAGGATCGCGTCGGGCGACTCCTGCGGGACCAGCGCCGCCAGGCAGTCGGTGGCCGGCTCCGCGACGTACTCGGCGAACGCCGGGTCCTCGTTGACCAGCACCCGCTTCGCGCCGTGGCGGCACAGCTCGGCGGCAGCCTGGCCGGCCCCCGGCCCCAGGGCGACGGCATCGACGTCGCCGAGCTCCCGCGCCCTGCTCAGCAGCTCCAGGCTGGTGGCCGCGGGCCGGCCCTCCGTCAGCTCGGCGTAGACCCAGATCTTCGGCATGTCGTCCTTCCCTCAGAGCACCTTGGCGGCCTGGAGGACCGCGATGATCTTCTCCACGCCGACGCTGCCGTCGTCCTCGACGATCTCGCCGGCCTGGCGCGCCTCGGCGTCGACGATCTCCTCGATGGTCTCGCCCGGCTCGCCTCGCTCTATCCCGAGGTCCGCGAGGCCGACCACCTTCACCTCCTTGGAGCGGGCGGCCATGATGCCCTTGAGAGAGGCATACCGCGGCTCGGCGATGCCGGCCGTGACCGTGATCAGCCCCGGGGTGGCGGCCTCGACCACCTGGTAGCCGGCCTCGGTCTGGCGGTGGACGGTCACCGTGCCGTCGCTGACCTCCACGTGCTTCGCGAACGTCAGCTGGGGCAGGTCCAGGAGCTCGGCCACCATGGGCGGCAACATCCCGGTGGAGCCGTCGTACGACTCCGTCGCGCACACCACGAGGTCGGGCGCCTCGGGCTGGATGGCCGCGGCGAGGGCGCGCGCGGTGAGCAGGGCGTCGGCGCCCGCGAGCTGGTCGTCCGTGATCAGGATGCCGCGGTCGGCGCCCATCGACAGGCCCTTGCGCACGGCGTCGCGCGCCCTGGCGGGTCCCATCGAGACGAGCACGACCTCCCCGCCGTGCGCCTCCCTGAGCTGCAGGCCGATCTCGATGCCGCACTCGTCTCCGGGGTCGAGGACCACCTCCCGATCCCGTGCGATCGTGTTGTCCGGGTCGAGGCCCTGGGGGGCGTTGGGGTCCGGAACCTGTTTGACCGTTACGACAATCTTCAAAATCTGCCCTCACAGTTGGGAGTGCCGCCGTGCCGCGCGATGCTCACTGCTTTCAGTGGTGACGCTCTTCGTCGGATTATGCCGGGTCGCGACGTACCGCACGGCCGGCGCTCCAGCGTTGGTACTCACTCGTACTATCCTGGCACAGCGGGCTCCACGCCCTCCAGGAACAGGCGGTAGTCGGCCGGGGTGTTGAGGTTGGCGAACAGGGCCGCGTCCTCGTCGTCGAGCCAGCGGACCCGGAGGTCCGCCAGCACGTCCGCGGCCCGCAGCCGGCCCGCCGACAGCGCGCCGGCGATGGTGCCCGCGGCGCTGCGCCGGTAGGC
>JBKPCH010000018.1:0-8440 GCA_046727275.1 Candidatus Dormiibacterota bacterium
GTGCTGGACAGCGCGCTGGTCCGCATCCGGTCGAGCCACCGCCCCCGCGACCCCAGGCACTGGGTCGCGCAGCTGGGCCGGGCGCATCTCAAGGACCAGCTGCTGCAGCGGCTGATCGCTAGCGGGGTCCTGGGGGCGCAGGAGCAGCGCGTGCTCGGGCTGTTCCGCACCACGCGCTACGACCTGCTGGACCCGGCTCCCCGCGCCGAGGTGCTGGGCCGGCTGGAGCGGGCGCTGCTGGGCGAGATCGAGCTCGACGCCCGCCTGACGTCGCTGGTCGCGCTGGTCAGCGCCTGCGGGCTCGTGGACCGCATCGTGACCGGGGACCGCAGGCGGGAGGCCCGGGCGCGGGCCAGCGCCATCGCCTCCGGGGACATCGGCGGCGAGGCGGTGTCGAGCGCCATCCGGGCGGCGCAGGGGGCCACGACCGCCGCGATCACGGCGGCCGTGATGGCGGCGGCCGCGACGGACGGCGGCGGGGGCCACGGCGGGCACGGAGGCCACTGAACTGGAGAGGAGGCGCAGCCACCGCGGAGGCCGGCCAACCCGGTAGCCTCCTCTGCATGCCGGAGGCTCGGACCGACACCCACGATCCCGGCGTCGAAGCGGCTCGCGCACTGGCGGCCGAGGCCGGCGACGCGGCCAGCCGGCCGGTCCGCGTCCGCGGCGGCGGCGAGACCCGCGCCGGCACGGCCTCCTGGACGGATCCCACGATGACGGCGGCCGGCGTCTTCTACCCGCCCCAGGCCAACTCGGCCGAGGAGCGCCTCCGCTACTACGCCAGCAAGTTCCCGGTCGTCGAGGTCGACGCCACGTACTACGCCCTGCCGCAGGAGGCGATGTCCCAGCGCTGGGTCGAGCGGACGCCGGACGACTTCGTGTTCGACGTCAAGGCGCACGCGCTGATGACCGGCCAGCCGACCGAGACGAAGCGCCTGCCGAAGGCGATCCGGGAGGCGCTGCCCGAGGACCTGCGCGACAAGGGCCGCCTCTACGCCAAGAACCTGCCGCCCGAGGTGGCCGGCGAGGTCTGGGAGGCCTTCCGCCGGGGCGTCGAGCCGCTGCGCGCGAGCGGGCGCCTGGGCGCGATCTTCCTCCAGTTCCCGCGCTGGGTCTTCCCCTCCCACGAGGCCCGCCAGCACATCCGCGACGCCCGCGAGCGCCTGCAGGGCCTGCAGGTCGCCGTCGAGTTCCGCCACGGCTCCTGGTTCAACGAGAAGAACGCCGAGCGGACCCTGGCCTTCCTGTCCGACAACGCCATCCCCTACGTCATCGTGGACGAGCCGCAGGGCTTCAAGAGCTCGGTGCCGCCGGTCGCGGTGGTGACCTCGCCCGACCTGGCGGTCGTCCGCTTCCACGGCCGCAACGCCGAGAACTGGGAGAAGAAGGACATCCCGCCGTCCGAGCGCTTCCGCTACCTCTACGACGAGGACGAGCTGGCCGACTGGGCGCCGGTCATCCGGGACGTGGCGACGAAGACGAAGCAGACCCACGTCCTCTTCAACAACTGCTTCAGCAACTACGGGACCACCAACGCCGCCCAGCTGGCGCGGCTGCTGGAGGAGCTGCAGGAGCGCGAGGCGCAGGGCTGACCGCCGGGACGGGATTGTCCCGGTCCCCGGGCGGGAACGCCCTTGCGGTCCGGCGTCCCCTTCGCTCACCATGCACTGACCCGGATTCCGCGGCCGTGCCTGCCGAGGCGCCAGCGGCCGGTCACAGCGGGTTCCGGGGACCGACGGGGGGGCCGGCGCCGAGGCGCCAGCACCGGCCACCGTCCCTCCTCCAGGCCCGGCCGGACCTCTGAGGTCCAGGGCCCGCCGCCACACCGCTGGCGGGGTACGCTCGCCGAAGAGACCACCCACAGCAGCGGCTGCTCAGCCGAGGAGACCGACGTGGACATCCAGATTCCCGGCATCCACCACGTGACCGCCGTGACGGGAGACGCCTCCGGCAACGTGGACTTCTACACCCGGACGCTCGGCCTGCGCCTCGTCAAGAAGACGGTCAACCAGGACGACGTCTCCGCGTACCACCTCTTCTACGGCGACCGGCTGGGCAGCCCCGGCACCGAGATGACCTTCTTCGACTGGCCGGACAGCCCCCCGGCGAGGCCGGGCCTGGCCACCATCGCGCCCGTCGCGTTCCGCGTGCCCGGCCGGGCGGCGCTGGAGTGGTGGGCCGGCAGGCTCGCCAGCCTGGGCGTGGCCCACGGCGGGATCGAGGAGGCCGAGGGCCGGCTGAGGCTGCCCTTCAGCGACCCCGAGGGCCAGCGGCTGGAGCTCGTGGACGACGCCAGGCCGTCCGGGGGCACGGCCTGGGAGCAGAGCCCGGTCCCGCCGGAGCACGCCATCCGCGGCTTCCACGACGTCACCGTGACCTCGGCGCGGCCGGCCACGACCGAGGCGCTGCTGACCAGGGTGCTCGGCTTCCGGGAGGCCGGTCGCGACCAGCTGCGGGACGGGAGCGGGTCCGTCGGCGTCTTCGAGGCGGCCGGAGGCGGCCCCGGCGCCCAGCTGCGCGTGGTCACGGCGCCGGACGCCGGCATCGGCCGCGTCGGTATCGGCGGCGTCCACCACGTCGCCTTCCGGACCCCGGACGAGGAGCAGCAGCTGGAGTGGCGCGAGCGGCTGGCCCGGGCGGGCCTGGCCGTGACGCCGGTGATCGACCGGTTCTACTTCCACTCGATCTACTTCCGGGAGCCGGGCGGCGCCCTCTTCGAGATCGCCACGGACGGCCCGGGCTTCGCCACCGACGAGCCGGAGGAGGCGCTGGGCCGGCGGCTGTCCCTGCCCCCCTTCCTGGAGCCGGAGCGCGAGCGGATCCAGGCGGCCTTGCGGCCGATCGAGGCGAGGGCCGAGACGTGAGCGCGGCGGATCGGCCGGGCCCGCGCCTCGAAGGCACGGGCCCGCACCGATGGGTGATGTGAGCCTGTCTGGTTAGTCGACGTGCCGGCTGGCGGCGTCGGCGGCGACCGCCAGGGCCCTGATGGTCCGGAAGAACTCCTGCGACTGCCCCTGGAACAGGCCGTCCGCCGTGAACGCCCTGACAGCCGCCACAGCGCCCGAGAACCTCGTGCTGGAGGGGCGGATCACCGAGCACTGCGGCAGGCTCTTGCTGATGAAGTCGCACGGCTCGGGCATGATCAGGTTGGTCTGGAAGTTCTCCCCGCCGAACGGCGGGCTGTTGAAGTCGGGGAAGGTCAGGCCCGTGACGGGGTCCACCACGCCGGCGAGCGGCTGGGCCACGCAGTTGCCCACCTTGTCGTGCCAGATGGCGAAGTGGTTCACCTCCACCCCGCCGATGCTGACGACGATTCGCAGCACCTCCAGGCTGCTGGCCTTCTGCGCCATCGTCGTGTAGAGGCTGGAGCCGCCGACCTCGATGAACGCGAAGTGGAAGCCGGCGGTGTTGGCGATCGCCTGCATGCGGCGCTGCCCCGGCGTCACCGGAGGGACGGGCTGCGACTGCCCGGGCGGCGTCTCGGCGTCGCTGATGGGGATGGCGGGCTGGTTCCTGATCGTGATCGCCTGGCCGAAGCTGCCGCCCAGGTCGGGGTTCTGCGTGCCGCGGTAGCGCAGGTACCAGCTCGTGTCCACCGTCAGGTTCTGCAGGGTCGTCAGCCGGCCCACCTGCCTGGCCCCCGTCGCCTTGCTGCTCGGCAGGGTGCGGAACTTGTCGAGGTTGACCGGTTGGGCGCCTTTCGACTTGAGGTACGCGTTGAGGAACTCGGCGTGCGTCTCCTCGTCGTCCGTGTTGTCCGAGATGTACTGCGGCATGTCCTCGTCGAGGTTCTCCAGCGCCGCCACGTACGCCGCGTTGCCGCCGTCCACGCCCCCGAGCTCGGCGTACTGCTGCCAGAGGTCGGTCTCGATGATCTCTGCCGCGGCGAGGAAGCGGAGGATCGCGGCGTCGCCCCTGTTGAGAGAGCCGCTCTCGCCGCCGTCGGCGCTGGCCACGCTCGTCGACGCCAGGACGCCGATCGGCAGAGACGCGCTCGCCAGGCCGAGCCCTCTGAGAAACGAGCGGCGTCTGACCGCGCGCTGCCACTGTGCGCGCAGGTCACCCTCTGCGGGCGGAGACGCCTCCGTCTCGGATGGACCTGTGGACACGGAACCATCTGTGCGCATGCGTATACCTCCGTTCGCCCTGAAACGACTTGCCTGTCCAGTCCATGCGGGACGCCCGGCGAGCCACTCGGCGGCTGGCCGGCGCTCAGCACAGCGTTGCGACGGGTAGTACAGGAGCAGGTTACGGCCTGGTCACCGTGAGGACAGGCCAACGTGACGCGAACGCTTCCCGTCCGATCGCGCCGGAGGAGTACGCTGTCCCGGGCACCTGCCGTGAGCACCGGGATCGCGATCTGGGCCAGCATCTGCGTCCTCGCCACCGCGGGCCTCGTCGCGCTCTCGCCCCGCATCGGGCGGCTGCGCGCGGCCGCCTGGATGATCACGATCGCCGCCCTGCTGCTGGTGGAGGAGGACCCGGGGCTCCTGGTCATGATGGCGTCGATCGGCCCCACGACGGACCGCGACGGCGTTCTCGGGCTGGTCCACCCGCACACCAGGGGCCATATGTACGGCGGGGCGGCGTGGGCCGTCGCCGGCATGCTCCTGAGCGTCGTGGTGGCGCACACCTGGCTGGCCGCCGGCGAACGGCGGGCCTGGACGGCGCTCCTCGCGGTGCTCCTGGTGGGCGGTACCGGCGACCTGTACGAGCTGACCATCTACCCACACGGCCTGCCCCTCCTGCCGGCACCGCCCGACGGCGTCCGCGGCTTCGGCTGGCCGACGCTGGTCGCCGGCCTGGTGATCTGGGCGTTCGCCCTCGCCTTCAGCTACGGCGCGCTGCGACGGCGCATGAACGCCTGACCTCTACGAGCCGACCTCCCGGCGCTCCATCAGCACGGTGGCCAGGCCGAAGCCGGCCGCCACGACGGCCAGCATCGCCCAGAGGCCGTTCCAGAAGACGCCCGAGATGTACGGGGCCCCGTACAGCTGCTGGACCGACAGGTCGGCCGCCCAGGCCGGCCACTTCAGCAGCGGCCCCAGCTCGTAGACGAGGAAGCTGGCGAACGCGAGCAGCCCGAGCACCCCCACCGCCGCCCTGGGAAAGTCGGCGCTGGCCGCCGCGCCCACCGCCGCGAAGGTGAGGGCGAAGGGTATGAGCAGCCAGGACGCGCGGAACGCGGCCCCGGCGTCGAGGGTGGTGCCGGCCGCGGCCGCCGTCACCGCCGCGGCCAGCGAGCCAACCGCCACGACGAGGGCGGTCCCAACGACCGCCTCGCCGAAGCGCTCCGCGATCACGGCCCACCGGTGCACCGGCATGCTCAGCACCGACGCCAGGATGCCCTCGGTGTCGTCCGACGCCCAGCTCGAGACGAGGTGGACGGCGAAGCCGGCCAGGAGCAGCTGCGCGATGCCGAACCAGAAGGTGGCGATGAACCCCTGGTAGACGTCGCCGCCGCTGCCGTGGGTGAGGAACTCCCGCATCCCGGGCAGGCCGATGACGCTGTCCACGACGGAGTGCGCGATGGAGACCGCGTAGATCGCCAGGAGCGCGACGCCCGCCGCCCAGCCGCCGACGATCCAGCGGTGCCGGTACAGGAGGCGGGCCACCGGCCAGGCCAGCAGCGGCGACGGCTCCCGGTCCCTCGCCACGGCCTCGCGGGCCCGGCGCGCAAACAGCGCGCTGCGGACGTCGCGCCGCGCGAACGCGAGCGCGGCCAGGGCGCCCGACACGCCGATGAGCGCGACGCTCAGCGCCACCCCCGCGGCGTCGAGCCGGCCGCCGGGCGCCAGGACGGTCGTCTGGTCGTACCACTTGAAGGGGGAGGCCCAGGCAAGTCCGTCGAACGAGTGGTTGCTGCGGGCCAGGACGTCCAGCAGGTACAGCAACACCACCACGCCGGCCCCCACCGCCTGCGCCATGCGGGTCGACGCGACCAGCTGCGCGAGCAGGTAGCAGAGCGCGAAGAGGGCGACGATGAGCAGCCAGAGCGTGAGCGACTTGCCCGCCAGCGCGCCCAGGTCCACCGACTCGTAGCGGGCGACGCCGGCCACGTAGCCGAGGCCGCCCATCACCGTCGCCGTCAGGGCCGCCAGCCCGAATGCCGCCAGCCGCGTGGCAACGAGGCGGGCGCGCGCGACCCGCGCCGCCAGCCAGTAGTCGACCAGCTGCTTGTCCTCGTCCCCGCGGGCAGCGCCGGCGGCGGCCGCGATGGCCCAGATCATCACCACCAGCGCCAGCGGGCCGTAGGAGCGCCACTGGATGTAACCGGCCATGGTGTCGAGCCGGAACGGCGGCGGCAGGACGTAGGTGAGCTGAGCGGCCAGCGCGCTCATGTCCCGCGCGAAGGCCGCGCGGCTGGCCGGCGAGGTGCCCGCCACCTGCATGAACGCGGCGGCCTGGATGTAGATGCTCGTGAAGAGGACCACGCCGTAGCCGATCCACCCCCAGCGGTGCAGCCGAAAGGCGTACCTCAGCACGACGCCGCGACCTCCTCCCTGCCGGGCTCGGAGTAGTACTCGAGGAACATCTCCTCGAGGTTCGGCTCGTGGCTCGTCAGGTTGACGACGTGGGCGCCCGCGAGCGCGGTCATCAGCGGCTCGAAGCTGCCGCGGACCAGGCAGCGCACGCGGTGGTCCTCCACCGTGACGTCGTCGACGCCCTGGGCCCGGCGGATCGCCTCCACCGGCACGTCCCCGGCGAACTCCATCTCGACCCGGTGCATCCGGATCTCGTGCAGGTCCTCCAGACTGGCGACCCGCACCAGGCGGCCGGCCCTGATGATCCCGACCCGGTCGCACACGTGCTCGACCTCGGAGAGGACGTGGGAGGACAGGAACACCGTGGCGCCGCGGTCCCGGCCCTCGCGGACCATCGCGTAGAACACCTGCTGGTTCAGCGGGTCCAGGCCGCTCGTCGGCTCGTCCAGGATGAGCAGCCGGGGCCGGTGCATGAACGCGATGACCAGCAGCAGCTTCTTCTTGTTGCCCGAGCTGTAGTTGCGGTAGCGCTGCGAGACGTCGAACTGGAGCCGGTCGCAGAGCTCCCTCACGTACGCCTGGTCCACCCCGCCCGCCATTGCGCCCAGGTAGGCGATCACCTCCCGGCCGCGCAGCGACCCGAACTGGGGCGGCTCGCCGGGCACGTAGCCGACGTGCCGCTTGACCTCCACCGCCTGCTTGTGGCAGTCGAGGCCGAAGATGGACGCCCGGCCGGCGGTGGGAAAGGCGAGCCCCATCAGCTGGCGGATGGTGGTGGTCTTGCCGGCGCCGTTGGGGCCCAGGTAGCCGAAGACCTCGCCCTCCGGGATCTCCAGGTCGAGGTCGAACAGGCCGCGGCCGGCGCCATAGTCCTTGGACAGCCGTTCCGTGAGGATCGCGCTCGTCATGGTTGCCTCCTGTCCCGTAGCTCCCGCATCACGCTGGGGGCCAGCTCGACGAACAGCCGAATCGAGTCCGCCAGGTCTTCCAGCTGGGCCCGGCGCGCGGCGCTCGTGGTCGCCCGGGCCCCCTGGCGCAGCCGCTCCATCAGCTCGAGCGTCTGGGCGTTGCGGGCGGCGGAGATGGCCTCCAGGCTGGGGAGGGCCTCGTAGAGCAGCCGCCGGCTGCCGCGCTCGCCGCTGCCGCGCGCCAGCCCGAGCTGCACGAGGTGGCGCGCGGCCAGGCTGACGCCGCTCTTGGCCAGCCTGACGCCGTCCGCGATCTGGTCGAGGCTCGCGGGCCCCGGCTGCAGCAGCAGATAGCCGTAGATCCGGCCCACGTTGCGTGCCACGCCCCAGCTCAGCATGTACTGGCCCATGTCCTCGATGAACGCCAGCTGCTCTGCCGACAGGTGCTGAACGTTCTGTTTTTCCAGCACGTTCTGAAGTATACGCCGAAACCGGCGGTTGGGGATGCCGGAGCCGGCGGGACAGCGGACCGCCGGGAGGGACGGAGGTCCTATGGACGCGCCCCCGGCCGATAGCGAATCGTGGTCGTCACAGTCGATCCAGTCGGGGAGTGCAGGCGGTTGTGGTCACGTTTGGAGGAGCGGCGGCGGTGTCCGACACCCGGCTGCCTCTCCCGTGATGCCGCCGTCACTGCGCGATCCCCAGGTTGCCCGGGCCCTCCGCCTGATTCGCGAGCACCCCGACGAGCCGTGGACCGTCATCCGGCTGGCGGCCGCCGTGTCGCTCTCGCGCTCGGCGTTCGCCTCCCGGTTCCACGACGCGACGGGCGAGGCGCCCATGCGGTACCTCACCAACTACCGGCTGAGCCGTGCCGCCACCTACCTCCGCACCACGGATGCCGGGCTGAGGGAGATCGCCAGGCTCACGGGCTACGAGTCGGAGGTCTCACTCAGCAAGGCGTTCCGCCGTCGCCACGGATGCTCGCCCGGCGACTACCGGAGGGCGCCGGCGGGCCCGGCGTAGCGACGGCCGTCCGGGCGGTGGCCA
>JBKPCH010000019.1:0-6033 GCA_046727275.1 Candidatus Dormiibacterota bacterium
CGCCTGGACCGCGGCGGCGGTCGGCTCGGCGGCGGCCCTGGCCCCGGTGGGCGGTGCAGCCGCCCGGCCCGCCTGGCCGGTACAGGCGGCCAGGCCCAGCACGAGTAGTGTCAACGGAACCGCGATCCTCATCTCGATCTCCTGGTTCCTGCTACCCGCTCAGGCCCGCCTGTGCAACTCCGCCTGGGCGGGTCGGTTACGCAAATGGCCGGTCCAAAGGGGCGCGGGCCGGAAAATCGGCCGCGGAGCCTCTCCAGCGCCGTCCGACCCGGTTGCGCCAAGATTGACAGTGCCGCGGCGGAACCGCAGCCGGCGTGGCGCCGCCGGCCGCCCGGCGGCCGGTCCCGCGAGCGGAGAGCAGGAAGGACAGCTGAACGCGTGGTTGACATTCCGACGTACGACGTCCTGATCGTGGGCGGAGGCCTGGCCGGCCTGCGCGCGGCGATCGCGGCCGTCTCGACCGATCCCACCACCTCCGTGGCGATGGTCTCCAAGGTCTACCCGATGCGCAGCCACACGGTGTCCGCGGAGGGCGGCTGCGCGGCGGTCCTGCGGGAGCCCGACAGCTTCGACAGCCACGCCTTCGACACCATCAAGGGCAGCGACTACCTGGCCGACCAGGACGTGGTCGAGGTGTTCGTGCGGGAGGCGCCCCTGGAGGTCGTCCAGCTCGAGCACTGGGGCTGCCCCTGGAGCCGGGACGACGACGGCCGCATCAGCGTGCGGCCCTTCGGCGGCATGACGACATGGCGGACCTGCTTCGCCGCCGACAAGAGCGGCTTCCACATGCTGCACACGATCTTTCAGACCTCGCTGCAGTACGCGCAGGTGCAGCGCTACGACGAGTTCTTCGTCACCTCCCTGATCGTGGAGGACGGGTGCTGCCAGGGCGTGATCGGATTCGACATCCGGTCCGGCGCGGTGCAGCCCATCGCCGCCCGGGCCGTGGTGCTGGCGACGGGCGGCAACGGCCGCGCCTACGCCTTCACCACCAACGGCAGCATCTGCACGGGCGACGGCATGGCCCTGGCCTACCGGGCTGGCGTCGGGCTCAAGGACATGGAGTTCGTCCAGTTCCACCCGACCGGCATGCCCAGCACCGGCATCCTCATCACGGAGGCCGTGCGCGGCGAGGGCGGCCACCTCTACAACGCCGAGGGCGAGCGCTTCTGCGCCCGCTACGTGCCCAACAAGATGGAGCTCGGGCCGCGCGACATCATCTCCCGGGCCATGGTCACGGAGTTCGAGGCCGGCCGGGGCTTCAAGGGCCCGTACGGCGACTACATGCACCTGGACGTGCGCCACCTGGGCGAGAAGGTGATCGACCAGAAGCTGCCGTTCATGCGCGAGCTGGGCCGCGAGTACATGGGCATCGACATCGTGGTCGACCCCATCCCCATCCGCCCGGTCGAGCACTACATGATGGGCGGCGTCGACGCCGACATCAACGGCAGGACGCCGCTGCCCGGCCTCTACGCCGCCGGCGAGTGCGCCAACGTGGGCCTCAACGGCGCCAACCGGCTCGGCTCCAACTCCCTGCCCGAGTGCCTGGTCTTCGGCGCCGCGGCCGGCCGGGCCGCCGCGCGGGACGCGCGGGAGAGGGCCGCGCCGACCGCCAACCCGATCGCCGCGCTGGTCAGCGACGAGCGCCGGCGCATCGAGCGCAGCTACCTGGAGCGGACGGACGGCTCGGACCGGGTGGGCATCATCCGCGAGGACCTGCAGCGCGCGATGGACCGCCACGCGGGCGTGTTCCGCATGCAGGAGGGGCTGGATGAGATGGCGGCCGAGCTGCCCCGGCTGCGGGAGCGGCTGCGGCACGCCCGGCTCGACGACAGGAGCCGGACCTTCAATACGGAGCTGGTCCAGGCGCTGGAGCTGGAGTTCCTGCTCGACAGCGCCGAGACCATCGTGCACTCCGCGCTGGCCCGCCGGGAGTCGCGCGGCGCCCACGCCCGGCGCGACTTCCGGGAGCGGGACGACGAGCGGTACCTCGCCCACACGCTGGCCTTGTGGCAGCCCGGCGAGGCGCCGCGGCTGGAGTACCGGCCGGTTCGGATCACCAGCTGGCAGCCGCAGGCGAGGACCTATTAGGGGGATTCGGTGGCACAGACCGAGGCAGCAGCCAAGACCATCGTCGTGTCGGTGGCCCGCTACGACCCGGAGCGCGACGACGGCCCGAGCCTGCGCTCCTACGAGGTGCCGTTCCAGGACGACCTGGTCGTGCTGGACGCGCTGAACTGGATCAAGGCGCACGTCGACGGCAGCGTCAACTACCGCTGGTCCTGCCGGATGGGCATCTGCGGCAGCTGCGGCATGAACGTGAACGGCCAGCCCAGGCTGGGCTGCTCGGCGTTCCTCCGCGACTACCTGCCGGGCCCGATCGTGGTCGAGCCGCTGTCCAACTTCCCGGTCATCCGCGACCTGGTGATCGACATGGACAGCTTCCTGGAGAAGCTGCGCTGGGTGAAGCCGTGGATCATCCGCGAGGAGACCGCGCTGGGCGCTGGCGAGCACCGGCAGACCAACGCCCAGATCGACGCCTTCCGCCAGTTCAGCATGTGCATCAACTGCATGCTCTGCTACTCCGCCTGCCCGGTGATCCCGGTGGCGCCCGACTTCGTGGGGCCCGCGGCGATCGCGTTGGCCCGGCGCTACGACCTGGACTCCCGGGACCAGGCGGGGAACGAGCGGCTGCGGACGCTGACCGGCTCGGACGCCATCTGGGACTGCAGCTTCGTGGGCGAGTGCTCGGCCGTTTGCCCCAAGGGCGTCGACCCGGCGAAGGCCATACAGCAGACGAAGTTCGAGAGCACGATGGGCATGCTGCTGCCCTGGGGCGGCCGGTGACCGACCCGGTCCCGCAGGGCGACGTGACCGGCGTCCGGCTCGACCCCAACGGCGTCGCGGCCCGAGACGGCTCGCCGCTGCCCTCGTCGCGGGCCGGCCGGGCGCTCCAGTTCCGGCAGCCGGCCGGCTGGTGGCTGCGGCGGCGCGGCTACGTCATGTACATGCTGCGCGAGGCCACGGTGGTGCCGGTGGCGGCGTGGATGATCCTCTTCCTGGTCGAGGTCGCGCGGCTCCGGTCCGGCGCCTCGGGCTACCAGCCGCTGGGCGGCCCCGTCTTCGTCGCGGTCAGCGTCCTCTGCCTGGCGGCCGTCGCGTGGCACGCCTACACGTTCCTCAGCCTCGCCGGCATGATCATGCGCATCCCGAGGGGCGACCGCGAGGTGCCGCCCGGGCTGATCGTGGGGGCGCTGTTCAGCGGGCTCGTGGTGGTCACGGTCGTCGTGGGCGGCCTGCTGGTGTGGGGGGGAGCGTGAGCGCCGGGCACGGCGCGGAGCGCGGGCGCTACGCGCCCCGGCCGGGGCCGGCCCGCCTCCACGGCATCATGTGGGCGGCCTTCGCCAACGCGGCGGTGCTGGTGGCGTTCGTCGTCCCGGCCCACATCCTGGTGCAGGGCGTGCTCGGCCCGCTGGGCGTGACGCCCGCCTTCGACCGCCACTACTCGACCTTCGCCGCCGCCATCCGCAACCCGCTGGTCAAGGTCTACCTCCTGGTCGTGATGGCCGCCGTGTTCTACGTGTTCGCCTGGCGGGCCGCCTACGTGATCCACGAGCTGGGCATGCACGCGAAGCGGCCGCTGTGGACGGTGTGCTTCGGTCTGGCGGCGGTGGGAACGGCGACGGCGGCGTACCTGCTGTTCACGCTGCCCTGAGCAGAAACCCTCCCCCCTTGCGGGGAGGGGATGCAAGGGGGGAGCAAGCTCCCCCCTTCCGAAACCCCCCTCCTTGCCGGGACATTGGGGCCGCCTTCGGCGCATCCCTTCGGGTCTGGGCGCGACGCCTGAGGGCAGGGAAGACGGACCCACTCGCTCGGGCGAAGCCCATTCCTACGCGCCGCGTCTCCTCCGCTCTTCTGTTCTCGCGGGGGAGGGCAGGGTGGGGGGTGGGCCCGGAGGGCGACCACCGCACGGTCGGCGCCTGCTGAACCGCCCCCCCACCCCAACCCTCCCCCGCGAGGGGGGAGGGAGTTCTCGTCTGAGGTACCTTTCCGGTCATGCTGGTGATCTTTCGCACGCGCGGAGAGGACTGGGAACGGTTCCGCGCGACCCTGCGCGACAACGAGCAGGCGATCAGGGGCATGGGCTGCACGCGCGTCGAGGCGTACCGCAACCGCAAGCACCCCGACGAGTGGGTGATGCTGCAGTACTGGCCCGACAAGCCGACGTTCGACGAGTTTGCCCGGGAGACGGGCCCAGCCCTCGACCGCCAGGCTGGCGTCCGCTGGACCGACGTCTCGACCTGGCTGGAGAGCGCTTTCTGACAGCGTGACGGGCCGCGCCGGCAGCGGGGCTGTGACAGGCTGACTTGACAGCGCGGTCGTCTGCCGATATGGTCCAGTGCCACCGCCGGTCAGCAGGGGAGGGGACGACTCGTGCAGCAGCCACAGGACAGCGGCGCGCCACTCGGCCGGGAAGCCGAGCTGCAGACGCTCCGTCTGGACTTGGCCGCGATCCAGGCCGGACAGGTCCGCGTCGTGGCGATCGAGGGCGAGGCCGGCATCGGCAGGACGCGCCTGCTGGACGCGGCCGCCGCCGCCGCCAGGGAGCAGGGCTTCCTGGTCCTGGCCGGTCGCGGCCACGAGGTGGACGCCGATCGGCCGTTCGGCGCGCTGGCCGACGCCCTGGAGCCGGAGGAGCCCGGCGGCGACCCGGGGCTGGCCGCCGTCGCCGCGCTCTTCCGCGCCGCCGGCGAGCAGCCCCGGCCCCGCCGCTTCCGCGTCCTGGAGGATCTGCGCTCGCTGATCGAGCGGCTGGCCCGCGAGCGGCCGGTCCTGCTGGCGATGGACGACCTGCAGTGGGTCGACCCGGGCTCGCTGCTGGCGCTCGCCCACGTGGCCCGGAGCTCTGCCGGCCGGCCGGTCGGGCTGCTGGTCGCCCTCCGGCAGGGGCTCCAGCGGCGCCCGGTCGCGCAGTTCCTCCGCTCGCCGCCCGCCCTCGACGTCCGCCGGATCCCGCTGGGCCCGCTGCCGGCGGAGTCGGTGCGCCGGCTGGTCGCCGAGTTCGCGGGCGGGGAGCCGGGCGACGAGCTGCTGGCGCACGTGGCCGGCGCGGGGGGCAACCCGCTGCTGGTCAGGGAGCTGGTCGCGGCGCTGTCCGACGAGGGCTCGCTGCGGCTGGAGGGCGGCGTGGCGCGCCTGCGCGAGCCGGTGCTGCCCAGCTCCTTCCGCCTGCTGGCGCTGAGCCGGCTGGACGGCCTGCCGGCGGCGACGGCGGACGCCCTGCGCTTCGCCTCGCTGCTCGGGCCGCTGTTCCTGCTGACCGACCTGGCGTCGGTCCTCAGCGTGGCCCCGGGCGACCTGCTGGCCCGGCTGGAGCCGGCGCTCGGCCAGGGCCTGCTTGAGGTCTGGCCGGAGATGCTGACGGATCTTCGCCGTCCAGGCACCCCATCTCCGGGGTTGGCTTCTGCGGTCCTCGGTCACGCCCTGGAGGGCGCTCCCTCCGGTCCTCGGCGCCGCCCCCGGATCTGGGACACCTGGACGACGAATATCTCGCCACCCTCTCCGGCCAGACCTCGCGACGCCGGCCCGCGCCTGGGCTTCCGCCACCGCCTGGTCCGGGACGCCGTCTACGAGCAGGTACCGGCGGCCGTGCGGCGCGCGCTGCACGCCGAGATCGGGCACATGCTGGCGGCCCGGGGGGCGGACGCCTCGGAGGTGGCGACCCACCTGGGCCTGGGCGGCGAGAGCACCACGGCCGAGGCCGTGGACTGGCTGCGCCGGGCTGCCCGGGAGGTGGCCGAGCGCAGTCCGGCGGTGGCCGTCGAGCTGCTGGACCGCGCGCTGGCGACGGCCGGCGCGCAGCATCCCGCTCGCGAGGAGATGCTGGCCGACCGCGCGATCGCGCTGAGCTGGTGCGGTCGGCCGGACGAGGCGGTGGCCGACGCGACCTCGCTGGTCCAGGCCAGCGCGGGCGCCCCGCTGGAGCCCCGGCTGCGGCTGGGCGTGGCCAGGGCCCTCAAGGTCCAGGGC
>JBKPCH010000020.1:0-4123 GCA_046727275.1 Candidatus Dormiibacterota bacterium
CCCGACTCCCCGCCCACGCGGGGCGGGCAGCGCCACCCCCCGCGGGGCCCGGGCCCCGGCGGCCCGGCCCCCTCCGCCCCGGGGGCCGCCCCGGGCGGGCCCCCGCGCGACCGCGACCCCTCCCCCCGGCCCGAGCCGGCCACCCCCACGAGCGCCTGAGCGGGCGGCCGGCGGCGATGCGTCTGCTGGCCGTCGGCCTCGGCGTCAGCGGGCGCCTCTGGGTCCGCCGGGCGCTGCCCCGGGTGCCGGAGGTCGAGCTGGCCGGGTGCGTCGACCTGGACCCGGTCTCCCTGGAGCTGGTCCGGGAGGAGGCTGGCGTCCCGGCCGGCCTGTGCTTCACCTCTCTCTCCGAGGCGCTGGCGACGACCCGGCCCGAGGCGGTGCTGGTGGCGACCACGCTGCCCGGCCACGTCCCCATCGCCAGGGAGGCGCTGGAGGGCGGCCGGCACGTGCTGCTGGAGAAGCCGTTCGCCCCCGGACTGGCCGAGGCGCGCGAGCTGGTGGACCTGGCCGCCCGCTGCGGGCTGGCCCTGATGGTCAACCAGAACTACCGGTACTACCCGGCGCCGCGAGCCGCGGCGGCGCTGGCCCGCTCCGGCGAGCTGGGCGAGCTGCGGGCCGTTGAGGTGGACTTCCGCCACCGTTCGCCATTCCCGCCCGGGGTGAGTCACCGCTTGATGGAGCACCCGCTGCTGCTGGACATGGCGGTCCACCACTTCGACCTGCTGCGGCTGCTGCTCGGCCGGGAGCCGGACGAGGTGAGCTGCCAGGCCTGGAACCCGCCCGGGAGCGGCTTCGCCGGCCCGCCCGCGGCGGTCACCACGATCCGATTCGGCGCCGGCCTGATGGCCAGCCACCGCGGCAGCTGGCTCGGCGCCGGCCGGGACACGGCGTGGGCGGGCGAGTGGAGGCTGGTGTTCGAGGGGGGCGAGGCCTGGTGGACCGGGCGGGCGTCGGTGACCAGCGGCGAGGGCGACAGGCTGGTCGTCACCCGCGACGGAGGCGAGCCGGAGGAGGTCCGGCTGCCCGACCTGCCCCTGGTCGACCGGGCCGGCGTGCTGAGCGAGTTCGTCGCGGCGGTGCGCTCCGGGCGCGAGCCGGAGTGCTCGGGCCGGGACAACCTGGGCACCCTGGCGCTGAGCCTGGCGGCGATGGAGTCGGCGGACTGCGGCGGCACGCCCGTGGCACCGGCGCGGTAAGGCGACGCGGGCCGGCGGGCGGCCCGGCCGGTCTGCTCGGGCCTGCGGCTACGGGCCCCGGCGCGTCCGGCGCCAGTTGCGGACCGGGCCGGTGGTGCGCTGCTTCGGCGCCGCGCCCATCGCCAGCGCCACGTCGGCGTCGTCCTCCGGGACCTGGCCGTCCAGCCGCTTGCGGATGCCGATGATGCGGTCGCGGACCTTCGCCGCCTCCTCGAACATCAGCTCGCGGGAGAGGCGCTTCATCTCCTTCTCCATGTCGCGCACGATGGCCAGCAGATCCTCGCGGGGCAGGCCCGCCCCGGCCATCAGCTCCACCGCGTCGGCCTGGACGTCCTTGTGCTCGATCTCCAGCGCGTAGACCGCCTTGCGGACCGTCTCCGGCGTGATGCCGTGCTCCTCGTTGTAGGCGATCTGCCGCGCCCGGCGGCGGTCCGTCTCGTCGATCGCCTCGCGCATCGAGTCCGTGACCTTGTCGGCGTACATGATCACGTGGCCCTCGATGTTGCGGGCGGCCCGGCCGATGATCTGGATGAAGGGCCGGAAGGCGCGCAGGTAGCCCTCCTTGTCCGCGTCCAGGATGGCGATGAACGCCACCTCGGGCAGGTCGAGCCCCTCGCGCAGGAGGTTGATGCCGACCAGCACGTCGAAGGTCCCCACCCGCAGGTCGCGCAGGACCTCGATCCGCTCCAGCGCGTCCAGGTCGGAGTGGATGTAGCGGACGCGGATGCCGTACTCCTTCAGGTAGTCCGTCAGGTCCTCGGCGAACCGCTTTGTCAGCGTCGTCACCAGCGAGCGCTGGCCGACCTCGATGCGCTTCCTCAGCTCGGCCACCAGGTCGTCGATCTGGCCCTCGGTGGGCCGGACCTCGACCTCCGGGTCGACGAGGCCGGTCGGCCGGACGACCATCTCGACCACCCGCTGTGACTTCTCCAGCTCGTAGGGCCCGGGCGTGGCGGAGACGTAGACGAGCTGGCCCACGCGCTCGTCCCACTCCTCGAAGCTGAGCGGGCGGTTGTCGAACGCGCTGGGCAGGCGGAAGCCGTACTCGACCAGCGCAGCCTTGCGCGAGCGGTCGCCGCCCAGCATGGCGCCGACCTGGGGGATGGCCACGTGCGACTCGTCGACGAAGACCAGCGAGTCCGCCGGCAGGAAGTCCAGCAGCGTGTAGGGGGCCTCGCCCGGCTGCCGCCTGGTCAGGTGGCGCGAGTAGTTCTCGACGCCCGCGCAGGTCCCGGTCTCGCGCAGCATCTCCAGGTCGAAGTTGGTGCGCTGCCGGAGCCGCTGCGCCTCGAGGAGGCGGCCGTGCTCCTCGAACCACTGCACCCGCTCCTCCAGCTCGACCTCGATGTCGCGGAGGGCCAGCTCCAGCTTCTCCCGCGGCGTCACGTAGTGGCTGGCCGGAAAGATCCGCAGCTCGCTGCGGGTGCCGAGGATCTCCCCGGTCACGCCGTCCAGCTCCTGGATGCGGTCGATCTCGTCGCCGAAGAACTCGACCCGGTAGACCTTCTCCTCGCTGGCCGGCACGATGTCCACGATGTCGCCGCGGACCCGGAAGCGCAGGCGGCCCAGATCGTAGTCGTTGCGCTCGTAGAGCATCTCGGTGAGCTTGCGCAGGAAGATCTCGCGCCGGATGGAGTCGCCCCGGTGCAGCTCCAGCGACTCGCCCATGTAGTCCTCGACCGAGCCGATGCCGTAGATGCAGCTGACGGAGGCGACGACGATCACGTCGCGCCGGGTGAGCAGGGACGTAGTCGCCCGGTGCCGCAGCCGGTCGATCTCCTCGTTCCGGCTGGAGTCCTTCTCGATGTAGGTGTCGGAGCGGGCGATGTAGGCCTCGGGCTGGTAGTAGTCGTAGTAGCTGACGAAGTACTCGACCGCGTTTCCCGGGAAGAGCCGCTTGAACTCGGCGCAGAGCTGGGCCGCCAGCGTCTTGTTGGGGCTGAGCACCAGCGTGGGCCGGCCGAGCTCCTGGATCGCCCAGCCCATGACGTTGGTCTTGCCGCTGCCGGTCACGCCCATGAGCACCTGCTCCCGGACGTTCGAGCGCACGCCGTCGACGATCTGCTCGATCGCCTGCGGCTGGTCGCCTCTGGGCTCGAAGGGCGCGTCGATCTGGAAGGGGCTGGACATCGTCGCTGCAGCCATTGTACGGCGAACGGGCGTTCGCGGCGGGGCGAGCGACGCCTAGGCCGGCAGGGACAGGATCAGCGCCGGCACGACGCTCCCCGCCGGCAGGCCCCGCGCGCCCTCCGGCACGCGGACCAGCGCGTGGGCGCCGGCCAGCGACAGCAGGCGCGACGACGACTGCGAGCCAGTGGAGCGGGCCACCAGCTCGCCGCCCTCGCGGGTAAGCGACACGCGCTGGTACTCCGTGCGGTCGATCGTCGCCCGGGCGTCGTAGGCCAGCCGGACCGGCAGGGTCGGGCGGGCCACCTCGGCGAAGCCCTGCATCCGGCGCAGCGCGGGCCGCACGAACACCTCGAACGTGACCAGCGAGGAGACCGGGAAGCCGGGCAGGCCGAAGGCCAGGCGGCCGCCGCGCAGCGTGGCGAACGTGAACGGCTTGCCGGGCTTCAGCCGGACCCGGCCCAGGTGGACCTCGCCCAGCGACTCCAGCAGCGGCTTGACCAGGTCGTGCGTGCCGACCGACACGCCCCCCGAGGTCACCAGCACCTCGTGCTCCCGCAGCGCCTCGACGACCAGGTCCCGCAGCGGGCCTGGCTCGTCGGGCGCGACGCCCAGCAGCGTGACCTCCGCCCCCGCCTCCCGCAGCGCGGCCAGCAGCGCCCAGCGGTTGGAGTCCACGACCTGGCCCGGGCCCGGCGCGCGCCCCACCTCGACCAGCTCGTCGCCTGTGGAGAGCGTCGCCACCCGCGGCCGCCGGTGCACGCGCAGCGCCGGCTGGCCCAGCGCCGCCGCGAGCC
>JBKPCH010000021.1:0-11208 GCA_046727275.1 Candidatus Dormiibacterota bacterium
GCGGGTAGCCGGCCAGCGCCAGCGCGGCGCCGGCGGCCAGCCGGGCGCGTCCCACGGGCCTCCGCTCGTGACGAGACGGCACGGCCAGCGAGGCCGCGCCCAGCGCGCCGTAGACCACGAGCCAGGCGTGGCTCCGCGACCTGATGGCCCGGCGGGCGGCGATCTCGGCGGCGGCCACGCCCGCGGCCGTCAGCAGCGCCCTCACCGCGCGTCCTCGGGTGGCGGAAGCGGGATCTCTCGATACCGCCGCGGCCGGCGGATCAGCCCCTCGAAGCCGCGCCTGGCGTGCGGCACCCCGTCGCCCCACAGCTCGCCGCCGTGGTGGAAGCGGTAGACGGCGAGCCAGCCGCCGCTCGTGAACCCCGGGCGGCGCGCCCGCCGCCACAGGGAGAGGTGGACCGGCTGGTGCGCGTAGGCGTAGGCGCTCGCGGCGTCGACCCAGAAGGTGATCAGGCCGACGGTGAGCGGCCAGCGGTACCAGAAGTGGTGGCGCAGGTAGCCCGGCGAGGCGACCAGCTCGCGCCGGATGCTCCGGGCGCGCCATGCCAGCCACAGCAGCCCGCGCAGCCCGGCCAGTCGGTTGGCGCCGTCCACCACGACCGGCCCCCGCTCTTCAGCTGCCATGGAGCTGCCAGAGCGCGCGAACCAGGTCCACGTCGCGCCGGCGCCGGTGCAGCAGGCGCCACACGGTGGGCCGCACGGCGTCCAGGACGTCGATGCGCACCCGGCGGCGCACCGGCCGGCCGGCGAGCAGCCGCAGGACGTACCCGACCACGATCGGTCCGAGCACCGCGGACGTCATCGCGAGCTGGGGCCACCCGTCGTCGGGGCCCCGATCTCCGTCCTCGAGCACGGCGAAGATCTCGTCGGGAAGGGCGCGGAGCGGCACCAGCGCGCGCATGACGCGCACCGGGTCGAGCGCCTCGCCGCGCACCCGGCCGCGCAGCGGCCGCCGGAGCCGCGTGTAGTCGTACAGCTCGACGTACTGGGTGGAGGCGATGTCGTACGCGGTGATGACGCGCAGCCGGAGCCGGCAGCACGCCTCGTGGAGGGCCAGCTTGGCCGCCAGGCCCGCCGCCTCGGTGACGTCGACGGCGTCGATCACCAGGTCGCCGTCGCGCAGCAGCCGGCCGGCGTCGGCGGGGTCGATGCCCCGCTCGTCCAACTCCGCCTCCAGGAACGGGTTGACCTCGAGTGCGCGCTCGGCCTGCACCCTGGCCTTGTTGCGGCCGACGTCGCCGAGCCGGGCCGCCTGCCGGTTCAGGTTGGCGAGCTCGTACGTGCCGGGGTCGGCCAGCACGAGCCGCTCGGCGCCGGTACGCACCAGCGGCATGACGCACGCGCCGCCCGTGGAGCCCACGCCCGCGATCACGAAGCGCTGGCGGCGCAGCCGCTCCTGGAGGGCGGGGTCGATCAGCAGCCGGTTGCGCCGGGTCAGCTCCCGGTAGAAGGGCTCGTGCTCCATGGCTACATCGCCTCCCGACGCCGGCCGGCGAACGCGTCGAGCTCCTCGGGGGAGGCCAGCCGCACGCGCGCCGGCGTGACCGCGCGCAGCCCGGCGACCGCCGTCTCCAGGCCCGGCCGGGGCACGAACGCCGTGTCCGGCCCGAGGCTGGCCAGGTGGGATCGGCCCCCCGGACACGGCCCGACGGCCTGCAGGCAGCCCTCGACGACCAGGACTGCCCGGTCTCTGTCCACCTCCTGCCCGGGGCCCAGCGCGGCGGGCGATCCCGGCGGCTCGCCCACGTCTCGAGCCGGGTGGCAGCTCGATCGGCGCAGCGAGACGAACTGGCTCAACGCCAGCAGCCGGGGCAGCGCCTGCTCGTCCTCCAGCTCCAGCGCGCCGTCGATGTCGGCCCAGCGCCGGAACGCGCAGGGGCCGATGTCCTGGAGCAGGACCAGGAACGGGGAGGTCGGGTTGTCCAGGTAGCGGGGCCGGAGGGGGTGGCCAGGGCCCAGGTCGATCGTCCGAGCCGGCCAGGTCGCGACGGGGACGAAGAAGTAGCGGAGGTTCCGGAGGATGACCCGCGGGTCGAGGTCCCCGGTGACCAGGCGGATCATGCCCTCGTATCGCGGGCTGTGGATGAGCCGGCAGCCCAGCAGGGCCAGCTCGACCGGGGCCCGCTGGGCCGCGGTGTCCCGCCGGGACCGGTCGCTCATCGACCGGCCGATCTCGCAGCACCGCGAGAGCGGAATGTCGTGGCCGCCGCGCAGATCGCGCTGCCAGGCGCGGCCGTGGACCGCCTCGCATGGCAGCAGCGCGGGCCGCTCGGCGTCCGCGAACCCCCAGCCCGAGTCCATCTCCAGGGGACGCCTCAGGGCCGAGTAGGCGACCAGCCGCCAGCCTGCGTCGAACGCCATCGCATGGCTGTCCTGCGAGCCGATGGCACAGGGCTCTCGCAGCGCCTCCCACCGGGCCACCAGCCCCGTGTCGTAGAAGTTGACCAGCAGGTACTGGGCCAGGCGCCACGCGAGCAGGGCGTCGCGAGCGTCGGCGGGCATGGCGTCGTCCCGCACCACCAGGCAGCGAACGCCGTGCCTGGGCTGGCCGGCGAACAGCAGTCCCTGGCCTGTGACCTCGAACAGGCGCTCCCAGTCGTAGTCCGCTGCGCGCAGCGCTCGCTCCGCGAGCAGGCGGGCCTCCGCTGTTGGTTCGATCATGGCGCGCAGCGTCCGTCGGACGGAGTCTCAGCGGCAGTCTCGCGCGCCGTCTCGTTCTTGCTGCGACCCCGCCGCGGCAGTCTACCCGGCGCCGGCGCTGCTGGCCGGGGTGGCCTCGGTGGCGCCGCCGGTCGCTCTCATGGCGGCGCCCCGCGCGCGGGCCTCACGGCGAGACCGACGCCGGCAGCCTGTCGAGCAGCACGCGTGCCGACGCCTCCTGGTCCGCGTCGCCGACGGTGCAGAAGAGCTCGGCGCTCTCCTCCAGGAACTCCCGGGCACTGTTCCAGCTTCGCTGCTCGATCCGTATCCGCCCGAGGTCGCGAAGAACGCGCGCGCGACCGTGCTTGAAGCCAACCTTCCGGAACGCCTCGCGGCTGCCGATGTAGCAGGTGCCGGCCCGCTCCAGGTCGCCGTGCTCCTCGGCCAGGTGCCCGAGGCCCTCCCTGATCGCGCCGGCCGTGGACACGACCCAGAGCTCCTGGGGCATGCCGGCCAGCTCCGCGAGCGCCGACTCGCCCAGGTGCATCGCGTGCGTGGTCGAGACCTCCCCCTGCTCGTGGAGGGCGGTGGCGAGGACGAAGACCGTGCTCACCTGCTCGTGCGGCAGGCCCTGGTCGCGGAAGATCTCCGCAGCGCGCCCGTAGAAGGCCAGCGCCGCCTCGAGCCGGCGCTCGTCGTGCTCGACACGCCCCAGGAGGTACAGGGCGCGGGCCTGCAGCCGCGGCCAGCCTCCGGCGCCGGCGCTCTCCAGCGCCTCCACCAGGTGGAAACGTGCCTCCTCCCGCCGCCCGTCCAGCCAGCGGAGGCGCCCGGCCCCGATCCAGCTCCACACCTGGGCGTACAGGTCGCCGCTGGCCCGAGCGGCAGCCAGGGCCGCCATCTGCAGCTCGTTCCAGTCGGCGCGGTGGCCGCGATACTCGAAGAACGGGACCAGGCTGGCGGCGAGCTTCCAGACCACGTCGTGGGCGCTGATCTCGACCGCGTTGCGCCACACCAGGACCAGCCTCGGACGCTCACGCTCGAACCAGTCCAGGGCGGCGACCTGCTCCTCGATCTCGACCGGTGAGGCCGGCGAGGCCGGTTGCCCGGCCACCTCGCGGATGGCCGAGTCGAGGGACGCCGCCTGCTCGAGCGCCTCGTGCAGGTAGACGCGAAGCGCACGCCCGCTCGCAGCAGCTCGCTCGACCTGCGGTTCCTCGAGCTCGAGCTTCCGGGTGGCGTACTCGCCGATCAGGTCGTTGAACCCGTAGCGACCGCCTCCGACCCGCTCGAGGACCTGGTGCTCCACCAGCCGGTCGAGCGCGTCCTCGGCGCGCCTGGGCGCGATGTCGAGCAGCGCCGCCGCCACGCCGGCGCCGAAGCTGGGCTCGGGGAGGAGCCGCAGGCGGCGGAACAGCGTCCGATCCGGGTCCGACAGGTCCTCGTAGCTGACGTCGAAGCTGGCCCGCACGCGCTCCCCCACGCGCTGCTCCGACATGCGCGACAGCACGTCGCTGATCGGATGGCTTCGCAGCTGCGCTCCGGCGATGGAAAGCGCCAGCGGCAGGTAGCCGCATAGGGAGGCGACCTCCGCCAGCGCCTGCTCATCGTCGCCGTCCGGGAGGTGCTTGCCCGCAATCCGGTTCAGGAGCGCGACGGCGTCCGTCTCGCTCATGACGCCGAGCTTGAACGGCGTGCTGCTCGTCAGGCCGCCGAGCTGGTTCCGGCAAGTGATCAGCACCAGGCAGGCGGGATTCCTCGGGAGCAGCGGCCGCACCTGCGCCTCGTCCGTCGCGTTGTCGAGCACGACGATCGCGCGCTTGCCGCGTAGTGCGGCTCCGTACTCACGGACCAGGCCGTCCTGGTCCGTGGGCAGCTCCGGGCTCCGAGGTCTCAGGCTGCGCACCAGGTGGGTCAACGCCGCGGCCGGCCGGAGTGGCCTGTCGCTCGCATCCTTGAGGTGGACGTACAGCTGCGCGTCCAGGTATCGCTGCTGCATCTCGTAGGCGAAGCGAATGGCGAGCACGGACTTGCCCGTCCCCGGGGGGCCGTACACCGTGACGATCACAGGCGCCGACGGCCGCGCCGCCTCCGGGTCCGGAACCAGCGCCCGCAGGGCGCCCAGCTCGCGGCGGCGCCCGGTGAACTCGGCGGTGTCCGGCGGCAGCTCCATAGGTGGCTGCGGCCTGCTCGGCGTCCCACCGTCCGGCGGCGCCGGCCGGTGCTTCAGCCGCTCGCGTATCGCCGCGGTCACGCTCACCAGGAAGGCCAGGCCCACGGCCGGCCAGGCAAGCCACGGGTAGCGGGCCAGCGGTCCCGGCAGCGTTCCCCCGGTGACGGCGTTGATGGCGAAGTCCACGATGAAGGTGAAGGTGACCAGCACCACTGCGGAGGCGAGTGCCTGCAGCACTGTCAGCGGACGCAGGTACTCGAGGGCCCAGAACGGCCCGGCGTGAGGATCGTTGTCCTCCATCCCTCGAAGACCTCGTTTGTGGTCTCCCACGGCTACTCGGCCTGCTCCCGAAACATCGTATGTCTGACGGATCGGTCCACCAATGGGCGATCTGTCCCATCCCGGGCCCATCTCGTCAGGGACCGGACCACTACGGCGCCGCCAGGCACCCTTGCCGGCCATTCATCGATCCAGTCCGGTACCGGGCGGCTTTCCCTCTCCGACGCGTCGGGGAGGGAAAGCGCGCTGCGACGGGTGTCAGATTGATCGGGTCCAGTCCGTACCGTCCCACGTCCAGGTCTGGCCGGAGGCGAGGAACACGATGCGCTGGGTGGCGGCGTCGAACGCCATCGACGGGAAGCCGCCCGTGCCGGCCGCTGCGTCGATCGCCGGCGGCTGGTGGGCCGGCCGGCGGTGCGTCCAGTCAGCGCCGTCCCACGTCCATGTGCCGTCGGCCTCCAGCATGACGAGCTGGCCGCGGGCGGCATCGTAGGCCATGGTCGCGGCGCCGCCGGTGGGGGTGGTCGCCGGATGGAGCTGATGCCACCCGGTCGCGTCGTAGACCCACGTCTGGCTGCGGTTTCCATTGGGACCGAAGACCGCCCCGCCGAAGACGACCAGCCGGCCCTGACGGTCGATGGCCGCCCCCTGCTGCAGCCCTCCCCCCGGGCCGGCGCCCGAGTTCGAGGCCGCCACCTTGGTCCAATTCGTCCCGTCCCACGTCCACGTCTCGTCGGTGCCGGCCGTCACCAGCAAGACGATTCTGCCCACCGCCGGGACGTACGCCAGCAGGCGACCGCCCTGTGCCGGCGGGGAGACCGCGGGATGGCGCTGGCTCCAGCCGGTGCCGTCCCACACCCAGGTGTCGTTGCGCTGTGGATCGGCATTGACGGTGCCGCCCCCGAAGAGCAGCGTCTGGTGGAGGACCGGGTCATACGCGGCGCCGGCGAAGCCACGTCCGGGTGGCGAGGCCGCAGGCTGCTGCGGCACCCAGCCGCGGCCGTCCCAGGTCCAGGTGTCGGCCAGCACGCTGCCGCCATCCTGCCCCCGGCCGCCGAAGAGGAGGACGTGGCCGTTGCCGTCCGGCGCGAGCGCCGCGGCGTATCGGGCCTGGGGCGAGCCGTAGACGGGCGCGGGCGGCGACGGCGCCGTGGTCGGCGTGGGCGCCGCGGTCGGGGAGGGCGCCGGCGTGGCCGGGACGGCGGTTGGTGTCGGCTGAGCCGCCGGCACGCCGTTGTGCACTCTCTGGCCGAGCAGCAGCACCCCCACGACGGCGATGGCCAGGGCCGCCGCTGCCCCCGCCAGCAGCCACGGCTGCCGCGCAGCCGGCGAACGGTGGACGGCCTCGTCCAGCACGCGGTCGGCCAGGGCGGGGCTGACGGGATGCCTTGCCAGCTCCCGGTCGAAGGCCGATCGCAGCTCGGCTCGGATGTCCGACTTCACGACAGCACCTCGCTAACCTCGAGATTGGGCTTCAGACGCTTCAGCGCGCGGTACAGGCGCGATCGGGCCGCGGGCAGGGAGAGGTGGAGCACCGAGGCGACCTCCTCGAGTGGCAGGTCGAGGTGGTAGTGCAGGAACAGCGCGGCGCGGTCGCTGGTCCCCAGGCGGCTCAGGGCGCGGTCCAGGTCGGCGCTCTGCACCGCCGCCGGCCCCGGATCGGGGCCGAAGGCTGGTGGGTCGCTCAGGCGCAGCACGGTGAACCAGCGGCCCCGGCGCATGGTTCGGCACTGGTTGGCGACTATCCGCAGGAACCAGGCCCGCGCGGATGCCGCCTGCCGCAGTCGCCCCAGCGCCAGCCAGGCCTTGACCGCTGCCTCCTGGACGGCGTCCTCGGCGTCGTTCGGGTCCCGCAGGATTACGAGCGCAAGCCGGTACGCGTCATCTATCAGCGGACGAAGCAGCGCATCGAACGCGGCGGTGTCCGGGACCGGCGCACCGCGGTTCGGGGATTCGGCCCAGCTCTGCGGGCCCTCTTTCGGAAACACTTCGTCATCCAGACGCGCTCACCGGGCAATCCTTCGCACCCGAGACGCGTCAACCTGGCGAACTGGGCGCATACATCCCCAGGATGACCCGGCGGGAAAGTTGCATCCGCGGCACGACGCGGCGCGGGTCCGGGCTGTCTATCGTCGCCGTCATGACAGAACCACAGGGGTTGGTGCAGCTGACGGCGGTGCACAAACGGTACGGGGAGGCCATGGCGCTCGACGGGGTGGACCTCGCCGTCTGCCAGGGAGAGTCGGTCGCCGTGATGGGGCCCTCCGGCAGCGGCAAGTCCACCCTGCTCAACATCGTTGCCGGGCTCGACCGCCCCACCTCGGGCACCGTCAGCGTGCACGGCGAGGAGCTGACCGCCCTGAGCGAGGGCGGGCTGGCCCGCTACCGCCGCCGCCGCATCGGCATGGTCTTCCAGTTCTTCCACCTCCTCGACGACCTGTCCGTCCTGGACAACGTCATGCTGTCGGCGCGGCTGATCGGTACCTCCCACAAGCAGGCCCGGGCGCGGGCGATGGGGCTGCTGGGCGAGCTGGGCATTGCCGGGCGCAAGGACGCCTACCCGGCTCAGCTCTCCGGCGGGGAGCGCCAGCGCGCCGGCGTGGCCAGGGCTCTGATGAACCGGCCCGCCCTGCTGCTGGCCGACGAGCCGACCGGCGCCCTCGACAGCCGCACCGGCGAGCAGGTCATGGACCTGCTGCTCGACCTCAACCAGATCGGCCAGACGCTGCTGATCGTCACGCATGACCCGCGGCTGGCCGAACGCTGCGCCAGCCGGGTGATCCACTTCGAGGACGGCAGGGTCGCCGAGATGGAGGCGGTGTGATGGGCGCCGCCTGGGCCGTCGCGCGCGCCGCCACCCGCCGGCGACGGGCGCAGACAGCGCTCATCGGGGTCATCGTCACCCTCTGCACGGCGACCGTGCTCGTCGGTGTCGCACTGCTCGCCGCGGTCACCGGCCCGTTCGACCGGACGTTCGCCCAGCTCAACGGTGCTCACGCGACCGTTCTGTACGACGGCGCGAAGATCGCGGACGACCGGGTCGCCGCGACCACGCGGGCCGGCGGCGTCGCGGCGAGCGCCGGTCCCTTCTCCGTGGCGACTGCCGCGCTGCGGCGCAGCGACGGGAACACGGCCGGCGGGTCGTTGCGGATCGTCGGACGAACCGAGCCCGGCGCCCCGGTCGACCAGCTCAAGCTGACCTATGGGCGGTGGGCGGCCGCCCCGGGTGAGATCGTGCTCGGCGCTGACCGGCAGTGGGCCCTCCGCCCGGAGCGGATGATCGGGCAGACGTACACCCTCCCGGGCGTGGGGACCGTGACGGTCGTCGGCCTCGCCTACTCGGTGACCAGACTGCCGACGCCTGGATGCGGCCCGACGATGTTCGCCGCATCGGTGCGAACGGCGCCGAGATGCTCTATCGGTTCGCGCCCGAGTCGGCGCAGACCGCTGAGCAGCTGACGCGGCGGCTGGCTGCCGTCACCGCCGGCCTGCCGGCCGGCGCCGTGACGGGCACCAGCACCTACCTCACCGTCCGGGAGCAGGCCGGGCAGAAGGCCAGGACGGTCAGCGAGTTCCTCACCGTCTTCGCCGGGCTCTCGCTGCTCGTCGCCATCCTGGTCATCGCCAACGTCGTCAGCGGTGCGGTCATCGCCGGGTTCCGCAGCATCGGCGTCCTCAAGGCGGTCGGCTTCGGCCCGGCCCAGGTGACGGCGGTCTACCTGCTGATGATGACCGGGCCGGCGCTGATCGGCTGCGCGTTCGGCGCGGTCCTGGGCAACCTGGGCGCCTCCTGGCTGTTCCGCCAGTTCGGCAACGACTACGTTCTGGGCCTGGAGACGACGGTGTCCCCGGCGCTGACCGCGGCGGTGATCGTCGCGATCCCGGCGCTGGTGGCGCTGACCGCGCTGGTACCCGCGCTGCGCGCCGGCCGGCAGCCGGCCACCGCCGCCCTTGCCGGCGTCGCCTCCCGGACCGGCCGGGGCCGCGGCGTGCAGCGGGTGCTCTCCCGATCGCGGCTGCCCCGCGCGGTCAGCCTCGGGCTGGCCCTCCCTGTCGTCCGTCCCGCGCGGACGCTGCTGACGCTGCTCGCGATCGTCCTCGGCAGCGCCACGGTCGTCTTCTCGATCGGGTTGGTCACCTCGGTACAGCGCTGGAACGACGCCCTCGTCCGGCCGGACCATGTCCAGGTTCAGGTCCTGAACCCGCCGCCGGGCGGCCCGGCCGGCTTCGAGGGCGACGGCCGCCGTCAGCCGCAGGGCACGCGGATGACCAGCTCCGAGGTGGAGGCGTTCCTGCGGACTGTGCCCGGCGCGCAGTACGTCACGACTGTGCTGCGCTCCGAGACCGCCGTCGGGGGGCTCACGGAGAACGTCGAGCTGCAGGCGTACCACGGCGACTCGGCGCACCTCGGCTACCAGATGCTCGCCGGCCGCTGGTTCACGGGCGCCGGGGAGGCGGTCGTCGGGACGGAGCTGCTGCGGCTGACCGGCAGGTCGGTGGGTGACAGGCTGACGTTGTCCGTCGCCGGCCGCACGGTCTCGGTGCGGATCGTCGGCGAGGCATTCGGTCTCCATCGCGAGGTCCACCTGGACCGGGCCTCGGTGCCCTTCATGGAACCCGGGTCGATGCCGGAGGTGTACCTCGTCGGCCTGGCGCCGGGCGTGACGGCCGGCCAGTTCATCGATCGGGTGGCCACCGGCGGCAACGCCGGGCTGATCGCCATGCGCCCGGACAGCAGCGAGATCAACATGGCGCCGCTGCTGATGGTCGTCGGCTCGCTCACCGTGGCCCTGCTGGTCATTGCCGGCCTGGGCGTCGCTCACACCGTGGTGCTCAACACCCGCGAACGCCGCCGTGACTTCGCAATCGTCAAGGCCGTGGGGATGACGCCCGCCCAGGCGGTGGTCATGGTGGTCACGTCGATGGCGGCGCTCGGGGTCATCGGGGGGATCCTCGGCCTTCCCGGCGGCGTCGCCGCCCAGCAGGCGATCATCCGGCTCATCGGCGACTCCGAGGACACGGGGCTCCCGCGGGCCATCATCGACGTGTACGCGACGCCGCAGTTGGCCCTCCTCTTCCTCGGCGGAGTGGCAATCGCGGTGCTCGGGGCGCTGATCCCCGCCCGCCAGGCGGCCCGGATCAGCACGGCGGCGGCGCTGCACACCGAGTAGCCCGGCTCACCGCGAGCGCCGCTCCGTCCCGCTCGGGGCGGCGCCCTCACCGCTCACTTGCCGCCTGTGCTATAGTGCGTTTGCACTAATGAGGACGCAGCATTTCGAGCGGCTGCTCTGGACGGCCACCGGCGTCGTCGAGGCACCACTGGACGACGTGGCCGACCTGGTGCTCCGAGCCGAGGCCGGTGAGGTCGCCTCCGAGAGATGGTTCGTCCCGCACGTACCGGTCGGGGCCGGCCTCGCCCTCACCGGCGGCCCGGTCCGTTTCGGCGTCCTGCCCCACGGCCTGTCGGTCCCGACCAGCTACATCGAGGTGGACCGGGCGCGCCGCACGCTGGCCGTGGAGGGCCGGTGGTGGTTCCGCGGCGTCTACGCCTTCGAGGCGCATCCGAACGGCACCCTGGTCACCTACCGCGTGTACGACATGGCCAGGACCGCGCGGTGGGCGGTGCCCCTGCTCCTCCTCCAGAATCGCCTGTCGGGCTCGTTCAACGGCCGCACCGTGGACTCGCAGGAGGGCCTCCTCAGCGTGATCGGCCGGCGCCTGGCCCGCCCAGCCCGCATCGCGCGTCCGGCTGACCGCCCGGGACGATGAGTGGGACGGCGCGCCTGCGGCGCAACCTCCTGGCGTTCCTGGTCCTGAACCTCCTGGCCGAGGCTCCTACGCACCCCTACGAGATGAAGCGGCTTATCCACTGGCGGGGCAAGGACCAGCTCGTGCGCGTCAACCTCGACTCGCTCTACCACGCCATCGCGCAGCTCGAGCGAGGCGGTCTGATCGAGCCCATCGGGACCGGGCGGGAGGGCCGGCGGCCAGAGCGGACCGTCTACCGCGCCACCGAGACCGGCCTCGACGAGCTCCGTGCCTGGATGCAGGATCTGCTGGTCGAGCCGACGAACGAGTTCCCCAGGGTCGTCGCGGCGCTGGCGCATCTGGCTGTT
>JBKPCH010000022.1:0-12296 GCA_046727275.1 Candidatus Dormiibacterota bacterium
TGCCAGGGAGTCGCCACCGGGACGCAGTTCTGCCCGGCCGGCGCGGCGCACCCGGTCAACAGGGCCGGCCAGCTCGGCGGGACCTGGGTCGACACCACCGCGATCCCGACCCATCCGTCCGACGCCCAGGTGCAGGCGGCCGCACGCCGCGGCGCCAGCCACTTCGGCTACAACCCCGGCGCGCTCTACATGGTGCTGACCTCGCACAGCCACTCCATCCGGGGCTTCGGCACGCAGTTCTGCGCGTACCACGACAACACCACGTTCAACGGCCGGCCGCTGGCCTACGCCGATGACCCGTACGCGCCCGACGCCGGCGCCTCCTGCGGCCGGAACTTCGTCAACCGCAGCAACAACAGCTTCGGCAACGGCTTCTTCGACGGGTACAGCATCACCGCCGGCCACGAGTACGCCGAGGCCGTCAGCGACGCCCTGCCCAGCCAGCGGCTGGCGTGGGTGGACGGCCAGGGCGCCGAGAACGGCGACAAGTGCGCCTGGGGCCGCGGCCCGGGGCCGAACTCGGCCTCGCAGAACATCTCGCTCGGCGGCCACTCGTTCGCGGTCCAGTCGCTGTGGTCGAACCTGGCCAACGGCGGCGCCGGGGGCTGCGTCATCAGGTAGGGTCACGCTGCGGGCGGGCGGCCGCCGCCCGCAGCGCCATCACCTCTTGTGGGGGAGGGGTGAGCGCCCGGGGAGCCCGCTGGACAGCCCGTCCGGCGGGCTCCATACTGCGGCCAGCGAGTGGTCTTCCAGCTCACGGTCGACGCGCGAACGCCCCCGGCCTGGCTCTCCTCCGCGCCGCGCGACCAGCACGTGAGGCGGCTGCAGGCCGCGCTTGGCCGCCTGGCCCGGGACGTCACCTTCCGCTGGGTGGAGGAGGGCCGGCTGCGGGTCGCGCTCCGCTACGAGCCGGACCGCGCCGGCCACCGCGATCGCCACCAGGTCGTGTTCATGGCAGTCCTGCGGGCCTGCGACCAGGCCGGCCTGTTCGCTCGCAGCGCCGCCGTCTCGCGGATCACGAGCCACTGCGCGCAGGGCGCCCTCGCCGGGGCCCTGACGGGCCTGGGCCTGAGCCGGACGCAGGAGGACCGCTACGCCCCGGCCGTGGCGCTCGGCGTGGTCCTGGTCGGCGCCGTGGCGGGCGCCTTCCTGCGCCGCGAGGTCCCCGTGTACCGGGCGGCGCAGCTGCCGTACGCCGGCTGGCGCCTGATCGAGGTGGAGCCGGAAGCCACCACGACGAGGTTCCGCGTCGGCCTGGCGTAGATCAGACCCGGGGCAGGCGGGCGTCCAGCACGGCGCACACGCCGTCGCGCGTCGTGGCCAGCAGGCGCTCCACCGCGTCCGCCACCCGGTTGGGGTGGTTGACGACCTTGGCCTCCGCGCCGCACGACCTCGCCACCGCCACCGCGTCCGACTCGAAGCCGGCGTCGTCCACCGTGCGCCGCGTGCCCGGCCGCTTCCGCGTCCGCCGGGTCCGGTCCAGCACCACGGTCAGGAATGACGCACCCACCCGGTGCGCCGACCAGAAGGCCGCCGTGGGCAGTCCCGACTCGAACGCGCTCTCGTCGCACACGGCCACGACCGGCTGCCCGGGTCGGGCCAGCCGAGCTCCCATCGCCGCGCCGACCGACCAGCCGGCGCTCCTGGCCGTGGTGCGGAAGAAGTGGCCGGGCGGCCGCTCGAGCTGGCGCATCGCGCCGCCCAGGCTGGCGTGGGCCTCCTCGAACACCAGGGCGTCGTCGGGGAGCACGCGCTGCAGCTCGGCCATGATCGCGTCCGACAGGTCCTCCCGCTCGGAGGACGCCCCGCGGCCCCGCCAGGCGGCGCGCCGCTCCTGCAGCTCCACCTCGAGCCGGCCCCGCCGCTCCTGCACCTCGCGCTGCCTGGGGCTCAGGCGGTCCGCGAGCAGTGCCCGCAGCATGGGGAGTGCCCGGCTGGTGTCCGCGGTGACCGACAGCTCGACGGGGCAGTCCCAGCAGGTCAGGTTCGTCTTCAGGCACTCGGTGTCGATCTGGAGCACCCACGCGTTCGGGGGCAGCTTGCCCAGGCCGGGGTAGCAGGGCACCTCTACGTCCAGGAGGAGGACGGCGTCGGCGCGGGCAAGCAGCTCCGGCGCCTCCATCGCCGCGTTGAGCGGGTGGTTGAGTGGCAGGTTGACGCACGTCCGGACGTCGATGACCGGGGCACCGAGCATCTCGGCCAGCAGCGCCAGCTCGTGCACCGCCGCCAGGTTGCGGCCGACCCGGCCGGCGATGATCGCCGGCGACTCCGCCGCCGCCAGCAGCTCGGCCATGTCCTCCAGGACGGTCGGGTCGGGCAGCGGCAGCCGGGGCGTGGCCAGGCGCCGGGACGAGGCGGAGGCGGGCTCCGCCAGCGAGTCGCGGCAGAGCGGGACGTGGGCCAGGCCCCCGGGCTCGGCCCGGGCGATCTGCGACGCCCGCCGGATGAGGGCGCCGAACTCCACGGTGGCGGGCGTCTGGGACGACCACTTCTCGAGGCCCGGGCGGATGGTCCGCGGGGTCGGGACGCCGTTCGGGGACACCGGAGCAGAGCCGCCCGATAACAGGATCAGGGGCACCCGGTCGCGGACGGCGTTCTCCAGGGCACGGTCCAGGTCCAGCTGGGCGCCCTCGACGTGGACCATGACCGCCTGCGGGCTGCCGCTGACGAGGTGGTGGCCATGGGCGGCGTAGAGGGCGAGGTGCTCGTGGCCGCAGAGCACCGGGCGGGGGTGGGAGACGTTGTCGGCGTCCGCCTGGGCCAGCGCCGCGCGCACGGCGGGCGTGTACATGTCCGGGTTGACGAAGAGGTGGCTGATCCCCTCGTCGTACAGGACCGAGACGAGCTCCGCGGCCATCGTCCTCATGGGCGTGCCGATAGCGGAACGGGGGTCACCCGGTTTCCCTCCGCCCACGATTACGGCCGCCCCCTCCAGCCGCCCCAGGTCGTTCATCGCGCTCCTGGCCTCCCATGTCCACCGCACTGCGACCCTCGCTGACGCAATCACTCAGGCTAACGGTCCGGCGGCATGGCGCACAGGCCGTGATAACCTCCATGATCCATAGGCGCTGCCTTTGCCTCAATGGAACTGCACCAGCTTCGCTACTTCGTGACCGTCGTTCGGGAGGGCACCTTCACCCGGGCCGCCGAGCGGCTGTACCTGACCCAGCCGAGCCTCAGCGAGCAGATCCGGAAGCTGGAGGGAGAGCTCGGCAGCCCGCTGTTCGAGCGGCTGGGACGCAGCCTGGCGCTGACCAGCGCCGGCGAGGCCTTCCTGCCCCACGCGGAGCGCATCCTGTTCGAGGTCGAGCAGGCCCGCCTCCGCATCCAGGAGGTCCGGGGCCTGCGCCGGGGGCGCCTCTCGATCGGCGTCCTCCCCAGCCCGGCGGCGCGGCTGCTGCCCCGCTTCCTCGCGGAGTTCCGGCACCAGTACCCGGCCATCGAGGTGGTGCTGCGCGAGGAGAACGTCAGCGCTCACTTCGAGGAAATGGTGCACGACGGCGAGCTCGACCTGGCGATCATCCGGCTTCCGACGCGCCGGCCCGACCTGGAGTTCAGGTTCCTGCTGCGGGAGCCGATGGTGCTGGTGGTGCCGCCGGGGCACCGGCTGGGCGCCAAGCGGGCGGTCAGCCTGGCGGAGCTGGCGCAGGAGCCGTTCGTCGCCATGAAAGCCGGCTACGGCCTCCGCGAGCTGCTGGAGACCGTCTGCGAGAAGGCCGGGTTCGAGCCGCTCATCGGGGTGGAGACCAGCCAGCTCGGCAGCGTGGTCGGCCTGGTGCTGGCCGGCGTCGGGGTCACAGTGGTGCCCGAGATGGCGGCGGGGCCGGAGGGCAGGCGCATCCGCATCCGCGACGCCCACGCCTACCGGGAGCTGGGGGTCATCTGGCGCCAGGGCCAGCCGCTGGCCCCGGCGGCCGGCGCGTTCCTGGAGATGCTCCGGCGCTCGGCCGACAACGAGGGCCGCGACACCCGGCGCAAGCTCGCCGCCGACGGCCGGGCCGCGGGCTCCTGAGCGGTTCTCCGGTCTGAGCCGGCCCTGCTGGGAGACCACGATCCATACAACGCCTGGCGGGCCAGAAGGATCTGTCGCGAGCCGAGATCGCTGCGTGCTCTCCTCGTGGCCCGTCCTTCCTCATCCAGATTGGGGTTGCCTATGGATCCCCAAGGACGTCGGCGGTGGCATTCGGCCGCCGCGGGGTCTAGGGTCTGGCAGCACAGCCAATGACGGTGCCGACTCTCCGAGCGTGGCTAGGCCGGCTGCAGGCGAGTCATCGCCTCGCCGTCGTCCGCAGGCCCGTGGCCACTCGCTTCGAGCTGACCGCGGTGGCGAAACGGCTGGACGGCCAGCGGCCGGTGATCTTCACGCATGTCGGCGACTACCGCATCCCGGTGGTCGCCGGCATCGCGGCCAGCCGGCGGCTGCTGGCGGAGGCCTGCGGCACGGACCCGGCGGGCATCGTCGAGCGCCTGATCGAGGCGGAGGCGGCGCCTCGCGCCTGCCCGCTCGTGTCGGCCGCGGAGGCGCCCGTCCGGGAGTGCGTGGTGCGCCGCGACATCGACCTCCTCGGCCTGCTGCCCATCCCCGTGCACCACGAGAAGGACGGCGGCCACTACGTGAGCAGCGGCCTCTGCGTGGTCCGGGACCCGGTGACGCGGATCCAGAACGTGTCCATCCACCGCCTCCAGGTCGTCGGCCCCGACCGCTTCACGGCGTTGATCCTGCCCCGCCACACCGACCACCTGTACCGGCAGGCCGAGCGCCACGACGAGGCGCTGGAGTGCGCGGTCGTGATCGGCGTCGACCCGGCGACGCTCCTCGCCTCCCAGTCCCACGTGCCTTTCGGCGTCTCGGAGTTCGAGATCGCCAGCGCGCTGCACGACGAGCCGCTGCCCCTCGTGCGCTGCGAGACCGTCGACGTGGACGTGCCGGCCGAGGCGGAGATCGTCATCGAGGGCCGCCTCCTGCCCCACGAGCGGGAGCCAGAGGGCCCATTCGGCGAGTTCCCGCGCTACTACGGCCCGCAGAGCGCCAAGCCCGTCCTGCAGGTCACTGCCATCACGCACCGCCGGCGGCCGGTCTACCACGACATCGTGCCGGCCGGCTACGAGCACCTGCTGCTGGGCGCCATCCCGCGCGAGGCCAGCCTGTTACGGGGCCTCCGGCGCTCGTTCCCGACGGTGAACGTCGTGCACATGACGCCGGGGGGCTCGTGCCGCTTCCACGCTGTCATCGGGATGGAGAAGCGCCAGGAGGGACAGGCCAAGAACGTCATCCTGGCCACGCTGGCGAACAACTTCGACATCAAGCACGTCTGGGTCGTGGACCCGGACGTCGACGTCTTCGACCCCGAGGCGGTCGAGTGGGCCATGGCCACGCGGTTCCAGGCGGACCGCGACCTGGTGCTGATCGAGAGGGCCCAGGGCTCCCGGCTCGACCCCTCCTCGGAGGAGGGGCTCAGCACCAAGATGGGCTTCGACTGCACGGTCCCCACCGGCTCCGACCCCTTCCGCTACGAGGCCATCCGCATCCCGGGACTGGAGGGCGTGGACCCCCAGGACTACGTGGACGAGCACGCCGACGGTCTGGAATTCTGACGCGCCCGCCCTCGACCCCGGCCGCACCGTCGGAGAGCTCCGCGAGCTCCAGGCGCTGACCGGCGACGCCGCCGGCGCCCAGCGGCTCTGCTGGACCGACCCCTGGCTGCGGGCCCGCGGCTGGCTCGCCGGCCGGCTGGCGGCGCTCCCGGTCGAGACGGAGATCGACGAGGCCGGCAACCAGTGGGCGACCCTGGCCGGCCGGTCGCCCCGGGCGCTGCTGATCGGCGGCCACCTCGACTCGGTGGTCGACGGCGGCTGGCTGGACGGCTGCCTGGGCGTGCTGGCCGGGCTGGAGGTGCTGCGGCGCCTGGCCATCGAGGGCCCGCCGCCGCTCACCGTGCGGCTGGTGAGCTGGGCCGACGAGGAGGGCGCCCGCTTCGGCCGCAGCCTGTTCGGCTCCAGCGCCGCCGCCGGCCACCTGGTGCCCGACGACCTGCGCCGGCTCGTCGACGCGGACGGCGTGGCGCTGCCCGACGCGCTGGCGGCCTGCGGGGTCGACCTGGACCGGGCCGGCGAGTGCCGGACGCGCCTCGCGGGGGCCGCCGCCTACCTGGAGCTGCACATCGAGCAGGGGCCGGTGCTGGAGCGGCTGGGCCTGCCGCTGGGCGCCGTGCTGGGCACCTTCGGCGTCGCCCGCCACCTCGTCCGCTTCACGGGCCAGTCGGCGCACGCCGGGGCCACGCCGATGGACATGCGGCGGGACGCGTTCGCCGCCGCGGCCCGCTTCGCGCTCGAGGTCCGCGACATCGCCAGGCGGGGCGGCGGGGTCGGCACCGTCGGCCGGGCCGTGACGCGGCCGGGCATCGCGACGGCGGTCGCCGGCCTCTGCGAGGTGACGCTGGACCAGCGGCACCTGGACGCGGGGGCGCTGGCCGCGATGGTGGCCGAGGCCCGGGCCGCCGCCGGCGCGATCGCCGCCTCCGAGGGCGTCCGCGTCGAGTGGGAGCGGATCTGGGACATCGAGCCGGTCGCCTTCGACGCCGGCCTGGTCGACGTCTGCGCGCGGGCCGTGCTGGAGGTCGCGGGCGGCTGCCACCGGCTGCCCAGCGGGCCCCTGCACGACGCGGCCGAGGTCGCCCGCGGGGGGGTGCCGGCCGCGATGGTCTTCGTCCAGAGCCTGCGCGGCCTCAGCCACGCCAGGGAGGAGGACACGCGGGAGGAGCACCTCGAGCTCGCGGTCCGTGCCCTGGACCGGGCGGTCGCGATCACGCTCGAGACGCTGGGCGGGGAGCCGCCCGGCTGAGCGGCCCCGGGCCCGGCGGCCGCTCGGCGATAATGTGCCGGCCCGATGGAGCTGCAGCGAGAGGTCCTCCGTTCCGAGATCCTGGACCCGCGGCGTGGCTTCGAGCCGACCCCGGCCGAGGTCGAGGTGCGCTGGGACCCGCTGCTCGGCTACACCGCCCGCCTGGTGCGGGACGCGCGCTTCCTGGTCCCGTCGGACTTCGACCTGGAGGCGTTCGGCCGGCAGACGGCGGAGACCTGCTTCTTCTGCGGCCCGCGGATCGAGGCGGTCACGCCCCGGTTCCCGGCTGACCTGGTGCCGGAGGGCCGCATCCGGCGCGGGGAGGCGCTCCTCTTCCCGAACATCCAGGCCTACTCGCAGTACAGCTCGGTCTCGGTCTACTCGCCCGCGCTGCACTACCTGCCGCTGGAGCGGTTCTCCGGGCCGGTGGTGCGCGACAACCTCGCCGCCCAGGTGGACTTCCTCGGCCGCGTGGCCAGGCACGACCCGGCCGCCGCCTGGACCGCGATCAACGCCAACCACATGCTGCCCTCCGGCAGCTCGCTGTTCCACCCCCACCTGCAGGCCAGCGCGGACCCGCACCCGACGATCGTGCAGCGCCTGCTCGCGGAGGTGCCCGGCGACCGGGTCCGCGACTACCTGGACACCGAGCGCCGGCTGGGCGACCGCCACCTCGGGACGCTGGGCGGCGTCGAGTGGCTGGCCAGCTTCGCCCCGTTCGGGTTCAACGAGCTGCGGGCGTTCGTGCCTGGCGCCGCGTCGGCCGCGGAGCTGGACGAGGAACGGGTGGCGGCGCTGGGGGAGGGCATCGCCAGGGCGCTCAACCTGTACGCGGAGCTGGGCGTCCAGAGCTTCAACCTGGCCCTCTACGGCGCGCCCCCGGGCACGGACAGCGTGCTCTGCCTGCGCCTGGTCAGCCGCTCCAACCTGGACACCCTCTACCGGTCGGACGTGGCGTACTTCGAGCGCATGCACTGGCAGGCGATGGTGGACCGCACGCCCGAGGAGCTGGCGGAGCGGGCCGGGGACCGCTTCCGCGCCTGAATAGAGGTCTGGCCCGGTTCAGCCGACCAAATTCAGGCTGGCGGTTTTGGTGCAACTGTGATAGCCATACGCGTGACGGGAGAGATCAGAGGTGAGCAGGGGCGCTCCACGGGGCGCCCCTGTTTTTTGTGTCGCTACGACCTGCTCGGGTCGGCCGCGAACGCCAGGGCCTCCATCTCGTGCAGGTGGCGCAGCATCTCCGCCCTCGCGCCCGCCGCGTCCCGCCGGCGCAGCGCCGCCACGATCCGGACGTGGCCCTTCAGCGACTGGTCGGGCGGGTGGTGCCGCTGCAGCGCGCGCTCCCGCGACTCCCGCAGCAGGTCCACCAGCGTGTTGAGGGCGCGCAGCATCACCGTGTTCCTGGCCGCCTCGGCGATGCCGTAGTGGAAGGCGGTGTCCTCCTCGAGCGCGATGTCGCCCATCTCGGTCTTCCGCCGCTGCGCCTCGAGGATCGCGTCCAGGTCGTCCAGCTCCTCGTCGGAGATGCGCGAGGCCGCGAACTCGGCGATCGCCGGCTCGAAGACTCGCCGCGCCTCCCACAGCTCGCGCATCTGCTGCCGCGACTGGAGCAGCATCAGAGCCAGCGGTTCGGCCAGCTCCTCGACGCTGACGGTCCGGACGTAGGTGCCGTCGCCCTGGCGGCTCTCCGTCAGGCCCATCTGCTCCAGCACGCGGATCGCGTCGCGGACCGAGTTGCGGCTGGCCCTGAAGAGCTCGGCCAGCTCGCGCTCGGGCGGCAGCCGGTCGCCGGGCTTGATCCGGCCGCCCGCGATCAGCTCGCGGATCTGGTCGACGATCTCGTGGTAGACCCGCGTCTTCCTGACGTGCCTGATTGCCAGCGTGTCGTCCACCCGCCTGTTCCTTCCGTGCGACTGCCCGATCCCGGGCAGTGGTCCGATGGTGGGGCCATCGTGCGGCCAGCCGCCGGGTCTGTCAAACGGAGATTCGGCAGGTGCCGCCGATCGGGCAGCGCGCACGATCGGCGGGTCCCACCGGCGTCAGCGGAGGGCCGGCAGCACGTCGGCGGCGACCCGTTCCAGCACGTCCAGCTGGTCGTCGCGTGGGTGGTCCAGGATGAACTCCTCGACCCCGGCCTCCCGATAGCGGCCGACGACGTCCAGGAAGGCGTCGGTCGACGACCAGGGGTCACTGTCCGCCCGCGCCACCCAGTAGTAGAGCGAGCGCACGATCTCGGAGGGGTCGCGGCCGATCTCCGTGCAGGCCTCGTTCAGCACCGCGCCGCGCGCCCGTATCTGCTCCGGCGTGCCGAAGGAGTTCCAGGCGTCGGCGTGCCTGGCCACGATCCGCAGCATCCGCGGGCCGTGGGCGCCCAGCGTCAGCGGCGGCCGCGGCCGCTGCAGCGGGCCCGGCCGGAACGCCGCGTCCCGGAGCCGGTAGTGGCGCCCCTCGTACGTGACCTCCTCGCTCCGCAGCAGCCGGTCGACGATCTCGACCGCCTCGCGGAAGCGGCCGACCAGCTCGGCGGGCGCCGGGAAGTCGATGCCGTACATCTCGTGCTCCGGCCGGTACCAGCCGGCGCCGAGGCCCAGCTCCAGGCGCCCACCCGACACGTGGTCGACGGTGACCGCCTCCTTGGCCAGCAGCGCCGGGTGCCGGAACGTGTTGCAGCTGACCAGCACGCCGACCCGGATCCGCGCCGTCCGGGCCGCCAGCGCTGCCAGCAGGGTCCAGCCCTCGAGGTACGGGCCGCCGGGCCGGCTGGGCTGGACGTAGTGGTCGCAGTCCCAGGCGCTGTCGAAGCCGAGACGCTCGAAGAGCCTCCACCGCTCGAGCGTCTGCGGCCACGTCAGGTTCTGGTCGGTGCAGAGTCCGAACCGGAGCGGACGAGCCATGGCGCCATTGTCCGCGGCCCGCTCCGCTCCGGCTCAGCCGTTCAGAACCAGCCCAGCACGTCCACGATCACGTCCGTCGAGCCGCTCGCGTTGAAGACGTGGATCCGGCCGCTCCCGTCCACCGGCGTAACTACCAGGTTGGGGATCGTCTGCCCGGCCACGAAGTTGACGTCGCTGGTGCCGGAGTACTGCCCGCTCTGGTTGACCTCCAGGAAGCTGGGCGCGCTGGGGTTGGTGACCGTCAGGTTGAGCACCACGCCCGAGATCCCGCTGGCCGGCAGCCCGGGCTGCCCGGCGACGGTGACCGTCAGCCACTGGCCCGGGCCCAGCGGCGCCTGCGATCCGCCCAGGCCGATCCGGGTGTCGAGGGCGCGCACCGGGTCCACGCCCGTGTAGAGGCCTGCCGCGACGGCGCCGGTGGCGTCGGAGAACCAGCCGGTCACGTCGACGATCGCGTCGGCGGAGCCGGAGACGTTGAACAGGTCGACCTTGCCGTCCGCCCCGACCGGGACGATCACGCGGTTGGCCCGCGTCTCGCCCGGGCCCAGGTTCAGGTTCGACGTGCCCGGCTGCGGCTGCCCGTCCGGCCACACGTTGAGCCAGGTGGCGGCCGTCGTGTCGGTCGCGGTCAGGTTCAGCGCCACCGCGCCGATGCCCGAGGCGGGCAGCCCGTTCTGCCCGGCCACCGAGAGCACGGCCGTCTGGCGCGGCCCCAGCGTCCGGATCCCCTGGGTCCCCTGCCGCGTGTCGAGGATGCGCGTCGGCGACACCGGGGTGAGGTGGCCGGCCGGGCCCGTGTCGCCGGCGCCGCCGAACCAGCCGAACACGTCGGCGACGGCGTCGACGCTCCCCGAGGCGTTGAAGACGCTGACCGAGCCGCCGGCGCCGACCGGCACGACCGTGAGGTTGGCCGCCGGCCCGCCGGGCGCGAAGTTCAGGTTCGAGAAGCCCAGGACGCAGGCGCCGCCGGCCGAGACGGTGAGGAAGCTGCTCTGCGTCTGGTCCACGGCGGTGACGTTCAGCACGACTGCCGACACCCCCGACGCCGGCACGCCGCCCCGGCCCAGCACGGGCACGTCGGCCCGCGTCCCCGGCCCCAGCGCCGCCGGGTAGCCGAGACCGGTCCGGGTGTCCAGGATCCGGGCCGGCGTCAGCGGGTGCAGCCGGCCGGGCCACGAGCCGGGCGCCGGCCCGGGCGTCACGGCGGCGGTCGAGGACGAGGCCGGCCCCGTGCCCGAGCCGTTGGTCGCGGTCACCGTGAACGTGTAGGCGGTGCCGTTGGCGAGGCCCGGCACGGTGGCGAAGGTGGCGCCGCCGGCAGCGTGGACCGTCGCGCCGCCCGGGCTGACCGTGATGGTGTACCCGGTGATCGGCGACGGCGAGGCCGGGGCAGCCCAGGAGACCGTGGCGAAGCCGTCGCCGGGGCAGGCGGTCACCGCCGTCGGGGCGCCCGGCACGAGCGCGAAGTGGCCCTGGAGGGCGTTCCACAGCTCGCCGGCGCCGCCCCCGTAGTCCAGGGTGAAGATGCCCGCGCCGCGGTAGCCGAGCTGGTTGACCAGGTCGTACTTGTGGCCGAGCGAGACCGCGTCGTCCCAGTACTCCTCGCGCCAGCAGTTGGCGATGGCGCTGTGGAAGCTCGCCCAGGGCTCCTCGCCCGTCGGGTCGAGGGCGTCGCGCTGCTCGCTCCAGGACGTGACGGCGGGATTGCTCGGGTAGGAGACGATCGTCGCGTAGGGGTCGGCGCCGTAGCTGCCGGTCACCGGGGCGTTGGGCGGCGGGTTGGGCCCGTTCACGCAGCCCTTGACCCCGTAGTAGGGGAAGCCGAGGATCGCCTGGCCGGCGTACGGCGCGTAGTCGGCCGCGGAGCGCGCGACGTTCCACACGTAGGTCGGCTCGCCCCGGAGCGGGGAGGTGGGGCCCATGCAGGTCGCGCAGGGCCCGTTGGGGGCCTCCAGGCCGTAGTCCATGACGAACAGCGAGTCGACCGTCCCGGCCAGCGCCGGGACGTCGAAGAAGCCGCCGGCGTCCTCGGCCGAGCTGGCGTAGGTGTCGATGGAGAGGTAGCCCAGCCCGCCGCCCCGCATCGCCTGCGTGAACTGCACCACCTTCGTCCGCAGGCTCACGCCGTCAGGGCACGCCTGGTTCAGCCCCTCGTAGTCGATGTTCACGCCGTCGGCGCCCAGGAGCTGCTGCCTGACCTGGCCGACGGTCGTCCCGCCGTGGTCCAGGGCCGAGCACATGCCGGGGCCCGTGTCCTGGTAGATGACGGTGAGCACGACCCGGACGCCGCTCGCGTGCGCCGTGTTGATCAGGCCGCTGGCGATCGAGGAGTGCCAGACGTTCCAGCCGGTGTCGTTCGTCACGAGGCTGCCGTCCGACGCGTTCACGTGGAGGCCGAAGTACGCGACCGTGGAGAGCAGCGAGAAGTTCCAGGTCGTGTAGCCGACGCCCGGGTCGCCCACCGCGCCGGCGTTGGCGAAGCCGAAGACCTCGCGCTTCAGCGCCGAGCTGGCGGCGCTGGCCGGCCGGCCGGCGACGGCGGCGGGCCGGGCCTGGAG
>JBKPCH010000023.1:0-6779 GCA_046727275.1 Candidatus Dormiibacterota bacterium
TTCGTTCGAGTTCGCACGAAGTGTTGACGGTCGGCCGGGCGCGGTCCGGCCGTGAAGGCGCTTGCGCTCTGCCGCCTCCTCCTCGAACCGCGCCTTCGCCTCCACGGCGATGGCGGCCCGCTGGCCTTCGGTCAGGTGCCGGCGATGCAGGTTGAGCGACAGCACGTATGCGGTCGGGCTGTCCCCGCTCCACTCCTCGAAGCGCGGCTCGACGCCGGCATGGCGGCAGGCGCGGTAGCGGTTGCGGCCGTCGAGGACCTTGCCGTCGAACAGCCTGATCGGCTCCCGCAGGCCGTGCTCGCGGACGTCGGCCACGAGGTCACCGAACTCGGGGCTGCTCACGTCCATGAGCGGGAAGAGGTCGGCGGCCGGGTGGGATTCGAGTTCGGCCGGGGCCGGCAGGTCCAGGACGGTCGGGTCGGGTTGGGTCGTGCGCGCGATGTCCATCACCAGCCATTCGCCTCCAGCGGGCGATTGCGCCAGGCGTGCGCGGCGGCCTTTTCTCCAGGTGTCGGGCCGGACCCGATCGCGGCCGGCTCCAGCGCCCACGCTTGGCCGTGGGCCGCGTGCCCCGGGTAGGTGAGGTCGAGCGTCGATCGGTCGGACGTGAGTCTGAGGGACTCGTTCGGTTCCACGGGTGTTCTCCGCAGCCGGGTACAACCACAGACCCGATGCGGCTCCCGGCATGAAGCCGCACAGGGTCGCGGTCAGCACTGACGCAATCGCAGTCGGAACCTCGGGAGCTCCCCAGCTCCCTCACGTTCTCCTCCCCAGGAGAACGTCCGTTCCTTATTGTACGGCGAGGGGTAGTCGCTTACAAGAGCGTGCGGGAAAGATGTGCATTACCTGTGGAGTGAGAACGGTGTCGCAGACCTAGGTGACGAGTGCACGGAAGGTGAACAGCGGCATGGAGATGCGCTCCGCCCGCGTAGTGATGGAGCCGTTCCCAGCAAGCAGGTTGAGGACCTTTGTGATCAGTAGCGGCGACTCCCTGGGCACCTCCACCGGCTCGCTCTGCGTCCAACGCCGCACAGCAAGCTGCTTCCGCAGGGACACGAACTGGGCTTGGCTGATGATGCCGAGGTCGCGCGCCCGCTGGGAGCCGAAGGCGATCGAAATGCCGAACGTCGCCTTAACGCCAATGAGCACGCGCAGGGTGACTGGTGGAACAAGCATCTCCTCGGCAGCTTCACGAGGAAACAGAAGAGCGCCCGCGAACCGCCATGCTTCTGCCTCGGCAAGATCAGGATCAAGCGTCGTCCGCAGCGTGTGGAGCACGAGGTGCGCGGGCGCTTCCGAGGCGAGCAGGTGATCCTGCTCTGGGACGGCCTGCCCTCGCATCGGAGCCGGCGAATGACGGCGTTCCTGGCCGAGCAGCGACACTGGTTGGAGGTCCGGCGGCTGCCCGCTTACGCTCCCGAGTTGAACCCGGTCGAGGGCCTGTGGTCCAACCTGAAGGCCCGCGAGCTGGCCAACCGGTGCGACACACTGGTGAGGACGCTGGCCTTCGTGGCCCGGCAGGGCGCCGACCGGGTACGAGCCGATCGCCGCCTCCCTTTCAGCTTCCTCGGCCACGCAGGGTTGCAACTGTGACCTCCGTCAACCTGTTGCGCGGAACCTTTAGGTCCGGGCGGCGATGCCGTCCAGGACGCAGGCCAGCCCGAACTCGAACCGCTGCTCGTCGTCGCGGTCGTCGGCCTCGCGGACCACCCGGGCCAGGTGCGGGTATTTTCCACTATGGACAATCTCTTGGACGTACGGCCCGACGAGCTGACGCCACTCGTCCTCGGTCATGCCGGTACGCCGCTGGGTCTCCACCTCGGCCAGCTCGCGGGCGGTCGCGCCGAGGACGTACGCCATGAGGGTATCCACCACAGCGGAGGCTGACGTCGCGTCGGTCGTGAGCGCACTCGCGGCGTGCAGCGCGTGTTCGTGATGCTGCAAGGCGTGCGGGCCTAGCGTCGGGCGGCCGGCCCGCTGCGGACCCAGCCACGGGTGGCGGCGCAGCAGCGTCCGCAGGTGCCGGGCGAAGGCGGTCAGGTCGGCGCGCCAGTCCCCGGCCAGCGGCGGGTGCGGGTCGTTGCCGAGGACGGCGTCCACCATGAGGTCGAGCAGCTCCTCACGGCTGTCGACGCACCGGTAGAGGGAGGCGGTACCCGAGCGCAGCGCGGTGGCGACTCGGCGCATGGAGACCGCCTCGATGCCCTCGGCGTCGGCGAGGTCGATGGCGGCGCGCACGATCCGGCTCACGTCCGGCCCCGGACCCCGGCGCGCGCCCCGCACCTTCGTCCAAGTCAGGGTGTGCGCCACCGGCTCGGCGTCGGCCATGTTGCCCTCCTCAGCGAATCTGGCTACAGTGTATCCAAGTTGGATACGATGTCGCCAAGCGTCTCGGGCGGCCGGCGCATGCGCCGGTGACGCCGGTCGGGCCCCGCTGGCAGAGAGGAGTCGAAGATATGAACGAGGTGTACGAGATCGGCGCGCTGCTGAGCCGCTACTTCGCGGCGGTGGACGACAAGCGCCTCGATGCCGATATCGTGGCGGAGACGTTCACCCCCGACGGCCGGATCGTGCGCCCTAACGGCGTCGCCCTATCCGGCCGGGACGCCATCCTAACCGGCCAGACCGAGAGCTTCGCACGCTTCCGGGCCACCCACCACATGATCACCGACCTCGTGGCCGACCGCGAAGGTGGCACCGTCCGGCTGCGGGCCAACCTGCAGGCGATGCACCTGTGGGCGGAGGGCCAGCACGATCCGCGCGAGCTGGAGTCGTACTTCGTGGCAGGCGGTGTGCTGCGGGCGGTCGCCGTGCGTACCCCCGACGGGTGGCGGCTGGACGAGCTGAGCCACCGCCCGACCTGGCGTGCCGGCGCTGCCCTCGCGATGATGGCCCGCAGGGACGGTTAATCGCGCCTCGATCGACCGGTCATCAGCTGACACCGCCGCGCACGGCCCCTTTCAGCTTCCTCGGCCACGCAGGGTTGCAACTGTGACCTCCGTCAACCTGTTGCGCGAAACCCTTTAGGGCGTGGTCGTAGCGCGGGGAACCATGCCCGCCGACACCAAGCGGCGGAGGTGGTTGCCGAGTTCGGCTGCGCCAACCGCTTCGGGCATCGCGCGCTTTGGGATGAGGACAACTGAGCGCCTCGCCCTTAGATGCAGTCGATATGCTCGACGGCCCTCCGACACCTTGCTGATGGCGGCCCAGCGCATCCTGGTCTCCATCTGCGGGGTTCTCAGCACGAGTTCGCTGGGCAGGAGCACCGCCTCAATCGGCTCGTGGAGGGCGGCACTCCCCGGCCATCGAAGTGTGACGAGCGCGATCAAGGACAGCCACACCAGGAGTGGTCCCGCCGCCGCCGCCACGACTAGCACGAGCGCGAAGAGCGCCAACACCGTCCCAACGGCATCAGGAGGTGGTAGGCCGCCGAACAGGATCACTACCGTGACCGCATAGCTGATCATGCAGGCTCCGAAAGCGAGGGCTAGAAACGGGGGCCGCAGGATTGATCTGAACCGCTGGGCGATTACGGTCTCGAGGACATCTCCACGTTCCAACGTCCAGCGAAGGACGATCTCATCGACCTCACCCGGTTCCGCCATAGCCCGGCATGATACTCCCGCATGATCGCCCAATCAGCACGGTCGACCCTGAGCGTCGACGTCCCCATAGACGTCGCTGTTTGCCTACGTGGTCGATCCGATCTCCCGCTGCTGCGCCCGCGGCTCCGTGTCGACGATCCACCGCTCGGCCCGCGACACCAAGTGTTCGACGAGGAAGCTGCGCTGGCCCACCTTCCACAGCGCGGAACCCGGCCGCAGGCTGCCGATCGCGGCCGCCTCCTTGTCCGTCAGCCCCAGCAGGTCCCGCATCGCTGGTAGCTCGTTACTCGCCTGCTGGTAGACCAGGCGCGTCTGGCTGTCGGAGAGCAGCCCCTTTGCCAGCTCGATCGCCTCGCTGCCCGCGTCACCGACCGAGGCGAGGTCGCTGAGGCGGTGCATGACAGCGATGTTCTGGACGCCCCACTGGCGCGCCATCTTCCAGCTCTCGTTGAGGAAGCGCGCGACCCCGGGCACCCGCAGCACCTTCCACGCCTCGTCGTAGACGATGATCCGGCGGACGCCGTCGTCCGACTCGGCAAGCAGCCGGCGCAGCCAGGCCGCGACGCAGATCATGACCACGCCCAGCGAGGTGTAGTCCTTGATCTTTGAGAGGTCGAAGGCCACCACCGGCGCCTCCAGGTCGATGCCGGCCGTCGTCTGCCCGTCGAACATCCCGCAGAGGTCGCCGTCGACCAGCCGGCGCAGCCCGTAGGCCGCTTCCCGCAGCGCCTCCTGCGTCTCCGTGACCGGCATCCGCATGTGCGCGGCCAACTCCTGCCCCGGCTCGAACATGGCCTCCACGACATCGCGAAGCGTCGGCTCCTGGCCGACGGCTGCCGTCGTGGTCGCGGCCGCCTTCACGGCTCCGTCGACCCCGGTCTGTTCGACCGGGCGCAGCGGGCGGCCGAGGGCCGCCTCTACGAGCGGCAGCATGAGGTCCATGCGGGCGCGGTGGATGGCCTCCGGGCGCCGGTCGCGGATCAGCGCCTCGAGCGGGTTGAGGCGGACCGGGCCTCCCGGCTGCAGGGACACGTAGACGCCGCCAACGGCCCGGCAGAGCCGCTCGTACTCGGGCTTGGGGTCGAGGATCCACGCCTGGCGGCCGAAGATGATCTGGCGAGCGCAGTAGGTCTTGCTGAGGCTGCTCTTCCTCGAGCCGAGGAGTCCGAATATGGCCAGGTTGTGCCCGGTGATCGTGTCGGGGTAGAGGGCCCAGGGGTCGTAGCTGAAGCCCCGGCCGGCCAGCAGGTCATGACCGATGAACACGCCTCTACTCGTCAGCCCGCGGTCGGCCTGGAACGGGTAGGCGGCGCCGAGATGGGCGGTCGTGACGCGGTGCGCAGGCAGCCGCGGCGTCATGACGCACGCCTCCAAAAAGACGCGCATCCATGCGCGCGCACGGCTGCGCCTTCCCGCCCGCCGCCCGTCAGCGCGATCACCGCAGCCCCCGCCCCAGCGGCAGCACGCACGTGAAGGCGCTTGCCTGCTCCCCGGCCAGCCGCACCACCTGGAGGCGGGCGCGCGAGGCCTGGCGCTGGACCTCCTTGCAGGCGAGCTCCAGCTCGTACACGCTCAGCGCCGTCACCGCCAGGTAGCCGCTGAAGCGCAGCTCCTCGTGGCCCTCGGCCAGCTCCTCCTCGCGCGTCAGCACCTGCGCGATCTCGTGCTCGCGGCGGCGGCTGGTCATGAAGCCGTGGCGCTCCCTGGCCGCCACATCGCTGAGCGTGTGCGTGCGCTGCCTCTCCACCTCGCGCTGCGCGCGCTCGGGCGGCACCGGCTCCATGACCAGCGAGAGCGTGCGCAGCGCCCGCGTGCGCAGCAGCAGCGGCTCCAGGAAGTCCGGCGGCACCGGCACCCGCGGCCACTCGCGGATCCAGTAGACCGCGTGCCAGGCGCCGTCCGTGCGGTAGCGCAGCCAGCCGTCCTCCACCGCCACCGGCCAGGCCGAACCCGGCTCGCAGCCGGCCGCCTCCGGCTCGCGCACGGCGCGCTGGGCGAGGTCGAGGCGAGATGTGGGCTCGAAGGCCACGCGCAGCGTCTCGGCGAGCAGGCGCGGCGTCAGGGCGCCCTCCACGGCGACCTCGGCCGCCTGCAGGCGGTCGGTGAGCGAGGTCAGCTCCTGTACCAGCGCCACGTAGGCGGCGAGGTCGCGGTCGCGGAACTGGCGCAGGAGCGGGCCCAGCCGGCGCAGGTCGGCTTGGAGCACCAAGAGCGTCTCGTGCTCGCGGTTGACGGGCGCCGCCTCGTCGAGGAGCTCCAGGTAGGAGCGCACCAGGTCGTCGCCGGCCGGCCGCCGCATCTCGTCCTTGAGGTAGCGGGCAGCGTCCTCGCCGGTGTCCGGCAGTGTCCGCTCCAGCACCTGCAGGCGGGCGATGGGGCTGCCCGAGTCCGCCATGCTCGCCAGCACCTCTGACCAGGCACCGACGAGGTGGTGCTGGTCGGCGTCGTCGCGCAGCGCGAAGGTGCTGCCCTGCGCCCGCAGCACGGCGGCGTAGGTGCCCGCCCGCCTGTCGCGGATGACGCCAATGCCGGCGGGGACACCGGCCGGCAGCAGGCCGCGGTCGCTCACCGTCAGGATGCTGAGCCCAGCCAGCGTGGGCGGCAGCGCGACCGGCGCCACGAGCACGGGCGCCCGGGGGCTGCGGCCGACCAGGCGATGGCCGCGCGCTGGGGCCCGAGAGGTCCAGCGGTGGCGGCCGGCGGCGCGGCGCGAGGCGAAGCGTCCGACCACCGGCGCCCACTGCTGCACGGTGCGCCCGGCGAGGGGCACGAAGGCCACAGCCAGGACGACGACGCCGAGCAGGATGGCGAGGGCCGGGCGCTGGACGAGCACGAGGATCCCGAAGGCGGCCATCAGGCCCGCGCCGAGCAGCGCGATCTGGCTCCCGCGCAGGCCCATGAGGAAGCCGTGCTGCTCGAGCGGACCGAAGCGGTAGCGCTGCTCGTCAGCCATGCGTCAGGCTCCCGGCGGGCGCATGCTCGGCGCTCCGCCTGTGAACATCCAGCCGCCGTTGGCACCCGCCGTCCGCATCCACGACCCGTTCCCGGACGGGCGCGCGTTCCGCACCCAGCCACCGGGCACGTGGATGTTGCCGCCGCCCGCCACGCGCACCGTGCGCCAGCCGGCCGGAGCGCCGGGACCACCGGGCCCGCCCGGTCGCCGCGGCTGCCCAC
>JBKPCH010000024.1:0-34760 GCA_046727275.1 Candidatus Dormiibacterota bacterium
GCCAGCCTGGAGAACGGGCTGGAGGGCGTGATCGCGAAGCGCCTGGACAGCGTCTACGAGGTGGGCAGGCGGAGCGGTGCCTGGCTGAAGGTCAAGAACCGGCAGCGGCAGGAGCTGGTGATCGGCGGCTGGGTGGAGGGCGAGGGTCGCCGGCGCGGCCTGCCCGGTGCGCTGCTGCTCGGCTACTACGACGGCGACCGCTTCGCCTACGCCGGCAAGACGGGCACGGGGTTCACGCACGCCATGCTGGCCAAGCTGGCGGAGCTGATGCGGCCGCTCGAGCGGGAGACCTCGCCGTTCGACGCCGGCCGGCCGCCGGCGGGGGCGCACTTCGTGGAGCCGCGGCTGGTGGGCGAGTTCGAGTTCGCCGAGTGGACGAGCGCCGGCGACCTGCGCGCCCCGAGCTTCAAGGGGCTCCGCGAGGACAAGGACCCGCGTCAGGTGGTGAGGGAGGTGGCCCGGTAGGGTTGCCGGCGTGGACAACCGCTGCCGGTGATCTCTCCGTGCCGGGCGGCGAGAGTGAGGAGCAGGGCGCTGAGCAGGCAGGCGGGCGTCTCGCCACCCAGCGGCTCCAACCCGTCCTCGGACAGCGTGGCCAGGTAGGTGTCGGTCGAGGCGTACACGGCCCGGGCGTAGGGACGCAGCCGGCTCAGGTCGAGCCGCACGCTGCGTCCCCACGCGTGCCAGTCAGCCGGCCCGGCGAGCCGCGGCAGCTCGCTCATGCCCGTGCGACCGGCCCAGCTCGACAGCGCGAGTGGCTGCCGCCCGGCCAGGACCGCGTTCACGCTGAGGTCCTCGCACAGCACGGCCTGCGCGAAGCAGGCACAGGCCGCACACCGGCCGTCGGCGGCATCGCCGAGCTGGTCCACCGCGGTGTCGAGGAGCCGGTGGACGAGCCGGAACTGCCAGCGCAGGAGAGCGCCCGCGGGGCCGCCGGCCTCGTCGAACCTCACCGCACGTCCGGCAGCCCGAAGGCGGTGAAGAGCCGGGGATCGCGGAAGACGGTCAGGCCGGAGATCGCGCCGCCCTGGAGCGTCAACAGGTGGATGGCGTGCGCCTGGAAGCCCCCGTCGGGACGGCGCATGTACATGGCGCCCGCCCGCTGCCGGTTCGCGGCCGTCGGAACCCCCAGTCGGAAGGGCGGCGGGCCGTGACCGGCCGGCGCGTTGACCCGGGTGAAGAAGACGCCGATCGCCTCGCCTCCCGCGTACCAGAGCCGCCACGGCGGCATGCTCAGGACCGCGTCCTCGCTCAGCAGCGCGACGAAGCGGGCGGAAAACGCCGCGTTCAGCAGCGCCAGCGCCAGGGGCATGACGGTGGCCGCGCCGGCGCCCTGCACGGCGCGCGCGGCGATCAGCGCGCCGGCGCTCGGGGCCAGCGCACAGCCTGCCGAGGCCAGGGCGAACAGGCCCAATCCTCCGGCGTACAGCCGGCGGCGGCCGAAGCGGTCCCCCAGAGCCGCGGCCGTCATGATGAGCACCGCGAAGCTCAGCGTGTAGGCGTTGACGACCGATTCCAGCTCCTTGAGCGAGGCGCCCAGGTCGCGCCGGATCGCGGTTAGCGCCGTGGCCACGACCAGCAGGTCGAGGACCACCATGAACGATCCCAACGACGTCCAGGCCAGCACCCACGCCTGCTTCCGGGTCATCCGAATTCGTGTGCCATCCCTGTCTGACGAGACCGGCGAGGAGCCCGAACTCATCGATGGCGAGCGCCGACAGGCAGTGCGAGTTAGAGCCGGAACCCGGGGACGCGGTCGTCCTTCAGGCGGTCGGGGCTGACCGTGCCGCTCTCGACTGTCCGGCGCAGCGCGTAGTCGGCAACCTCCCGCCGGCAGGCCAAGGGGACGCCCGAGGTCGCTCGGGCGTCACCTGCCCTACGCTCGCTGCGTCATCTCGCCGGGATGAACTGCCAGCCCTGATTCGGATTGCCGGCCGCGCCAGCCCACTGCTGGATCGGAGTCCCATCGGCGGTATTGCCGTTGGTGAGGTCGAGGACGAGCCCGCTCGTCCGGTTGGTGATCGAGTAGTACCCGCCACCCACCGAGGTGATCCTCCACTGCTGGTTGGCGTTGCCCGTGCCGGAGATCGCCCACTGCTGCATCACCGTGCCGTTGGAGGTGGAGCCGTTGGTGTCGTCGAGCGCGAGGCCGCTGTTGCCGTCGATGACGTTGAAATAGCCGCCCCCGGCATCCACGAGCGACCAGACCTGGTCGAGGGCGGCGTCATCCGCGGAGCCGGCGATCTGCGCCCCGTTGGCGGTCGATGCCCCTACGACCCCAAAGGGCTTGCCGCTCGCCTGATTCACGATCCGGTACGCCCCGCCCGCGGCGGGAGCTGCCGCCGGAGCCGCCCGCGGAGTCCCGATCAGCTGCCACTGCTGGTTCAGGTTGCCGGCACCGGAGGCCCACTGCTGGATGTTGATGCCGTCGCCCGTGCCGCCGTTGGTGAGGTCGAGGACCAATCCGCTCGTTCTGTTCATGATGTTGTAGTAGCCGTTCCCGAGGGAATTGATCTGCCACTGCTGATTGGGGTTGCCGGAGGCCAGCGCCCACTGCTGCATCACGTTGCCGTTGGCGGTGGACCCGTTGGTATCGTCGAGCGCCAGGCCGCTGTTGACGTCGACGATGTTGTACCAACCGCCCCCGGCGTCCAGGAGCGTCCATTGCTGGTCGGGATCGCCGTCGTTGGTGAACTGCACGATCTGCGCCCCGTTGGCCGTCGAGGCGCCATTGACGCCGAACGGCTTGCCGGTCAGCCGGTTGGCGATGCGGTAGGTCTGCCCCACGCGCGGGATGGTCGGCGTGGACGGGGCAGAGGCCACCGTGCCCTGGAAGGTCACGGTCGCCTTCGACGGCAGCGTGTACGAGAACGAGCCCTGCCCGTTCCAGGTGACCTGGAACGTCGTGGACGTCGGGTTCACATTGGTCGCGACCAGCTCCTCCTGGCCGCTCGGGTTCCTGAAGGCGGCGGTGAAGACGCCGTGCGTGTTGACGGTCGAAGCGATGTGCGTGGCGCCGACGGGCACGAAGTCGCTGATCTGGCCCAGCTGGTAGTAGTTGTTGTCCAGCGTGTAGTTGCTGGGATTGACCGTTACGATCGGCACGCACGATGAGCAGCCACCGAGGTGCGGGCCGTTGCTCTGGTCGAGCGCGACGTTCCACAGCACGATACCCTTCGCCCAGTTCTGATACGACAGCAGCGCCATCTGGGCGGTGGTGTAGGGGATGATATCGGTCGGACTGGTGTCTGACGAGCACTCGGTCTCGTACTGGTCGATGCCCGAGAACTGGTTGTGGATCGCGGAGATCATGGTCAGGTCGCTGTTGAAGTCATAGCAGTGCCATGCCATCCCGGCAAAGTCACCGGCGGCCTGGCTGGTCAGGAGCTGCTGTGGGAACCAGAGGGCGTCCGCGTTGTGGTCGAAGCCGATGACCACGGGAGAGAGGCCGGCGCCGGCCAGCGATGGCTTGAGGAAGTTGTGCACCCAGTTGGCTTCGCCGGCCGGGTCCCAGGACGAGCCAGGATAGTTGGTCGGACAGAAGAGCGGCTCGTTCTGCGGAGTGACACCCCAGATCGGAATGCCGTTCGACTGATAGGCCTGGATCCACTTGACGAAGTACGTCGCCCACGCCTGGTAGTCCTGGGTGAGGAGCGAGGCATTCCCGCTGCCCGTGTTGCAGATCATCGAGCCGTTCGACTTCATCCAGGCGGGTGGGCTCCACGGGCTGCCGAGGATCTTCAGGTTGGGGTTGATCGCCAGCGCGTCCTTGATCACCGGGATGATGTGACCAGTGTCCTGGGCCGTCAGCCCGAAGTTCTGGGTCGGATCGCCCGGCGGGCCCTGGACGTCGTCGTCCGTCCACGGTGCGCCCGTCGAGTTGAAGTCGGACGCCGTCATCGGGATCCGCCAGAACGCGAGCCCGATGCCGCTGGTCGGGCTGAACAGCTGGTTCATCATCGTGGCGTACTGGCCCGGGTTGTTCGACTTGAGATTCTCCATCAGGAAGGTCGAGGAGTCGGTGAAGGCGGCGCCGAGCCCGACGTTGGTCTGGTAGCTGCGGCTGTCGTCGACCGACACGTTCAGCGTGCCGCGCGCCACCGGTCCGAACGTGATCCCTGGCTGCTGGGTGAGCCGGCTGGAGCCGTCCGCGGTGGTCAGCCAGACCTGCACCGTGGTCGCCGCGTAGGTCGCCGTGGGGTGCTCGGCCAGCGCGGCGCCGACCGCAATCGCGACCGCAAGCAGCAAGGCGGCCCACCGCCGTCTGGCGGCCGAGCGTTCGATGTGCATGCGTCTCCTCCTGTCCCAAGGGAGTCGGGCCCCGGACCCTCAGCCAGGCCCATCGCCGGCTCCTGTTGACAAGACTTAGTTTTAGTCTTAGGCTAAGTCCAAGTCAAGCTCTTGGACGTTGGAAACCTGACGACACGCCATCGCACCACCAGGGACCTTCGGCGCGGCAACCGCGCGACGGTCTTGCGCCAGCTGTACTTCGACGGCCCAACCAGCCGCCTCGACCTCGCCGGCAGAACCGGCCTCAGCCCGGCGACCGTCGGCAACGTGATCGCCGAGCTGCTCAGGGACCGGATCGTGGTCGAGACCGGCCAGCTCGACTCCGAGGGCGGCCGGCCCGCGGTCCTGATCCGGGTGAACCCCGACCACGCCGCTGCGGTCGGCGTCGACGTCGGTGAGACCGGGGCAGCCATCGAGCTCTTCGACCTGAGCTTGCGCAAGCTGGCGGCGGTCGAGAAGCCGCTGCGCCTGCCCCAGGAATCGCTGCCATCCCTGGTGGACCTCATCGCCCGCGGGGTCGACGAGGTCATCCGGGACGCAGGCATTCCGGCCCGGCCCGTGCTCGGCGTCGGCGTGGGCGTGCCCGGCGTGGTGGTCCACGACGGCGACGAGTACGTTCACGCCCCGAGCCTCGGGTGGGACAAGGTCCCGCTGCTCCAGCTGCTGCAGGCCGCGCTGCCCGCTCCGGTCATGCTGGACAACGGCGCCAAGACGATGGGCCAGGCCGAGATGTGGTTTGGCGACTGCCACGACGCCCGGAACCTGGCCGTGGTCCTGCTCGGCACCGGCGTCGGGGCCGCCCTCTTCAACGACGGCGTGCTCTATCGCGGTTCCACGTCCAGCGCCGGAGAGTGGGGCCACACCTGCGTCGTCGTCGGCGGCCGCCGCTGCCGGTGCGGGGCCGCCGGCTGCCTGGAGGCCTACGTCGGTGCGGAGGCGATCCTCGAGCGCTGGACCGAACGCTCTCGCCGGCGACTGCCTGCAGACGATGACGAACAGCGACTGCTGAACGACCTCGTGGTCGCGAGCAGGGACAGCAGGCAGGCAGCGGCGGTCCTGGACGAGACGGCCGTGTTCATCGGCGCCGGCATGGCAAACCTGGTGAACCTCTTCAACCCCGAGTGCATCATCATCGGCGGGTGGGTCGGGCAGCTGCTCGGCCCGAGCCTGCTTCCGCGCATACGCGAGGCAGCCGCTGCGCAGGCGCTTCGATATCCGTTCAGCCGCGTTGCGATACGGCTTGGCCGGCTGGGTCCCGACGCGGTGGCGATGGGTGCGGCGACCCTGGTCGTCGAGCGGTTCCTTGCCAGCGGAGGACACTCGCTCGCGGGTCCGACCGACCAGCGAGCTGGCGACTCCATCAGAGAAGGAGGAGCCATGCGCTGATTTGCGAACGGCGCAATGCGCGCTGCTGTCGCAGTCGTGATTCGGCTCCAGTGGCGGATCCAACAGGAGGAGGAGAGAAGCCATGAAACTCGGGACAGGCGCTCGACTGTCAGCGCTGCTCCTGGCAGTCGCTTTGATCGGCGCAGCCTGTGCATCATCGAACCCCACCCCGCCGGCGAAGGTCGTCCGCGTCCTGGCCGTGGCCGGGCCCGAGACGGACGCCCTGATCAAGCACGCCGCCGACTTCGAGAAGGCGACCGGCATCACGGCGTCGATCGAGCAGGTGGCGCGGCCCCTGTGGAACCAGCGAAAGGCGCGTGAGCTGATCGAGAACGCCGGTCTCTACGACGTCGTGATGACCGGCGGCGGCGACGACAACACCTGGGTCAAGTACAAGGCGCACGTCAAGGACCTGACGAAGTACCTGCCGGCCGATCAGGTCGACCAGCTCATGCTCAGGGACAAGTTCACCATCAACGGGAGGCTGGTAGGCGTTCCTCAGTACTACAACTTCCCGATGCTCTTCTACCGCAAGGACCTGCTCAACAACCCGGCCGAGCAGGCGGCCTTCAAGGCGAAGTACGGCCGCGATCTGACCGTTCCGACGTCCTATGAGGACATGTACCAGGTCGCCGAGTTCTTCAACCGCCCGCCGAACCTCTACGGGTTCTTCATAGGCGGCGTCGACTGGTCGATCTTCCTCGACGACACCTACTTCCTGTACGGCCTCGGGGGCAACTACGGTGACCTGAGCACCCGGCGGCTGACGCTCAACTCGCCCGAGCAGAAGCAGGCCATGAACTGGCTGGTCAAGTTCACCAGGTTCAACCCGCCTGGTTGGGAGACCGAGAGCTTCTTCGATGGCGACAAGCTCGTGCAGGACGGCAAGGTCGCCATGTACCAGAACTGGTTCTACATCTGGAAGACGTTCCAGCAGAGCGCTCACGACAAGATCGGCATGGCGCCGCTGGCGGGCAGGGGAGCGCACCTCGGTGCGTTCGTGGCGACCATCCCCGACGCGGCTCCGAGCCCCGACGCAGGGGCCAAGTTCATCCAGTGGATGATGGGCGCCAGCTACCAGAAGCAGCAGGCGATCGACACCGGCGACCTGCCGGTCCGCAAGGACACGCTGCAAGACCCCGATGTGCGCAAGGCGCTCGTCGGCATCGAGCAGTTCGAGAAGGTGCTTCCCAATCTGCAGTACAACCAGACGACCTGGGCTGGCGAGCTGTCGACCGGGGTGAGCGAGGCGATCTTCAAGGCGCTCAAGGGCGAACTCTCGCCTGATGCGGCTGCTGACTGGCTCCAGAATGGAAAGTTCAAGGGCCGGATGGCGATCGAGTAGCCTGTGAACAATATGGTGCTGCGCCGCTGGCGGGCCCGCGGATCCCCGAGCCGTGGGTCCGCCACCGCCGGCGTTGGGACCTGGAGGCGGCGACTCCACCTGACAGGCATCGGGCTCACGCTGCCCGCCTTCGTCTTCGTCTTCGCGTTCATGGTGTTCCCGGTCGCGAACCTCGTGTTCTTGAGCTTCCACGAGTACTCACCGTTGCGCTCCACCCACACGAGCTTCGTTGCCCTCGCAAACTATGGCTGGCTGGCCAGCTCGGACCTCGTCCACCAATCGCTCGTGGTCACGATCGTGTTCACCGCCGTCAGCGTGGCGATCGAGGTGGTCGTGGGTGTGGCGCTGGCCGTCCTGCTGGCGAGGCTCGTGATCGAGAGTCGAAGGACGTTCGGCCGCCTCCTGTCCCGAGTCCTCAGCAGCGTCTTCATCCTCCCCTTCGCGACGCCGGCGATTGCCGGCGCGATCGCCTGGAAGATGCTCCTCCATCCCCAGTTCGGGCCGGTGGACGCGGCCCTGCACACCGACATCGCCTGGTTCGCCCGGTTTCCGCTTGCGGCGGTCATCGTGGCCGATGCCTGGAAGACGATGCCGTTCGTGCTGTTCCTGCTGCTTGCCGCGATCCTGTCGATCGAGCCGGAGCAGTACGAGGCGGCGCGGCTCGACGGGGCCAACGGCTGGCAGGAGCTGCGCTATCTCACTCTGCCGTTGATCATGCCGGTCGTCGCGGTGACGGCTGCGTTCAGGGCGGTCGATGCGTTCACCAAGATCTTCGATACGGTCTTCGTGACCACCGGCGGCGGACCCGCCAACGATACGCAGGTCTTCCCGCTGCTGATCTGGAGGACGGCGTTCGATTCCCTGAACTTCGGCCAGGCTTCTGCGCTCTCCGTCGTCGCGGTGCTGATCTCCGCCGTCCTCGGCGCCGCACTGCTCGCGATGAGGAGGGCATCGCCGGCATGATGATCCTCTCCCCCGCCGAGCGACTCGGCCGCGCGCTGCATGTGGGAGCCTTGCTGCTGGCAGCCGTCGGGATAGCCGTTCCCGTCGCGTGGATGGCGATCAGCTCGCTGAAGACCGAGGCCGAGATGTTCTCCGATCCGCTCGGATTCCCGCGAGCGCCCGAGCTGACCAACTACGCTTCACTCTTCTCACAGTTCCATTTCGGTGCCGCGACCTGGAACAGCGTCCTGATCTCGTTGGGCGTGGTCGCGATCAGCGTCGCCCTCGGTGGTATGGCGGCCTACGGTTTTTCGCGCTATCCGTTCCCGGGCAGCCGCCTGCTCCTGACTGGCCTGCTGCTGTGCCGAATGGTGACCCCGGCGGCGTTGGTCGTGCCTCTCTACCTGATCATGAATGCGATCGGCCTGCTGAACAACGTGCTCAGCGTCATCCTCGGTGTGGCCGTTCTCAACCTTCCGTTCGTGATCTGGATCTTGCGGCCCTTCTTCGATGCCCTGCCGCGGGAGGTCGAAGAAGCCGGGCTGCTGGACGGTCTGTCGCCTGCCGGAGTCTTCTGGAGGATCGCCATCAGGCTGGCGGCGCCAGGATTGCTCACCGTAGCTCTGCTGAGCTTCATCGCCGGCTGGACCGACCTGCTGCTCCCCATGTCCTTCTCGACGTCGCCGGAGGCGACACCGCTGACCTCGGGGCTGCTGCAGATGCAGACGGGCTACAAGATCTACTGGGGGCCTCTCATGGCGGGTGGCGTCTACCTGACGTTGCCTACGCTAGTGATTTCCTTTGCGCTTCAGAAGTACCTCGTCCGTGGAATGAGAATGGGCTACTGATTCGAGTCACATGAGCACCGATGACTGCTGAATTCCCGAATGGCTTCGTGTGGGGCGCCTCTACGTCCGCGTACCAGATCGAAGGCGCCACCGGCGCAGACGGCCGGGGCCCCTCCATCTGGGACACGTTCGTGCGCTTGCCCGGGGCCACGTATCACGGCGAAACCGGAGACGTCGCGTGCGATCACTACAACCGGCTGGAGAGTGACCTGGACCTGATGGCCGACCTGGGCCTGCAGGCGTACCGCTTCTCGGTCGCCTGGCCGCGGGTGCAGCCCGACGGCAGCACCGTCAACGCGGCCGGGCTCGACTTCTACGATCGCGTCGTCGACGGGCTGCTGGCTCGTGGCATCACACCTGTCGTGACTCTCTACCACTGGGACCTGCCCCAGGCACTGCAGGACCAGGGCGGTTGGGCGAACCGCCTGACGGCCGACTGCTTCGCCGACTACACCTCGACGGTCGTCCGTCGACTCGGGGACAGGGTCGACCAGTGGATCACCGTCAACGAGCCATGGGTCGCTGCCTTTGTCGGCCACCTGGAGGGCCGCCACGCGCCGGGGATCGCCGATGAGGCGACCGCTGTGAAGGTCGCGCATCACCTGCTGCTCGCGCATGCGCGAGCGCTCGAGCGAATCCGAGACGCCGCCCCCCGCGCGAGAGCGGCCATCTCGCTGAACCTGTCCGACGTCGGGCCGGCCTCGGAGTCGGCCGCGGACGTGGCTGCCGCGGCCCGTGTCGACATGTTCGAGAACCGCGTGTTCCTCTCGCCGCTGTTCCGTGGCACCTATCCCGAGGACGCCTACGAGTTCTGGGCAGACGTCACAGACTTCGATTTCGTGCACGACGGAGACCTCGCCGCGATCAGTCGACCGATGGACTTTCTCGGGGTCAACTTCTATGAGCAGCACCGGGTGGCAGCCGATCCAGGTCATGTCCGCAGCGAGTCGAACATCGTGCGCGGCGCACGCAAGCTGCCGCCCGCGCCGCCGAGAACGGCCGGAGACGTGGCGATTCGCCCCGACGCTCTCTACTCGGTCCTGACCCGCCTCCACCGAGAGTGGACCGCGCTGCCGCTGTGGATCACCGAGAGCGGTATCGCCCTGCAGGACTACGTCGGGCCAGACGGTCGCTGCTACGACCCCGAGCGGATCGACTACTACGCCGGCCACTTCCGCGCTGCTGCCAGGGCCATCGAGGACGGGGTCCCGCTGTGGGGCTACATCGTCTGGTCGTTGATGGACAACTTCGAGTGGGCGGCCGGCTACCGGCTGCGCTTCGGGCTCGTGTACGTGGACTACGCGACCCAGAGGCGGCTGCCGAAGAGGAGCGCCGAATGGTTCGCCAGCGTTATCGCCGCCAATGGCGTACCTGGCCCGGAGGTTGGGGCACGTGTCGCACAAACGCTGCAGTCGCCCCCGGACGCCGACCTGGCCGCCCCCTGATGTCGGCAGAAGGCGCCCTCGCTTTCGCAGGGCGCGATCGTTCATCCGCCGCTCGGCGCCGGGGGGCCGGCCGGCGGGTCGCCGTCCAGTTCCACGTGCCCTACGTGCCGCTCTGAACCGACTGAGAGGGTTCAGGAGGCGCCGGTCCCGGGTCCCGGCCTCCGGCGGGCGCGGGCGGAACGAGTTCCGGAACCGGCGGCCAAACAGGTACAGAAACGCGTACCGGGCACGCGGGATTCCGGGTGTGCCGCGGAGCGGCGCACCCCAGTATGCGCTCATGACACCTCGGCTCCTCCGCGACATGAACCCTCCGCCCAGATGCGTCTGCGGGCACGACAGGGCGCTCCACTGGCGGTACGGGCAGATGGAGGGCTGCTCCCAGAACGCGGCCCGTGCCGGGCGCTGCCGCTGCCGTGACTACCACCCGATCTCGCAGTCGCTCCTGGGCGACCTTGCCGAGCTCCTCGACTGCGTCCGGTCCTGCGAGCGCGACTGGGCGCTCATGGACCGGATCGACCTGGCGGTGGGAGAGTCGACGCGGCGCGACGCGCGGCCTCGGGACTGAAGCCGGTCGCGCACGGCGACTCGTTATCGCGGCGCCGGCCGTGGCAAGGCTGACGACGTGGGTGCGCCAGGCGGCCCGTGCGCTCCGGCCGCGACCGTCAGGCGCTCACGCGGCTCACGGCTGGCGGCACGAACGTGGAGCATCTGATCCCCGAGCCCGGCCAGGCCGACGACCGAAGATGACTCCTGGCCGGGTGGATGTCCGGAATGCGCCGCTGGCCCCGACGTCTCCGGCGAGAGGCACCACCGAGTGCCAGCAGAGAGGAGAACATCATGAAGTACATGATCCTGACCTACGCCTCGCAGCAGGACTACGACGCGATGTCGGGGAAGCCGGCCGCCACGCCAGCCTGGTCCCCGGAGGACTTCGTGGCTATGGGCGCGTTCATGGAGTCGTTCAACAGGGAGCTCGCGGAATCCGGCGAGCTCGTGGAGACTCGAGGCCTGGCCGCCCCGGTCCACACTCGGCGGATCCAGCTGCAGGATGGAGCGCCGGTCGTGACGGACGGCCCGTACGCCGAGACCCAGGAGGTTCTGGCCGGCTACTGGATCGTGGACTGCGAGAGCTTCGACCGGGCCACCGCGATCGCCGGCCGTCTGTCGAGCGCCCCGGGGCCGGCCGGAGCCTCCGCGCCCGTCGCCGACGTCCGGCCGATCGTCGAGTCCCGGACAGAGCTGGAGCTCTGACCGGTCCCATGTCCCACACCGAGGTCGAGGACCTGCTGCGCCGGCTGGCGCCGCAGGCCCTCGGCGCGGTCGTCCGGCGCTACGGCCACTTCGACACCGCCGAGGACGCGGTGCAGGAGGCCCAGATCGCGGCCGCCATGCGGTGGCCGAAGGATGGCGTCCCTCAGAATCCCCGCGCCTGGCTGATCACGGTCGCCTCGCGCAGGCTGACCGACCTGCTGCGCAGTGAGCAGGCTCGCCAGCGCCGTGAGGACGCCGTCGCCCGGTGGATGCTGCCCGAGGAATGGCTGGCACCCCCCGCCGACAGCCCGGCCTCGGAATCCGACGACACGCTCATCCTGCTCTTCATGTGCTGCCACCCGTCGCTGTCGCCGGCGTCGCAGATCGCGCTGACCCTGCGAGCGGTGGGCGGGCTGACCACCGCCGAGGCCGCCCGGGCGTTCCTCGTCCCGGAGTCGACCATGACCCGGCGCATCACCCGCGCCAAGCAGAGCATCAAGGACAGCGGCATTCCCTTCGCCATGCCCTCGGGCCGGGAGCGCGCCGAACGGCTCCGCGCAGTTCTCCACGTGCTCTACCTGATCTTCAATGAGGGCTACGTCAGCACGTCGGGGCCCAGCCTGGACCGCGGCGAGCTGGCGGCCGAGGCGATCCGGCTGACCCGCATGGTCCACCGCCTGCTGCCCGGCGACAGCGAGGTGACGGGCCTCCTCGCCCTCATGCTGCTCACCGACGCCCGCCGGCCCGCGCGCACCGGGCCGGCCGGCGAGCTGATCCCGATGGCCGAGCAGGATCGAAGCCTCTGGAACGCCGCCACCATCGCCGAAGGCGTGGCGCTCATCACCGACGCGCTTCCCCGGGGACCGACCGGTCCCTACCAGCTCCAGGCGGCGATCGCCGCGATCCATGACGAGGCGCCGAGCGCCGAGGCGACCGACTGGCCGCAGATCACGGCACTGTACGAGCTGCTGATGCAGATGTCCGACAACCCGGTCGTGGCGCTGAACCACGCTGTCGCGGTGGCGATGGCCCGAGGCCCGCAGGCGGGGCTCGACCTTCTCGAAGAGCTCCAGGCCGACGACCGGATCGCCGAGGACCGCCGGTTCCATGCGGTCCGGGCGCACCTGCTGGAGATGGCCGGCAATCGCGCCGCTGCGCGCGACTCCTACCTGGCGGCGGCCCGCCGGGCGACCAACCTCTCGCAGCAGCGCTACCTGCACTCCCGAGCAGCCCGCCTGACGGACGATCGTTGAGTCGTTCGCGGCGATGTCCGGAACGGGCCGCGAGCTCCGACGTCTCCGGCGAGAGGCACCCCTCCAGGTGCCCGGAAGAGAGGAGAGACGTCATGAGACCCATCCTCGACCGGGAGATCCCGAAGCCCATGACGGCGACGCAGCTGGCCGCGGCAGCTGTCGCGTTCGCCGGATCGGCCGCAGCGCTCCTGTCGCTGGCGAGCCTGCACGCGCTGAGCCCGGAGTTCGACCCGGGGTGGCGGATGGTGAGCGAGTACGCGAACGGCCGCTACGGCTGGGTGCTGTCGCTGATGTTCGCCGCCTGGGGGCTGAGCTCCCTGGCCCTCGTCCTCGCGATCCGGTCGGAGGCAGGGAGGACCTCGTTCAAGATCGGCCTGGTCCTCCTCACGCTCGCCGGCGCCGGCGAGGCGATGGCCGCGGTGTTCGACATCAACCACGACACACTCCATGGCCTGGCCGGGGCGCTGGGGCTCCTCGGCCTTCCGATCGCCGCGATGCTGATCAGCCGGGGTCTGGGCGGCACCGAGCGGTGGTCACACGCCAGGCCGGCGCTCCTCTGGACGGCCAACCTGACGTGGGTGAGCCTGATCCTGCTGGCCGCGACCTTCGTCCTGCTCGTCGTCACGTTCAGCCAGGTTCCCGGTGGTCCGCCTGCTCACCCGCCGAAGGTCCTGCCCCCTGGAGTGATCGGACTGGTCGGGTGGGCGAACCGGCTCCTGGTCGTGCTGTACTGCGCGTGGGTGGCAGTCGTCGCCGGGCAGGCGCTCAGGCTCCGGGGCCGACAGCCCCTGGCACTGGAGGCCGCTGCCAGGTGACGGGTCGGGAGGCGGAGGCGGGGCCGCTGGCCCCGCCTCACCACCGCATGCCGGCCACCTCGGCGGGGAACAGCTGCGCGAACCCGCGGCCGTGGGCGCCGCCGAGGGAGCATGCGCCGCTGCTGTCCGAGTCCAACGTCTGGGGACCCTACCCACCCTGGCGGCCACGACCCCGAGTGGGGCCCGGCCGGGCTGGGAAGTCCGGATACTGGGCTGGATGCCAGACACGACGTTCGCGGCACTCGCTGGCGACCTGCGCGGCCACCTGTCCGTCCATCGGCGGAGGACGCATGGCGCCGCATCCTTACCTTCTTCGACGTCCACCTTTGGGCGGTCTGAGCCCGTCGTCCGAGACGGGCACCGCTGAGCCCGCCGTTACCCTGAGTCCTTCCCATGTCGATAACCGCCGTCCTCGGACCACTCACCCGGGCCGCACGCGTCGCGGCCTATCAGCTCCAGCAGCGCCGCCGGCGTCGGCTGCGGCCGGTGCCTGGCATGCAGGTCGACCGGAACGGGCCGGTGGCGATGCGCGACGGCGTCCACCTGATGGCCAACGTCTTTCGCCCGGCGCAGGCGGGGCGCTACCCGGTCGTGCTGTCGGTCTCTCCCTACGGCAAGGATGTCCTCCCCGAGGACTACGGGCTGTTCCGCGCCCTCGGCATGGATCCTGGCCCAATCCACACGTCGGACTACGCCTCCTTCGAGGCCCCCGACCCCGGCTTCTGGGTACCGCGGGGCTATGTGGTCGTCTACGCCAACACGCGTGGGATGTGGAACTCGGAAGGCAACGCCACCTGGCTGTCACGCCAGGACGCCGAGGACTACTTCGATCTGATCGAGTGGGCCGCGGCCCAGCCCTGGAGCACGGGCAAGGTCGGATTGAGCGGGGTCTCGTACCTGGCCATGTCCCAGTGGGCGGTGGCGGCGCTGCACCCGCCCCACCTGGCCGCCATCATGCCCTGGGAGGGCGTCAGCGACATGTATCGCGAGATGGCCTTCCACGGCGGGATGCGCGAGACCGGCTTCGTGCCCGCCTTCTACCAGCTGCGGGTGCGGGCGCATCACAACCCGGCGTTTCCGCCCGGCGAGGATCTGCTCGACGAGATCCAGCGCCATCCGCTGGACGATGACTACTGGGCCGGCAAGCGGCCCGATCTGGGAAGCATCAAAGTGCCGGCGCTGGTCTGCGCGAGCTGGTCGGACCAGGGGCTGCACACCCGCGGCAGCCTGGAGGGCTTCGTGCGCATCGCGTCCGAGCACAAGTGGCTGTATACCCACGGGCGCCGGAAGTGGGAGACGTTCTACAGCGCTGAGGCCCAGCGTCTGCAGCAGCAGTTCTTCGACTGCTTTCTCCAGGGCAGCGACTCGGACATGCTCGAGGTGCCCCGCGTGCGCCTCGAGGTCCGGCGGGCCTACTACGACCAGGCGGTGCGGGGCGAGTCGACCTGGCCCGTGCCAGGCGCCGCCACGCGCCGGCTCTACCTGGACGCGCGCCAGAGCTTGCTCAGCGACACCACGGTGAGCGAGGAGGCCAGCGCGGTCTATGTCGCGTCCGCGCGGGCCCGCAACCAGAATCGGGCGGTCTTCCTGCTGCGCCTCGACCGCGATACGGAACTGACCGGCGGCATGCGGCTGCGTCTGTGGATCGCGCCCGAGGAGGCGGACGACGCCGACCTGTTCGTCGGGATCGAGAAGCTCAGCCCCACCGGCACGGTCGTCGGGTTCTCGGGCTACAACTTCGTGCCGGATGATGTCGTGGCCAAGGGCTGGCTTCGGCTCTCGCATCGGGAACTGGACGAGGCCCGGTCGACCGAGACGCAGCCGTGGCACACTCATCGCCGCCTGCAGAAGGTGCAGCCGGGCGAGGTGGTGGTCGCTGACATCGAGGTCTTGCCCTCGAGCACGCTGTTCGAGGCTGGCTCGTTACTGCGGCTGGTGGTCCAGGGCCACGAGCTGCGTGACTATCCGGCCTTCGGGCACACCGAAACGGTGAACCACGGCCGACATCGCCTGTTCACCGGCGGGCGCTACGACTCCTTCCTCGTCGTGCCGGTGGTCGAGTCATCCTGACGCGAGCGGGCCGTGCGAGCAGAGCGCCGTGACGTCCACCCGAATCAGGAAGTCGAGCTGCTCTGCCAGCCGGCCGGCCGGCGCCGGCGCCGGCCGGGCGTCACTGACCGCGAGGCTGGTTGAAGCGCAGCATGTTGCCGGATGGATCGCGGAAGGCGCAGTCGCGGACGCCGTAAGGCTGGTCCATCGGCTCCTGCAGCACCTCGGCGCCGGCGGCGCTGATGTGCTCGAAGGTCGCGTCGCAGTCGCCGGTCGCAAAGATGACGGCGCGCAGCATGCCCTTGGTCAGCAGGTCGGACATGGCCCGCCTGTCGGCCGGCGACGCGTTGGGGTCGGCGGCGGGCGGCTCCAGTACGACGTTCACGTCCGGCTGCGACGGCGGGCCGACCGTCACCCAGCGCATCCCCTCGAACCTGACGTCCAGGCGCACCTCGAGGCCGAGGACGTCGCGGTAGAAGGCGAGCGCCTCGTCGTGGTCGTGGACGGCGATGAAGCAGTGGGAGAGCTTGAGATCCATACTGGCCACGTTAGTGGCCGGCCGCGGATTTCGCTTCTCCCTTCCTGACCGGTCGCGTCATGATCTTTGCGAAGCAGGCCGGGATGGCGGCGCCCTCGTCGTGGCGGCGGCTGCGGTACGAGCTCGGGCTCTCGCCGACCAGCTCGGTGAACCGCGAGCTGAACGACCCCAGCGAGGAGCACCCGACCGCGAAGCAGACGTCGGTCACCGTCAGGTCCCCACGGCGCAGCAGCGCCTTGGCCCGCTCGATCCGGCGCGTCATCAGGTAGCTGTACGGCGTCTCCCCGAAGGCGGCGCGGAAGCTGCGGGAGAAGTGGCCCGCCGACATGAGGGCGGCGCGCGCCAGCGCCGGAACGTCGAGCGGCTGCGCGTAGTCGCGGTCCATCTGGTCGCGGACCCGGCGCAGCCGGACCAGCTCCGATCGTGTCACGCACCCAGCATCCCACAGCCGGACCGCCGGCGGCGGGCCTCACTCCGCGGCCGAAGGGGCGGCCGGGGAGACCTCGACGCTTACCTCCAGCTCGCCCCGGACGCCGCCGACGCACACGCCCCCGGGTGGGGCGGCGTCACGGTAGTCGCGGCCGACGGCGACGACATGACTCCCGGCGATCGCCCGCTGCTCTCCGACCTGCTGGCCTCCCGCCTGCGGGCCGGGACCCGCCAGACCAGGAACGGGAGCGGTGGCTCACGGCCGCGCTGGCCGCGATCGAGCGACGGACGGCAGCCGTGGTCGAGAGCAAGCATCGCGGTGCCTACGGCCGGGTGGCCAGGCTCGTGGTCGCCGCCGCCGAGGCGCTCACGCTGCGAGGCGGTCCGAGCACCGACCTGATAGCCGAGACCCGCAGCCGTTACCCGCGGCACACGGCGTTTCGGCGCGAGCTCGACCAGGCCGCCCAGGCCTCGCCTCTCCTGCCATCCTGGGCATCCCAGCCGCGGCGCCGCCGCTCGTAGCCCGCCGGCGCGGATCAGATGCACACCGTCCCCGAGGCGACACCCAGTGCGTGCGGTAGGGCTCATGGCGGCCGCGAGCCGGCTCAGGTTGGCCTGGACGCCGCGTTCGGGGCAGTCCAGCCGGCCCTGCCGCCACTGTCGAGTACCCACCCGATGGCGACCAGAACATTGATGGGCGTAACGAACCTCGGCCTGGTCAGTACTGCCTCAGCGGCCTGGACCAGGTCTCGCAGCGCCACGAGCTTGCCGTAGTGCTTGGTGACTTCCCGCAGCCCCAGGCCAGGTCGGGCACGGAAGCAGTATGGCGAGGTCGCCCGACCCAGCCTGGGCGGGGGCCCCTCAGGAGCCGGCGGCGGGCTCGCGATCGCCAGTCCCCAACAGCATGCTCAGCGAGCACGCGACCACGAAGAGGGCCAGCCCGATAAAGCCCGCGAAGCGCACGGCGAACAGGGCCCCGTTTGATCGATGCTCAAGGGGGAACGCCGCGCCCAGGACCAGCAGAACGCCGGCCGCTGCGCCCAGAACCGCCGTCCACCGCCAGAGCGCGCGTCGCGTCCAGATCAGCCACGACGCCGCGAACACCATCAGCCCAGCGGGCGCCCCGATCGTCGCGATCGACACCGAATCGGCGTACAGCAGCGTCCGCAGCGAATCATCGGAGATGGCGGGACCTCCGCCGGCCAGCGCGACCGCGTTGAGGAAGAACTTCGCGGCGTCTCCCACCGCGAAGGTGACCAGTCCGGCGCCGAACACCAGGCGGGAGAGGATCCGGGGCTCACCTTCGACCGCGCCCAGTTGGCTCTGCAGGGCGGCGACAAAGGGCAGGAAGCCGAAGACAAAGCCCAGTCGGACGATGTAGTCGCCGACCAGGTAGGCCTGCGAGCCATTCCGGAAGTAGTCGCGCGCCTGCTGCAGCGGTGCGTCATACGCCAGCGGGGTGCCGTGCAGGACGACGCCGCCGATGAAGAACAGAACGAACCACGCCAGGCCGAGGACGCCGGCGAGGCGCCACCAGGTAGTGGCGCCCCGGTTTGCGGCAAGGAAGTTGGTGGACATCAGGCTGCTCCTTTCCATCAGTGGGACTGCTGTCCAGCTCACGTCGGCCGGGCCGGACCTCCGGGAACGTAAGCGCCGGCCCGCGATCATCTCATCGGTGAAATCGCCGGTCTGCGGCGGTCGCGCCGGTAACGAGCCGGCGAGGACCGGCGGAATGCCCGATGCGCCGCGCCGCGGCTGGCGTGCACGATGGGTCTGCACGATCCACGATTCTTGAGAGCCATGACGACCTCGTGCAGAGCGGCCCGCTGGGAGCCGGCCCCCGCCGGCCGGCCGACGGCGGTCGCCCGCTGGAGCGCAGCTCCCCCCAGGGCCCGGCCGCCGTCGACGATCGATCGGACCGTGGCGGCCGCGAGGATGGGATGGACTCCCATCCAGGCGGCTGCCAGCGTCGCGGCCCACGTGAACGCGGCCAGCACGTACCTCCTCATGGCAAGCGCCTCAGGCCGCCGCCGGACCGGACCGCCGGCCCCTGGCGCCGAGCGCCGCCGGCCGGTAGCGCCTGTCCAGTTCGAGGTGGCAGGCCGCCAACGCCAGTGGAGCGGTCGCCAGGCGGACGAGCCGCCACGGCACGAGCGGCGCGCGCACCTCGCACTCGAACTCGCGCAGGAAGAGCGCGAAATCGAGCGGCCGGGGCAGGCCGTTGGGCAGCGTGCGTCCCTCGGCGGCCAGGGCCGCCGCGGTCTCGAGGAGCTGCTCCATCCGGATCGCGGGCCTGACCTGGACGCGGACGTGCACGGGCTGCCCGCTCCGGTTGGCGAACCGGTGGACCGTGCCGGGCGCCACCGTGACCGCGTCGCCGGCGCGGGCGGTCATCGTGCGGAGGCCGCGGCGGATCCACAGCTCACCGGCCAGGACCGCGAAGCGCTCCTCCAGGACCGGGTGCACGTGGCTTCCCGGCACCTTGCCGTGCGGCCGGAGGAACAGATCGAACTCCAGCAGACGGCCCCCGGTGTCGGCGGCGGTCCGGCGAAAGACGATCCGCTCGCCGCTGACCGGGTTCTCGATCACCGCCCCTGCAAATGCCATTTCGAAGCCATCTCCTCTGCTCGTGCTCGAAAACGAGAACGCGGCCAACGTATGGGTCGGCGCTTGGCCCTCTCATCGGTGAGATCGCCGGTTTCCCGGCAACGCCGAGCGACCGGCGAGGCAGCGGGCGAAGGCGTCGGGCGATGCTGATCGGCCGCGATGCCGAGGAGGCGGCCATCGCTGCCCAGCTCGAACGGGCGCGGGCGGGCGAGGGGGGTGCGGTGGCCATCGCCGGCGATCCCGGCATCGGCAAGTCGGCGCTGCTCGCGCGGGCCGCGGCGCTGGCCGGCGACATGCGGGTGCTGAGGGCGGTCGCGGTCGAGGCCGAGTCGACGCTCGCGTTCGCCGCGCTGCACCAGCTGCTGGCGCCGGTGCTGGACCGAACGGGTGCGCTCGCCGGCCCCCAGGCGCACGCGCTGCGCGTGGCCTTCGGTCTGCTGCCCGGGGACGCGCCCGACCGGTTCCTGGTTGCACTTGGTGCGCTGTCCCTGCTCTCCGAGCTCGCAGAGGAGCGGCCGGTGCTGTGCCTGGTCGACGATATCCAGTGGGCCGACCCGGCATCGCTCCAGGTTGTCGGTTTCATGGCGCGGCGCCTGGAGGCGGAGCGCGTGGCGATGCTCGTGGCGACTCGCGGTGGCGAGGAGCTCCGGGCGCTGGGAATGCGGGTGCTGGACCTGGCCGGCCTACCGGCGCCGTCGGCCGCCGAGCTCCTGGCCCGGCGCTGGGGGCCGCAGGTCGCGCCGTCCGTGTGCGAGCGCCTGCTGGCCGCCGCCGCCGGCAACCCGCTCGCCTTGCTGGAGATGCCGGGGACACTCACCGGCCATCAGCTCGCGGGACGGGAGCCGCTGGCGGAGCCGCTCCGCCTCCCGGGCGAGCTGGAGCGGGTCTTCCGGGACCGGCTGCGGCAGCTTGAGCCCGGCGTGCGCTCCCTGCTCTTGCTGGCGGCCGCCGAGGGCTCCGGGCATCTGGACGCCGTGCTTGCGGCCGCGAAGACCCTCGGGCTTGGTCCAACCGCCATCGAGGCGGCGGCGGGGGCCGCCCTGGTGGTGATCGACGCACGAACCATCCAGTTCCGGCACCCCATCATCAGGTCCGCCGTGTATCACGACGCCACCCCGGACGAGGCCCGCGCGGCTCACAGGGCGCTGGCCGACGTGCTCGAAGGTGAGAGCGCCGAGGCGGACCGCCGGGCCTGGCATCTGGCGCGCGCCGCGGAGGGGCCCGACGAGGCCGTCGCCGACGAGCTGGAGCGGTCGGCGAGGCGGACGCTGGCCCGGTCGGGGGCGTCGGTCGCCGCCGCCGCGTTCGAGCAGGCGGCCGAGCTCAGCACCGACGATGCCCGCCGGGCGCGGCGGCTGGTCGCAGCGGCCGAGGCGGCGTGGACCGGCGGCGACGCCATCAGAGCGCGGGCGCTGCTCGACCGGGTCGAGCGCCTCCACGCCCCGGCCGGGGAAGTGGGCGTGGAGAGCCAGTACCTGCGCGCTCTCGTGGAGCTGCGGGCGGGCGTTCCGGACGACGCGTTGCAGCTGCTCCTCTCCGCGGCCCGGGCCGCGGTCGGGAGCCGGTCGGCCCGCGCCGTGGCCGTCCTCATGGCGATCAGCGAGGCGGCGTTCCAGGCGCAGGCGGAGGACGCCTGGGCCGAGGTCGGGCGCCTCGCCGAGGAAATCGAGGGCGCGGTCAAGGGCGACCAGGCGGTGCTGGCTCGCCTCCTCCTGGCGGCGACCCGCCCCTCCGCGTGGGGCGTCGGTGCCGACGACCTGGCCCGGATCGAGGCGATGGACGCCCCCGAGCTGCAGGTCCGAGCCGCCGGTCTCGTCTGGGCTCTGGGCGAGCATGCGCTCGCTCGCCGGCTGCGGTCGAGCGCGGTTGATCGTGCCCGGACGCGCGGCGCGGCGGGGACGCTGGCCTGGGCGCTGCAGTACGCCGTCCTGGACGAGCTGCGTAGAGGACGCCACGCGTCGGCCGAAGCATCGGCCGATGAGGGCCGCCGGCTGGCGCTGGAGACCGGCCAACCCAATGTCGCCTGCCAGCACGAGGCCACGCTGGTCGAGCTGGCCGCCCTGCGCGGCGAGGAGGAGGCGGCGCGCCGGTTGGCCGAGGAGGCCCTGGCCCGGGCCACCGTCAACCGCCTGGTGGGCGCGGCGGTGGTCACCCGCCGGGCGCTGGCGCGGCTCGAGCTGTCGCGCGGCTCGGGGGAGGCTGCGCTCGAGCACATGGAGGCGGTGCGCAGCCTGCGGCTGCCCGGCCACGGGGGGGTCGCGCTGTATGCGCTGGCCGACCTGGTCGAGGCCGCCGTGCGGGCGGGGCGCGACGACCTCCGGGACTCGCTGGCCGCCGACGTGGCGCTCGTCGCGGCTTCGGGCTCGGAGGAGGCTCGGGCCGCGGTCGCCCGGGCCCGAGCGCTCCTCGCGTCGGGGGAGGAGGCGAGGCGGCATTACCTGGAGGCCATCCACCTGTACGACGCCGCCGACCTGCCGTTCGAGCTGGCCCGCACCGAGCTGCTGTTCGGCGAGCTCCTGCGCCGCGAGCGCCGGCGCGTGGAGGCGCGGCCTCACCTCCGGATCGCGATCGAGATGTTCGAGCGGTTGGGAGCGCCGCTCTGGGCCGAGCGGGCGGGAACAGAGCTCCGGGCGAGCGGGCAGACAGCGCGCAAGCGCGACGTCAGCACCCTCGACCAGCTCACCCCGCACGAGCTGCGCGTGGTCGCGGCCGTCGCCCGGGGGCTGACGAACAGGGAGATCGCGGGCCAGCTGTTCATCAGTCCCCGAACCGTGGACTACCACCTGCGCAACGTCTTCGGGAAGGTGGCGATCACGTCCCGGGCCGAGCTCATCCGGCTCGCGTTGGCGGCCGACTCGCCGCTGAGCTAAGCCCGGCCGAACCAGGCCGCCGAGCCGGCGCCCCATCACTGGTGATCTTCGTGGTGCGACGAACGGGCGGTCGAACCTAGCGTCCTCCTCACGGCCCCCGCCACACGGCCGGGCCGAATCTTCGAAGGAGAGCTACTCACATGCTCGAGATCCTGCGCAACCTCGGCCGGCGAAAACTGCGCTCCGTGCTGACGATCTCCGGGATCGTGATCGGGATCTTCGCCGTCACCACGATGGGCGCGATCGCCGCGCATTTCAACCAGCTGCTCGACGTCGGGGTCAAGTACTACGGCTCCAGCATCTCCGTGGGGCCGCCCGACCAGCAGCAGGGAGCGCTGCTGCCGGCATCGATGGCCGACTCTATCCGGCGGGTGGACGGCGTGCACGCCGTGTTTCCCGCCTATCGCATCCCACTCAAGCCGGGCAGCAGCTTCAGCTTCGGCGGGCCGCCCGACACCATCGTCAACCGCATCCCCGGCGAGACGGCGCTGACGCAGCCGCAGACCATCGTCGCGGAGGGGCGCGACCTGACCCCGGGCCGCGACGGCGACGTGGTGCTGGGCGCGACGGTGGCCACGGAGCTGGCAAAGCGGGTCGGGGACACGGTGGACCTGCCGCTCAAGCCGGCGGACGCGCCCCCCGACTTCGCCGTGCACCGCTTCACCTTGGTCGGCATCCTGCGTGAGACGGGCACCGGGCCCGACGGCTACGCGTACATCGACGACGCCGACGCCCGGCTGCTGCTGCGCGACACGCTCCCGCCCACGCTCCGCGCCAGCCTCGACCTGACCCGGTTGGTGCCAGGCTTCATGGTCTACGGCGCCGGCGGCGTCTCGCTCGCGCAGCTGGACGCGATCGCGACCCGGATCAACCAGTCCGTGCCGGGCGTCAAGGCGGCCAAGCCCAGCGTCGCCGTCCGCGGCTTCGAGCAGTTCGTAGCCACGTTCACCGCCATCACGACCGCGGTGGGCGTGCTCGCGCTCATCATCGGCTCGCTGTCGGTCATCAACACGATGGTCATGGCGGTCAGCGAACGGGTCCGCGAGATCGGGCTGAAGAAGGCGGTGGGCGCCTCGGGCGGACGCGTGCTGCGCGAGTACCTGCTCGAGTCCGCGGCCATCGGGCTGATCGGCGGAGTGCTCGGCTTCCTGCTCGGCCTGGGCGTGACCGACGCCGCCGACGTGGCCGGCCGGTCCAGCGGCCTGGAGCTGTTCCTGGTCACCCCGGAGCTGACCGCGCTGGTGATCGGCTTTGCCGTCGTCCTTGGCGCCCTCGCCGGGGTCCTGCCCGCCATCCGCGCGGCCCGGATGGACCCGGTCACCGCGCTGCGCATGACCACCTAGCGGTGGGGATTCGAAAGGAGCACACGATCATGGACAGCATCGAGCTGATCGACCTGCGCAAGGAGTACCGGCAGGGCGGCACCCTGGTGCGGGCGCTGGACGGGGTCTCGCTGCGCATCGGGGGCGGCGAATTCGTCTCCATCGTGGGCCGGTCGGGCAGCGGCAAGACGACGCTCCTGGACGTCATGGGCCTGCTGCTCCGCCCCACAGCCGGCACCGTGCTGATCGGGGGTGTGGAGACGGCCCGCTTGAGCGAGCGGAGCCGCGCCAGTCTCCGCAGCCGCAGCGTCGGCTTCATCTTCCAGGAGTACAACCTGCTGCCGTCGCTGAGCGTCCTGGAGAACGTCATGCTGCCGCTGCGCTACGGCGCGGGCTCCCGTCGCGACGGTCGCAAGCGGGCGCTGCACCTCCTGGAGCTGGTCGGCCTGGCGGACCATGCACGTCGCCGGCCGACGGAGCTGTCGGGCGGTCAGCAGCAGCGGGTCGCCATCGCCCGGGCCCTCGTGATGAGGCCCGCTCTCGTCCTCGGCGACGAGCCCACAGGCGCGGTCGACACCGAGACCTCGCGGCAGATCCTGGACCTGATGCGGCGGCTGAACCAGGAGGAGGGGATCACCTTCGTGATCGTGACCCACGACCTCGACCTGGCGGGGCAGACCGAGCGTATGATCCGGCTGCGCGACGGCCGCGTCATCGGTGACCATTCGGTCGAGTCGGCGATGGCTGGTTGAGCCGGCGCCGCGGTGGTCGAGGCGACGGAGTCGCGGTCCTGCTCTTCGGCGCCGAGAGCGTCGAGCGGGACCTGGCGGGGGATCCTGGCGCTTCGGGCGCAGGGGATCGTACGGCCGCTCCGGAATGTGGATGGCGGCTGGTCAGGAACAAGTCGGGGCGCGACCCGGCCGGGATTAGCCTTGCTCCTGGAGTTCCTTCGAGCCATCGAAGACCTCGGCCCGTCCGGTGACCCCGGCCCGGGGCCAGCAGCGCCAGCTTGCCAGGTGCCCGGCGGAGCAGTACCCTGACGGGGCCGGCCGTCGCCGGCGCTGGCGTGCATCACCTGATCGAGGCGCGCCGTCAGGCCATCCGCAGGGTGGCCAGCCAGCACCAGGTCGGAGGCCTGCGCTGGTGGCCGCCGACCGCGAACTCTCTCTGGCTCGACTTCGTGGTCGAGGACCCGCCCGACAGCCTCTCCCCCTTCCGCTCGGACCTGGAGTCGGCACTGGGCTGCCGTGTCGCCGTCTACCTGGCCGACCAGATCCCGCGGGAGGCCTGGGGTCGCCTGCTGGTCGAGACAGTAGCTCTGTGAGGGCCGGAGGGCACTCAATAGCGTGCGGCTACCAAAAGGTCGGGATCCCTCACTTCCCCGCGAAGTACCAGGCCGTCGCCGCCCCCAGCAGCGCCGTCTCGGCCGGCAGCAGGAGATTGAGCACGTCTTTCACCCGCGTCCGGGGAGGCGTCGTCGCCCCAAAGGGCCACGGCCAAGGCGGCGGCGACCGTCAGCACGAAGGCCAGGGCCAGCGCCACGACCAGGACCAGCCTTTCGAGGTCCCGACTTCCGACCACGAACCCGTTCCTCCTGTCGGGTGGAGTGCCCCCTGGCTCCGCGCCGCATTCGTCTCGAGCGAGGCAGGGTACATACCTGAGACCCGTCGTGCGATCGGGCCGTCACCACGTCCCTGCGCGCGGCCAACTCAGATGACCACCTCGAACTCGGCGGGCAGGTCGCCGCGGGCTGGCTGCCACTCGACCTCGACTTCGCGGACGTCAGCCGGCCACGGCCCCCGTCGAATCTCTCCCAAGAGCTGCTCCAGCTCCTGCCTCGACCCCTCGGCCAGGCATTCGACACTGCCGTCCTGGCGGTTGCGCACCCACCCACTCAAGCGCCGGGCTCGGGCTCGATGGAGCACGAAGTACCGGAAGCCGACGCCCTGTACGTATCCGGTTGCGACCGCGTGCAAGCGCACGGCGGCGGGCTTCCGTCCGGCGGGCGTGCTCGGCTCCTCTCCCGGGTGCATCCCGGAAGAGGCTATCGAGCGCAACCCGGCGAACGGCAGCTCGCCGGTCGGTCCCGTGCCAGGCCGACCGCGTAGGCACACGCCGGACCTACCAGGCCCCGGCGGCGCGCTCGCGCACCGGCGCCGCGTCCGCCAGATGGTGTCGCCGTCGGGAATCGAGCCCGTTCGGCCGCGATCGGCCCAACCTCGTGCTCTCGCACTCCCTGCTCGCCTGTCGCCAGCGCAGTACACCGACGCTGACGGCGCCGGGGTTCCCCCCGGTCGGCGTGGGCTGATAGCGTGGGCAGATGCCCAGGGAGATCGATCGAAACGAGGTTCGGAGGCTGCTCGACGGTGGCGCGCAGCTCGTCGAGGTGTTGCCCTCCTCTGAGTACGAGGAGGACCACCTCCCGGGCGCCCTCAGCCTGCCGTTGAGGCAGATCGATCGGCAGGCCGAGAGCCTTCTCGATCGGGGCCGCCCGGTGATCGTCTACTGCTGGGATGCCGCCTGAGACATGTCCCCACGAGCCGCGTGGCGGCTCGAGAGCCTCGGGTTCGCCAACGTCTACCACTACGTGGCCGGCAAGCTGGACTGGATGGCCGCGGGCCTGCCCACTGAGGGGACCAACGCAGAGCGCCCTCGTGCAGGCGGGGTCGCCCGGAAGGACGTACCAGTCGGCGGGCTGAAGGAGAGGCTGGGCGCCGTCAGGGACCGGGTACGCGAGCTGGGGTGGGACGCCGTGGTCGTGGTGAACGACGAGCGGGTCGTGCTGGGCCTTCTGCGGTCGAAAGAGCTCGACGCGGACCCGGACCTCCTGATCGAGCAGGCCATGCGCCCGGGCCCGAGCACGTTCCGGCCCTTCGTCGCCATCGAGGAGATGGCGAAATTCCTGGTCGAGCACGAGCTGGAGAGCAGCCCGGTGACTACCTCGGATGGCAGGCTCGTGGGCCTGCTGCTGCAGGAAGACGCCGTTCGTGAATCCGCTTCCACATGAGCCAGGACGTCGGCGCCCCGCAGCACTGCTTCACGTGCGGCACCCGGATCGCTGAATGCGCCTTCTGTGACGAGGCGGACTGCCGCGCCGCCATTTGCTACGGCTGCCTGAACGTCGCCCTGGGCCAGGAGATGCTGCAGCCGCACGCGCACGGCGGGTGATCCGGAGGGACGGCAGGGCCAGGACGAGTGCTCGGCGGGCGCCGGCTGCCCCGCCGCCAGCCGCCCACGACCCGGTGTGGGGAGCGATCAGGGCTGGAGGATCTGGAGCTGCCCGTCGGCGGTGCCGGTCACGTAGACCCGACCGGTGCGTCCATCGACGGCCACACTGTCCGGCTGCCGGACCGTGGGAACGGTCGCCAGGAGGCGGGGCGCGACCCCCGAGACGTCGTACTCGGCGAGGCGGTTGGTGGCAGTCTCCGTCACCCAGAGGCGCTGGCGTGCAGAGTCGAGCGCGACGCCGTACGGCCTCCCCGGTGCGGCCGCGCTCCCCACCAGGGCCGGGCGTGGCAGCGCCGTGAAGGCCAGGACCGTACCGCCGAGGGTGTCCACGACGTAGAGGCGGTCGTCCCCGCCTCCCTCGATGTGCGTCGGCCCTTCTCCGGCCGGCGCGGTGCCCAGCGCGCGCAGGCTGCCCGCGTCGTACACCTCCAGCTGGTGTGAGCGAACGCCCAGCACCCCCACCGAGTTCCCGGTGGCCGCCACCCCGCCCGGCTGAGAGGGCGCCGGCAGCTCGCGCAGCATGTGCCCGGACGCGACGACAGCCAGCGTGTCGGAGAACTCGTTGCTGACGAACACACGCCCGGACACGGCCACCGCGTCGTGCGGCTGTCGCTGAAGCGGGACGCGGTCCAGGATGGTCCCGTCCTGCACGTCGATCGAGGCGACGACGCCGCTCCGCTCCAGGGGCGCCAGCAGCGGCCCGGACGGACCGGCGAAGCGGAGGTGGCGCGCGGGCGCAGGGAGGGCGACGAGGCGCAGCGGGCGCCCATCCGGATCGAGCACGGCGATCGCATCCGGCGAGCGCAGGGCGACCGCGACGGCACCGGTCGACGGGTCGACAGCGATGCCCTCGGGCCGGTTGCCGGCCTGGACCACCCGCCCGGCGGGCGGGCCGGACGCCGGCGGCGCGACCGCCGGCTCGCCGACGCGGGCCCCGGCCGATCCGGTGCCGCAGGCGGCTTCGAGGAGCAGGACCAGGCTCGACGCGACCGCCAGCAGACGGGCGGGGTTAGAAGCCGAGTGCAAGCCAGCAGGCCGTGAGGTAGGCGCCGCTCAGCACCAGGTGCCCATCCGGCGCGTAGCAGCCGTCAGAGCCAGCCCGCGTCACGGGCGATGCGGATCGCGTCGATCCGGTTGCGTCCGCCCACCTTGCTGATGGCGTTGGAGAGGTAGTTCCGCACCGTCGCCGGCGTCAGCGACAGCCGCCTTGCGATCTCGTCGGTGGAGATGCCGCTCTGCGCCGCACACAGCACGTCGGTCTCCCGGGCGGTGAGCGGAGTGCTGCCCGTCTCCAGGGCGGCGGCGACCAGGTCGGGATCGATCACTCGCTCGCCCCTCGCCACCCGCCGGATGCCGTCCGCCAGCGCCTCTGCCGGCGCGTCCTTGACGATGAACCCCCGCACGTGGACCTTCAGGGCGCGGAGCAGGTTGCCAGGCTGGCTGAGGCCCGTCAGGACGATCGTCCGGCAGTCGGGGAGCTCCCGGTGGAGCTGGTCGGCGGCGCTGAGGCCGTCGAGCCCGGGCATGTCGATGTCGACCACGGCCACGTCCGGCCGGGTCCGGAGCGCAGCCTCCATGATCTCGTCACCGCGCTCGAGCTGCGCCACCACCTCGATGTCCTCCTCGAGGGTGAGCAGGGCCACGAGTGCGGCCCGGATCATGTGCATGTCCTCCGCGATCAGGACCCTGATCAACTCACGTCTCCTCGGGGACCTCGACCAGCAGCCGGAAGCGGTCCCCCTCGACGTGTCCGGCCGACAGCGAGCCCGAAAGGCCCGACGCATGCTCGCGCAGCCCCGCCAGGCCCCCGCCCTCGCCTGCCGGGCCCGGCGCGCCGTCGTTGACCACCTCCAGGTACACGACGCCGTCGCGGCTGTCCCCGGTGATGGAGCAGGTCGCGGCATGGCTGTGCCGCAGCGCGTTCCTCACGCCCTCCCTGACAGCCCGGACCAGGTACCGCTCCTCTCGCGCCGGCAGGTCCGGCACGTCGACGGCGAGGCGGGTCTCGATCCCCGCGGCGCGCAGCAGCGCCACCGCCCCCTCCAGCTCCGTGGCGAGCGTCGAGGCGTCCTCGTCCGCTGTGACGGCCCGCGTGGCGCGCAGCGCGTCGCGGGCTACAGTCGTCAGGGCCTCGATCTCCGCCACGGCGGCCGGCGGGTCACGGGGCAGGAGACGAACGGCCAGGTCGCCCTTCAGCGAGATCGCGGCCAGGCTCTGGCGGAGCAGGTCCCACGACACCGAAAGGCGCTCCCGCGAGACGGCCAGCTTGGAGAGATCGGCGCGGGCGGCACGCAGCTCGTCAGCCAGACGGACCAGGCGGACGGCCCCGTGCATGCTCATCGACACCGCCAGGTATAGCACCGTCTGGGAGCAGACCCGCAGGAGCTGGGTTTCGATGGACTGCCCGGCGGCCGCCGGCAGCTCGGCGACATCGACGCCGGCCGCCGGCCAGCGGGGCAGCAGCATGAGCGCGGAGGCCATCACCGCCAGCTGCGGGGCGCCGAGCTCGCCAGGGCTCGGCAGGTGCTGTTTTCCGCCGGGATCGATCTCGAGACGCGAGCGCCGGAGCGGCCCGTCCCCGACGACGTCGACGCCTGCTGGCCACAGTGCTGCGGGAGGCGGTCACCAACGTCCTGCGCCACAGCACCGCCCGGGAGTGTCGCATCGAGGTGGTGGTCGACGGCGACGTGCTGCGGCTGGCCGTCACCAACGATGGCGCGCCGGCGCCGCGCGCGCCTGGCGGGCGCGCCGGCAGCGGCCTGGCCAACCTCACCGCCCGCGTCGAGGCCGCATTCGGCCGGCTCGCCAGCCGCCGGGACGGCGAACGGTTCGAACTCGTCGCCGAGGTCCCGCTGCCGGCTCCGCCGTCGTGAAGAACGTCACGGCTCACCCTGCCTCCCCGCAAAGCGGAGGGCGTGAAGGTGATGATGCGGTTGGCCCCAACGACGTGCCTCCAGTTGGGGTGGAGCGAACGAGAGCCGTCGAGGAGGCCGGGCAGCCAGACGAAAAGCAGCCGGGGCTTTTCGTGCCGGTCGGCTGATCCAGGCGCACACGGTCACTTGCTAGCGTCGAAGTCATGGTGAGCGCGTCTGGAAGGCACCTGGTGATCGTCGGCAACGGCATGATCTCGGTGTCGCTGCTCGATCAACTGGTCCGCCTGGAGGCCGGCTGGCGGGTCACCGTCCTCGGCGACGAGCCGCGTTGCGCCTACGATCGGATCGGCCTCAGCCAGGTGCTGGCGGGCGAGCGGGCCGCGGACGACCTGCCACTGCGCGGCCCCGACTGGTACGCGAGCCACGGCATCGAGCTGCACACGGACTGCCGCGTCCTTTCGCTGGATCCCGTGCGGCGCTGCGTGGAGACACGCCGGGGCGGTCTGGGTTTCGACGCCTGCGTGCTCGCGACCGGCTCGCTGCCGTTCGTGCCGCCCATCCCGGGAGTCGCGCTGGACGGCGTCCTGAGCTTCCGCACCCTGGAAGACGTCGCCGACATGCTGCGGCACGCGCGAGACGGCGGCAGCGCCGTCGTGATCGGCGGCGGCCTCCTCGGCCTGGAGGCGGCTCGCGGCCTGCTGGCCCGCGGCATGCGGGTGACCGTCGTGCACCTGGTGGACCGGCTGATGGAGCGCCAGCTCGACCACGGCGCCGCCGCCGTGCTCCGCGACGAGCTGGAGCGGATGGGCGTGCGCGTCGTGCTCCCGGCCGCCACCCAACGCCTGGAGGGGCGTGGGCGGGTCGAGTCCGTCGTGCTGGCCGACGGCACCGAGCTGCCGGCCGACCTGGTGGTCATCTGCGCCGGCATCAAGCCGAACGTGGAGCTGGCGGCCGCCGCCGGCCTGGACGTGGGCCGCGGCGTGCGCGTCGACGATCGCATGACCACGTCGGCACCGGGCATCCACGCGCTTGGCGAGTGCGCGGAGCACCGCGGCGTCACCTATGGCCTCGTCGCCCCGCTCCACGAGCAGGCCGCCGTGCTGGCCCGCCACCTGACCGGCGATGGCTCCGCGGCCTTCTGCCCGGTCATCTCGGCCGCCAGGCTCAAGGTGGCCGGCATCGACCTGTTCGCCGGCGGACGGACCATGCCAGAGGCGGGCGATCGTGAGGTGCTGCTGCGCGACGACGGCGGCGGCGTCTACAAGAAGCTCGTCCTGCGCGGGGAGGCGCTGGTGGGCGTGGCGCTGCTCGGCGACCTGGGCCCCATGGCGGCGGCCGCCGACGCGCTGGCCCGCGGCGGTCCGGTCCGGGACCGGCTGGCCCTGCTCGGTGTCGGCGCCGAGAAGGGGCCGCCGCCGGGCGCGGACCTGCCGCCCGACGCGATCGTGTGCGGCTGCAACGGCGTGACCCGGGCCGCCGTCGATGCCGCCATCGCAGCACCGGGAGGGTGCAGGACGCGCGACTGCGTGGCTCGCTGCACCCGGGCCTCGAGCTCGTGCGGCTCGTGCGGCCCGGTGGTGGAGGGCCTGCTCCAGCTGGCCGGGGCGGGGCGGCCCGAGCTGGCCGCCGCTGCTCCGGACGTCTGCGCCTGCGTCCCCGTGCCGCGGGCCATCCTCCGCCAGCGCGTGGTCGAGCTCGGCCTGCGCTCGGTCAGCGAGGTGCTGGTCACGCTCGGTGACGGGGTGGGCTGCCACCGCTGCCGCCCCGCCCTCAGCTTCTACCTGGACGCCTGGTGGTGCGGCGAGCATCGGGAGGAGCCCTCCTCTCGGTTCATCAACGATCGCGTCCATGCGAACGTCCAGCGTGACGGCACCTTCTCGGTCGTGCCGCGCATCCGCGGCGGAGTGGCCAGCCCGGCCGAGCTCCGCCGCATCGCCAACGTGGCCGAGCGGTACGGCGTGGGCGCGGTGAAGATCACGGGCGGACAGCGCATCGACCTGCTGGGCGTTCGCAAGGAGGATCTGCCCGCGGTGTGGGCGGACCTCGGCATGCCCTCCGGCCACGCCTACGCGAAGGCCGTCCGCACGGTGAAGTCCTGCGTGGGCACGGACTGGTGCCGGTTCGGCGTCGGCGACTCGACGGACCTCGCGATCCGCCTGGAGTCGGTGCTGGAGGGGCTCTATACGCCCCACAAGCTCAAACTGGGCGTCACGGGCTGCCCCCGCAACTGCGCCGAGGTCACGGTCAAGGACCTGGGCATCGTGGCGGTGGTCGGGGGCTGGGAGCTGTACGTGGGCGGCGCGGCCGGCATGAGCGTGCGCAAGGGCGACCTGCTGTGCACAGTGCCGACCGCGGACCGGGCGCTGGAGGAGGCGATCATCGCGGTCCAGCACTACCGCGAGGAAGCCGAGTACCTGGAGCGCATGTACCACTTCGTGCCTCGGGTCGGGATCGAGGCGTTCCGAGCGGCGACCGCCGGCGCGGCACCCGGCGTGCGCGCCGGCCTGCTGGAGCGCTACCGCCGCAGCCGGGCCAACGCCCGGGACCCATGGCGCGCGGCGCCGGCCGCAGACCCCGGCCGGTTCCGGCCACCGATGGTGCTCACCGGAGCGCCGGCGCCGTGAGAGTGGCCGTCCCGCTGGGCGACCTGCGGCCGGGGGAGGGCCGCCTTCTGCTCGCTGGCGACCGGCAGGTCGCGCTGTTCCTCACGCCCGCTGGGCCGCGCGCGATCGACGCCCGCTGTCCCCACGCCGGCGGCCCCCTGCACGACGGAATCGTCAGCGGCACCCGGGTGAGCTGCCCGCTCCACCTGCGCCAGGTGGACCTGGACACCGGCGTGGTGGCCGACTGCGGGGAGGTGGTCCGCTGCTACCCCGCGTGGCTGGCCGGCGAGGAGGTCGTCCTCGACCTGTGAGCCTCATCCGGTCGGTTTGCCCCTACTGCGGCGTCGGCTGCGGGCTGCTCGTGGAGGCGCGCCGTGGCCGCATCCAGACCGTGCGGGGCGACCCCGAGCACCCGGCCAACGCCGCCGGGCTGTGCGCCAAGGGGCAGCACCTGGCCGCCGCCGTCCGGCCCGGGGACCGCCTGCTGCACCCGATGGTCCGCCGGGGACCGGACCAGCCCTTCGAGCGTGCCCCCTGGCCAGCGGCGGTCGAGCGCGTGACGGCGGGCATCCGGCGGTCGGCGGCCGAGCACGGGCCGGGCTCCGTGGCGCTCTACCTCTCCGGGCAGCTGCTGACCGAGGACTACTACGTCGCCAACAAGCTGGGCAAGGGCCTGATCGGGACGCCCAACGTCGACACCAACTCCCGCCTCTGCATGGCCTCGACGGTGGCGGCGTACAAGCGTGCGTTCGGCGCCGACGGACCCCCTGGCTGCTACGAGGACCTGGACGTTGCCCGCGACGTCCTCGTCGTGGGCAGCAACCTGGCCGAGACGCACCCGGTGCTCTTCGGCCGGCTGCGTACAGCGCGACCGCACCTGACGGTGGTCGACCCCCGGCGTACGGCCACCGCGGCCGCGGCTGACGAACACCTCGCGCTGAGGCCCGGCACCGACGTGGCCCTGCTGCTGGGCATGGCCAGTACGCTCTTCGACGAGCGCCTGGTGGACGAGGCGGCGGTGGGCCGGGCCTGCGGCGGCCTGGCCGAGACGCAGGAGGCGGCCGCCGCCCTGCCGCCCGAGCAGGCGGCGGCCGTCTGCGGCATCCCGGCGGACCGCATCCGGGCGGCGGCCCGCCGGTTCGCGCGCTCGCCGGCCGCGCTCTCGCTGTGGTGCCAGGGGCTCAACCAGGCGACGTCCGGCACCGACCGGGTGAACGCGCTCATCAACCTCCACCTGCTGACGGGTCAGCTGGGGCGGCCGGGCGCCGGCCCGTTCTCACTGACCGGCCAGTCGAACGCCATGGGCGGGCGCGAGGTCGGCGGCGTGGCCACCGAGCTGGCGTGCCACCGCGGCTGGGACGATCCCGCAGGCCGCGTGGAGGTGGAGCGCCACTGGAACCTGGGCCCGCTGCCGCCCGGACGCGGCCTGACGGCCGTCGAGCTGGTCGACGCGATCGCCGAGCGCCGGGTGCGCGTCCTGTGGGTGGTCTGCACCAACCCGGCCGCCTCGCTGCCCGACGGCCACGCGGTCCGCGAGGCGCTGGGGCGCCTGGACCTGCTGGTGGTCCAGGACGTCGTGCATCCGACCGACACGTCGGAGCTCGCGCACGTGCTGCTGCCGGCAGCGGCCTGGGGGGAGAAGAGCGGCACGCTCACCAGCTCAGAACGCCGGGTCGCGCTGGCGCGGGCGGCCGTCCGGCCGCCCGGTGAGGCGCGGCCCGACTGGAGCATCTTCGCCGCCATCGGGGCGGCCCTGGGCGCACCGCAGGCGTTCGGGTGGCGCGAGCCGTCCGAGGTGTTCGACGAGCACGTCCGCCTCACGGCGGGGCGCGACCTGGACATGACCGCGCTGTCCCACGCCCTCCTGGAGCGCGCCGGGCCGCAGCACTGGCCCTACCCGGCCGGCGGCGCCCCGCAGGTACGGCGCTACACGGACGGGCGCTGCCACACCGCGGACGGCCGGCCCCGCCTGGTGGCCGTCTCCTACCGTGAGCCGGCCGAGGCGCCGAGCGCCGCGCATCCCCTGCGGCTGCTGACCGGCCGGGACCGCGATCGCTGGCACACGCAGGCTCGCACCGGCCGTGTGGCGGCGCTCCGCCGCGGGCAGGAGCCGGTGCTGTGGCTGCACCCCGCGGACGCCGCGCGCGCCGGGGTGGGCGAGGGCGCACTGGCGCGCGCCGTCTCTGTCCGGGGCGGCGCCCATGCCCGCGTGGCGCTGGACCCCGGGCTGCCGGAGGGGACCGCCTACCTGCCGTTCCACGCGGGGCCGCTGCTGCAGCCCGGCGGCTGGGCCAACGCGACGACGGCCAGGGCGCTGGACCCCGTCTCGTTCCAGCCGGAGCTGAAGCACACCGCGGTGCGGGTCGAGCCGGCAGCCGCGGTGGCAGTGGCCGGAGGCAGCCTCGCGGAGGCCATCGCGTCGGGGCTCCGCGAGCGCGGCGTGAGCGCGCAGCGGTTTCGGCTCGACGAGCTGGGGCGTGCGCCGGACGGCGTGCGCCGCGTGGTCGTGGCCGAGGCGGAACTGGCCGCCGTGCCGTGGTGGGAGGTGGCGCAGGCGCCGCCCCCTGCGGCTGGCGCGGTCCTGCTCGACCTCGCCGCGGGCCCCGAACCACTGGCGGCCCTGCCGGCACTGGCGGACCGAGGCTGGCGGGTGGGCTGGCGTGGGG